>JBILDR010000057.1:0-17486 GCA_044352515.1 Polaromonas sp.
CAAGCGCCCCATCGCCGCGAGGGCGCGGCTCCCACGCCCCTATTCCATCGCCTCTGAGAGTTGGAGGCTGCCCTCAGCACCATGGCCTGGTGGGAGTTGGTGGGAAGGCCGCCTGTAGCACCATGGCCAGGTGAGAGTTGGTGGGAAGGCCGCCTGTAGCACCATGGCCAGGTGAGAGTTGGTGGGAGCGCCGCCCTCGGCGCGATGCGGCCGCCGATTGCCCGCCCCGCCCACTCAAGCGCACCATCGCCGCGAGGGCGCGGCTCCCACACCCACCCCACGCCTGGGCAGAACCCTGTGGGAGGGCCGCCCTCGGCCCGATACGGCCTCAGCTCTGGAGAAACATCCGATACGCCGGGTTGTCGGTCTCTTCGACGTGCGGATAGCCCAAGGTCTGCAGGAAGTGCTTGAAGGCGGCGTTGTCGGCCCTGGGCACTTGCAGGCCCACCAGGATGCGGCCGTAGTCTGCGCCCTGATTGCGGTAATGGAAGAGCGAGATGTTCCAGCCCGGGCGCATGGTCGAGAGGAACTTCATCAGCGCACCAGGCTTTTCAGGAAAGATGAAGCGCAGCAGGCGCTCGTCCCGGGACAAGGCGCTGTGCCCGCCCACCATGTGGCGGATATGCTCCTTGGCCAGATCGTCATGGGTCAGGTCAATCGCTTCAAAGCCATTGCGCTTGAAGGCCACCGCGATCTTGGTACTTTCGCCGCGCGCCTGCGTGGTCAAGCCCACGAACACATGGGCCTTGGCGCTGTCGCTGATGCGGTAATTGAACTCGGTGACATTGCGCGGCCCGCCGGGTAATTGGCCAATCAGCTCGCAAAAACGCCGGAAGCTGCCGCGCTCCTCCGGAATGGTGACCGCAAACAAGGCCTCGCGCTCCTCGCCCACCTCGGCGCGTTCGGCCACAAAGCGCAGCCGGTCGAAATTCATATTGGCGCCGCACAGAATCGCCGCGTAGGTTTGGCCCTTCTTGCGCTGGCGGGCCGCATACTGCTTGACCGCCGCCACCGCCAGCGCGCCGGCGGGCTCGACGATGCTGCGGGTATCGACAAACACGTCCTTGATGGCTGCGCACACCGCGTCGGTGTCGACGGTGATGAATTCATCAACCAGCTCACGGCTGATGCGCAAGGTCTCCTCGCCCACCTGCTTGACCGCCGTACCATCCGAAAACAGCCCGACTTCGGGCAGCGACAGCCGGCGCCCGGCCGCGACCGACTGCATCATTGCGTCGGAGTCGTTCATCTGCACACCAATCACCCGCACCTCGGGGCGTACCGCCTTGATGTAATTGGCCACGCCCGAAATCAAGCCACCGCCGCCAATGGCCACAAACACCGCGTCAAGGCGGTCGCCGGTGTTCTGAATCTGGCGCAGCACCTCCATGGCGATCGTGCCCTGACCGGCAATCACGTCCGGGTCGTCAAAGGGATGAACAAAAGTCAGGCCCTTCTTGCGCTCCAACTCCAGCGCATGCGCATAGGCGTCGGAATAGCTGTCGCCATGCAGCACCACCTCGCCGCCAAGAGCGCGCACCGCGTCGACCTTGAGCTGGGGCGTGGTCACCGGCATCACCACCAAGGCCCGGGTGCCCAGCTTGCGCGCGCTCAGCGCCACCCCCTGGGCATGGTTACCGGCCGAGGCGCAGATCACGCCCTTCTTAAGCTGCGCCGCGCTCAGGTGCGCCATCTTGTTGTAAGCACCCCGCAGCTTGAAGCTGAACACCGGCTGCTGATCCTCGCGCTTGAGCAGCACCGTGTGCCCCAATCGCTCACTGAGGTTGCGCGCCACCTCCAGCGGCGACTCCACTGCTACGTCGTAGACGCGGGCGGTCAGGATTTTCTTGAGGTAATCGGCAGGCTGGAGGCCTGCTGTAAGGGTCTTTTTAGGCATGGGTGTGCAGGGATGAGCCTTGGATCATAAGGTGGCCGTACCGCATTCGGCGGCAGGCCTTCCATGCCAAAATCCCATCGTGCGTCTAAACCCCCTACAAGTCGATCTCATCGTCCGCACCGCCAGGCAGGTGCTGGGGCCTGCTGTGCAAGTCACGCTGTTCGGTTCGCGGGTTCAGGACCACCTGCGCGGCGGGGACGTGGACCTCATGATGGAAGTGGCGCAGCCGGTCGACACGCCCGCCGTGCTCAGTGCCCGACTGGCCAGCCGCCTGTCGCGGGCCATGGATGGCCGCAAGGTGGATGTGGTCCTCAAAGCACCCAATCTAAGCGAACAAGCCATCCACCAGATTGCCAAGCAAACCGGAGTTGTTCTGTGCGGCTAGAGCCGGCTCTGGTAGCCCGATTGCAGTTCCTTTGCCGAGTGGTGGAAAAAGAGTCCACCTACCTCCTGCAAACGGACACGCGCTTGTTTGCCGAACACTCCTTAACCGACACTCTGCAGCGGCTGGACATCGACCCCCTGCTGGCTGAGCGGCTCGATGCATTTGTCAGCCGCTTCGGCCGCCTTCAAGACACCGTGACAGACAAGTTATTGCCTGCACTGTTGCAAGCCATGGCCGAGCCCCGAGGGGCCGCCATCGAGAATTTGGACCGGGCTGAAAAGCTGGGCTGGCTCGACTCTGCAGACCAATGGCTCGAAATGCGAAAGCTGCGCAACCAAATGGTTCATGAGTACATAGAAGACCGGGCCGTTCTCGCCGATGCCTTGCAGGCCGGACATGCCTTCGTTCCGATGCTGCTGCTTGTGGCATCTCGGCTCATCGAAAAAACCCGGCAGCGCCTATCCCTTCACTGAACCAGGGCCAACTCCAGCTTCACCAGAAAAAACAGGCCCGAACCTCGCGGTGCGGGCCTGTAAACCACCCTTTCGGAGGAGTGGAGGAGACAAGCGGTGCAACAATCAAGACCAGAGACTTCGCAGAGGCCTTGCTTGAAGCGTGCTTTGATTCTACGGATGACTTGCTGCACTGCAACATCTCGCGAGACACGCAAGTGACTTTTTGGGTGCTTTTTCGACCCTTATCAATAACTTGAAAGACCTTGATTCATGGAATGCATAGTCAGCTGGGGTGGCAACCCGGACCTGCCCGCGCAGGGATCGGCCATGTCTTTTGTGGCCCAGACCGGTAGCGGCCACACCTTCATGATGGACGGCGCGCCTGACGCCGCCAAACCTGAGAACGGCGGCGCCAACCTGGCCCCGCGCCCCATGGAAACCGTGCTGGCCGGCACCGGCGGCTGCACCGCTTATGACGTGGTGCTCATTCTCAAACGCGGTCGCCACGATGTGCGCGGCTGTAGCGTGCGGCTCAAGGCCGAACGGGCCGAGACCGACCCCAAGGTTTTCACCCAGATCCAGATGCACTTCTTGGTCACTGGCAAGGGAGTGCCCGCCACGGCCGTCGAAAGGGCCATTGCGATGAGCCACGACAAATACTGCTCGGCCAGCATCATGCTGGCCAAGACGGCAAACATCACCACAAGTTTTGAGATCCGGGAAGTGGCTTAAATAGTGGCGAAGGCCCCTGGCGCGGGGGCGGCGTCACAGCACCACACCCGATTGACGGGCGACGCGCAGCACGGGCGCATCGGGCGTATCGGGGTCGCTGAGCAGCACATCGATCTTGCGGTCGCCGAGTTCACGGATCAGGCCCACGTAGATCTGCCCCATCGCCGTGACGCGATTGCCGACGAGGTGCGGGGTTTCAAACAACAGATCAATATCGCCACCACGCTGCTTGTCATCGGTGCGCGAGCCGAACAGGATGACCCGAGCATCGTCACCCAAGACCCGCCGGGCGACCGATTTGATGGCTAGAACCTGATCTTGGGCAAGGCGCATGCAGCAATTGTCCGAAAAAACCCCTGCCAAGTAAGCCCAGCACGCAACTCAGGATGAGCCGTAAAGGGCGTGGATTGACCAATCTCCCTAAATGGGAGATGATCCATCGTCATGCGCGTGATCGCAAAAAGCAGCCTGAAAAAGTTTTGGGAGCGCCCCGGCTGCGCAGATGCGCGCGGTCCACTGCACAGCTGGTACGACGAGGCGCTGAAAGCGACATGGCGATCGCCTCACGACATCAAGGTGCACTTCGCCAGTGCGAGCATCTGCGGCAACAACCGGGTGGTATTTAACATCGGCGGCAACAAGTACCGCCTGGTGGTGGAAATGCAATACCGGGCAGGCATCGTCTGGATCAAGTTTGTCGGTACCCATGCCCAATACGACCTCATTGATGTGGAGAGCGTGAATGACCATTAAGCCCATTCGAAACGAGCAAGACTTGAAGCGGACTTTTCGCAGGCTCGAAGTCGTCTTTCAGGCCGAGGAGGGCACCCCCCAAGCCGACGAGCGCGAGGTGCTGGTCACGCTCATCGAAGCCTATGAACGCAAGCACTATGACTTTGGGCCATCCGATCCGGTCGAAGCGATCCGCTTCCGGATGGAGCAACAGGGCCTGAGCGCTCGGGACCTGGAACCGTTTATAGGCTCCAGTGGCCGGGTCTCTGAAATCCTCAACAAGAAGCGCCCTCTAAGCCTGCGCATGGTCAAGAACCTGCACCACGGGCTGAGTATTCCTTACGAAAGCCTGCTGGCCGACGTCGGGTAAGAACGAGCCAAGCACACGCCTTAAGCTAAACCCGCTGCGCCGTCGTCGTCATCACCTTGGCCGAAGCCTTCATCAGGGCTTGTACCGGCCAGGGCAGCGGCACCGCGCCAGCTTTGCCAGCGTCAGACGCATGACTGGCCTCATCATCCATCATCTTTGCAACGATGGCGCGTGATGGCTGGTCAGCGGCGGGCAGGCGGTCAAGGTGGCTGGCCAGGTGGGCTTCGACCTGGCGCTCGGTTTCCTGCAAAAAGCCCAGACTCACCCCGTCCCCCAACCGGCCAGCCGCCAGGCCCAGGCCAAAAGCGCCGGCATACCACAGCGGGTTGAGCAGGGAGGGCCGTGCGCCCAGTTCTTCCAGGCGCTGGTGCGTCCAGGCTAGGTGGTCTTCTTCTTCCCGCCCGGCCTGCTCAAAATGGCGGCGCAGAGCGGGGTTGCGGGTGCTCAAGGCCTGGGCGGCATACAGCGCCTGGGCACAGACCTCCCCCACATGGTTGACCCGCATCAGGGCGCCGGCCTCGGCCTTGTCGGCCTGGCTCATTTCAACCGGGGCGAGGCCCGCCGCCGGATTGGGCCGGCGGGCGCGGGGAGCCGCAAACAAGGTGCGCAGCGCACCGTCGGCGGCGCTCAAAAAGGTATCGGTCAGGGTCATAAAGAGGTTCTGGGGGCATCCGCTGCGCCCCACTCATAAAACGCGGCAACGATAAGTCGCCAGTTTAGGCCGGGGTATGCCTGAGCGCAGGCCCCCAGGCGATTGGCCTCGGATTGACCTCGGAGGCCGGCCAAGCCAGGGCACAAGGCGCGGCTTGAGAGACGCAGGGATGAAGGCGCCCTCTTCTTCAGGCCCAGACCGGAAAAAGGACGCTGTACCTGGCACTCAAGTCTGGGTTAACACCCGCCAGCCCGGCGTTTGTTGCACACCCACAACGATTCCGGGCTTTTTTGGGTTCATTTCTTTGCCTTGCCTGCCCGGCTCTGTTGCAATAGCTTCAGCTTCCTCATCGGAGCTTGGCCCGGGAAGCTTAGTCCCGAGCCCGATGTTCAACTTTGGAGAACTCTCAAATGAAAAAATCCCTGATTGCTTTGGCTGCTCTGGCAGCCACCGGCGCTTTTGCCCAGTCTACCGTAACCATCTATGGCCGCGCCAACGTGGACGTGTCCAACTACAGCGCCACTGGCGCAGCCGATGCCACCAAGGATCTGGTCGGCCGTACCCGTGTGGCCGACTCTGGCTCGCGCTTTGGCTTCCGTGTCAATGAAGACCTCGGCGGCGGCCTGCGTGCGTTTGTGGTCTGCGAGACCGGCATCAACATCGACAACGGTGGTGCCAATGGCCAGGGCGTGGGCGCAGCCAACGCGGTCAACTCCTCTGCCAACTTCTTCTGCTCGCGCGAAGGCCATATCGGCATTGGCAACGCCACTGCAGAGCTGCGCCTGGGTCGCCAGAACGTGTGGTGGTCGCATGGTGAGTTGAACCAGACCGGCGCAAACTTCACCTCGTTTGACGCCATCGGCGGCATGTACGCTCCTTCGTCGGGCATGTCGGCCGCGACCATCAGCCGCGAGTCCAACGTGATTCTGGTCCACGCAGGCAGCGGCCTGGGCGCCTTCGCTGGCTCCCAGGCTTACTACTCGGTCAATGCCCAAGAGGCCGCGACCAGTGGCACCGCCAGCCCCAACAAGGGCTCGATCATGGGCTTCAAGCTGAACTATTCTGCTGGCCCCATGGTGGCTATGCTTGACTACGCTGCTGGCAAGAATTCCGCCAACAACTCCACCTCTGCCACTGACTTCGACAGCAACAGCACCAAGGTTGGCGTCGGCTACAAGTACGCTGCAGGCAGCATCGCCAGCTTCACGTGGTTCAAGCACGAGCGTACCTACAACCTGGCGGCTTCGAACACCGCTGCCCCGACCATCATCAACCTGGCAGCAGGCGTAACTGGCGGTCGTGAGCAGTCGGGCTGGGCCATCAACCTGCAGCACAAGATGGGGCAAGTTGGCCTGTTCGGCCAGTATGGCGTCTACGGCGATGCCAAGAACTCGGCTGGCGCAACAGTCGCCAACACCGCTGCCAAGGGCATCATGGTTGGCGCTCGTTATGACCTGAGCAAGCGCACTGCCGTGTACGGCGCCTTCGCCAAGCTGACCAACGAGTCGGCCAACGCATTGAACTTCTCCGGCGGCGCTTACGCCTCGGGTAACTCCGCTGTCGGCGCTGACCCCAGAGTCATGGGTGTTGGCGTCATGCACAATTTCTGATCTGAGGCAGGCCTAGCGCCAGTTTCAAGAGCAGTCTTGTAAAGACCCTGCCCGGGCAACTGGGCGGGGTTTTTTTATGGGGCCGATTGGGATCCCGCCCTTTGAGAGCCCCGCTCTGGTGGAGCGCCGCATCGCCGCGAGGGCGCGGCTCCCACACCCCACTGCTAGCGCCGCTGGGAGTGGGAGGGCCGCCCTCGGCCCGGTGACAGATTTCCCGCCAGGCGCTTCAGCCGGACTCAGCCCGGCCAGGCCACGCCCTCTTCGCTCAGAATCGCGTCCAAGGGCACATCGTGAGGCTCGGCTTGAAGGTCGGGCAGCCAACCCAGGCTGTAGCCCAGGCCTACCGTCACTGGCTTGGGCTTGTAGCCGGCCAGGGTGCGGTCATAAAACCCGCCGCCGTAGCCCAGCCGGTAGCCGCCCGGCCCCCAGCCCACGCAGGGCACCAGCAGCAGCGTCGGCACCACCAGCTCGGTGTCTTTGGGCTTGGGGATGCCGTAGGCGTCTTCTTCCATCGGGCAGCCGGGGTACCAGGCGTGAAAGCTCAGGGTGCGGGTGGCTTTGTTGACCACCGGCAGACCGACCTTGCGCGGCAAGCGCTGGGCCAGGCTTTCGCTGGCCAGCTGCGGCTGGGCATCGGCCGTTACCGGCCAGCCCCCGAGCGAGGGCGCCAGCAGGGCGTCTTCCTGCCAGCGGTAGAGCGCGGGCAGGGGGTCGAACTCGCCCTTGATCGGCCAGTAGGCGCCAATGACCGTATCAGGCCGGCCCACCAGCCAGATGCGCAGCACCCGCTGCAGCAATTCAGCGCGCTGTAAGCGGTCGGGCAGGTTGAGCCTTTGCTCGATGAGGGCTTTGCGCGCGCTTTGTTTGTCCATAATCTGTCCATGCTACCTAAATTTTTTCTAGGCGCCTGTTTGTCGGCTTTGCTGAGCCTGCCTCAAGGCGCTGGCGCCCAGGTCCCGACCAGCCAGGGTGATCAGGCCATGCTCGAAATCAAGCAGGCCTTTGACCGCAGCGACAAGGCCAGGCTGCAAGCCCTGCTGCCCCAGGTGCGTGGCCATGGGCTGGAGCCCTGGGCTGCCTATTGGGACTTGCGTCTGCGCTTGTGGAAGGTGCCGGCATCGGAAGTCCAGGCTTTTTTCAGCCGCTGGGCGGGCACTTATCAGGAAGACCGCCTGCGCAATGACTGGCTCTTGCTGCTCGGCCAGCGCCGCGAATGGACGGCCTTCCAAAACGAACTCGCCCAATTTCGCATGAACGATGACCCCGAGGTGCGTTGCTACGCGCTGTGGGTCGAGCACCTGCGCACGCCAGGCGCTGGTTCGCAGCGGCTCGCTGAGGAGCTCAGGCGCCTGTGGCACAGCCAGCGGGAATCGGATGACGGCTGCAAGAGTGCGGCGCGCCATTTTTTTGAAGACAAGCAGTTGCCGGCGCTGGAGGTTTGGCGCAAGGCCCGCCTGGCCATGGAAGCCAACCGACCGCGTGCGCTGCGCGAGGCCACCGATATCGTGGCGCCCGAGGCCGGCAGCCATTTGAGCCAGATCAGCGCCGATCCGGCCCGGTTTCTGCGCGATAAAACCTTGGCCCTGAGCCGTCAGCGCAAGGAGTTGGTGACCCTGGCCTTGATCCGCCTGGCCACTCAGGACCCCGAGGCGGCGGCCGAGCAGCTTGGCAAAAAATGGGGGGTGCAGCTCACCGCCGAGGAGCGCAACTGGGTCTGGGGCGTCATCGGCAAGCGCGCGGCGCTGCGGCTCGATCCGAAGGCCGCGCAGTATTTCGCCCAGGTCTCGCGCGATGGCGACCTCAGCGACGATCTGCTGGGCTGGAAGGTGCGCGCCGCCCTGCGCGCCGGCACCCAGCCTCAGTGGTCTCAGGTGCTGAGCGCCACCGCCGCCATGAGTGAGAACGCCGCCAGGGAGCCCACCTGGGTCTACTGGCGCGCCAAGGCCCTGATGGAAACGGCCGCTGCCGCGCCGGCCGCCGCATCGCCTGCTCCTTCAGGCGTGCATGCCGGGCCACTGTCGACCGCGCCCGGCTCGACCGCGGGCACCACACCGCCGCAGCGGGCCCAGGCCCTGGTGATGCTGCAGTCGATCGCATCGATGCGCGGCTTTTACGAGCAGCTCGCGCTGGAAGAACTGGGTCAGCGCATCAGCCTACCGGGTCGGCCTGCGCCTCTGACGGCGGCCGAGCGCGAGTCGGCGCGTCAGAACCCGGGCCTGCAGCGCGCCTTGCAAGCCATTGCCATCGGCTTGCGCAGCGAGGGCGTGCGCGAATGGAATTACAGCGTCAGCCTGCACCGCCCTGGTGGCCTGCCCGAGCGCGAACTGCTGGCTGCCGCCCAACTGGCCTGCGAGCGCGCGGTCTGGGACCGCTGCATCAACACCAGCGAGCGCAGCCGGGGCGAGATCGACATCGAGCAGCGCTTTCCAATGCCGCTGCGTGAATCGGTGATCAAGCGCAGCCGCGATATCGGCTTGGATCCGGCTTATGTCTATGGCCTGATTCGGCAGGAGAGCCGCTTCATCATGGACGCGCGATCTCATGTGGGCGCTTCAGGGCTGATGCAGATCATGCCCGCCACCGCGCGCGAAACGGCCAAGCACATCGGCCTGCAAGGCTTTAGCCTCAGTCAGCTCAATGACCGCGAAATCAACATCACCCTGGGCACCGCCTACCTCAAGCGCGCACTCAACGATTTCGGCGGCTCGATGGCACTGGCCGCTGCCGCCTACAACGCGGGGCCCGGCCGGCCACGGGTCTGGCGCAACGGCCCTGTGCTCGATGGTGCGATTTGGGCCGAGAACGTGCCCTTTGACGAAACCCGCGACTACGTCAAGAAGGTGCTGTCCAATGCCACCATTTACGCGGCGGTGCTGACCGGTCAGCCGCAGTCACTGCGCGAGCGCCTGGGCAGCATAGGCCCGCGCGAAGCCAGCGCACCGCCGGTCGACAGCAAGATGCCCTGAAAGCAATCCTTGGCGCAGGGTCTGGGCGCCAATGTGGGCACGGATGTGGGCACGGATGTGGGAGCCGCGCCCTCGCGGCGATACGGCGCTTAATGCGGCAGCAGGGGTTCATCACAGGCCCCATCGGGCCGAGGGCGGCCCTCCCACACCATCCAGCGCAGGGGCTGGGTGTGGGAGCCGCGCCCTCGCGGCGATACGGCGCTTGATCTGACACGGCGCCGCGCTCGTGGCCTATGCCCCGGCGCGAGCAGGGGCGCAGAGCCGGCGGCACAATGAAGCCATGCTGCGAAAAGTTCTCGTTCTGGGTGGCACTGGTTTTGTCGGTCGCCATGTGTGTGAAAAGCTCGCTCGCCTGGGCGTCGGTCTGACCGTGCCCACCCGGCGCCGGCGCAACGCGGGGTCGCTCGCGACCCTGCCCGCGCTGGATCTGATCGAGACCGACGTCCACGACAGTGCCCGCCTGGCGGCGCTGCTGCCCGGCCACGATGCGGTGGTCAATCTGGTGGCCATTTTGCAGGGCGATGAAGCCGCTTTTGAACGCACCCATGTGCAGCTGCCCGAAAAGCTCGCTCGCGCCTGCCAGCAAGCCGGCGTGCGCCGGGTGGTGCACATCAGCGCGCTGGGGGCCGATCTGCGCAACCCGGCTGGGCTGCCGTCGATGTACCTGCGCAGCAAGTCGCGGGGCGAGCAGGTCTTGCATCAGGCCGACCTGGCACTCACTTTGATCCGGCCCAGTGTGATCTTCGGCGCCGAGGACCGCTTCCTCAACACCTTTGCCGACCTGCAGCGCATTGCCCCCTTTGTGCCTCTGGCCGGGGCTCAGGCGCGGCTGCAGCCGGTGTGGGTTGAGGACGTGGCCGCAGCCGTCGTCGCCTGCCTGAGCGGGCCGCATGAGCGAGACAGCGTCGGGCAGATCTACGAAGCCTTTGGGCCTGAGGTCTATACCCTGGCCGAGTTGGTCCAACTGGCCGGCCGCATCAGCGGCGTGGCCCAGGGCCGGGGCCGGCCTGTGCTGCCCCTGCCGCCAGCGCTGGCCTGGCTGCAGGCCCGACTGATGGAACTCATGCCGGGCGAGCCCCTGCTCAGCCGCGACAACCTGCAGTCCTTGAGCGTGCCCAATGTGGCCACCGGCCTTCACCCTGGCCTGCAGGCCCTGGGCATCACCACGGCGTCGCTGCAGGTCGTCGCGCCCACCTACCTGGGCCACCGGGGCTGGCGCAGCCCGCTGATGGCCCGCAGGCAAGGCCGCTAAGCCGAGTTTCAATTCGACCGCCGCTTCGCCGCGAGGGCGCGGCTCCCACAAGTTCTCAAGCCCAAGGCCCGTTCAAGAGGTGTGGGAGCGCCGCCCCCGGCGCGATACCCCGCCTACACTTGGCGACCATGAAAATCTACCAGGTCGGCGGTGCGGTGCGCGATGCCCTGTTGGGCCTGCCGGTGCACGACCGCGACTGGGTGGTGGTCGGCGCTACTCCTGACGATCTGCTGACCCAAGGCTATTTGCCAGTGGGCAAGGACTTTCCGGTTTTCCTGCATCCGCAGACCAAGGAGGAATATGCGCTGGCCCGTACCGAGCGCAAGACGGCGCCTGGTTACCGCGGTTTTGCGGTGCATGCGGCAGCCGGTGTGACGCTGGAGGAAGACCTGGCGCGGCGCGACCTGACCATCAATGCCATGGCGCAAGACGAGGCGGGCCAGATCATGGACCCCTTCCGGGGCCGGGCCGACCTGCAAGCGCGGGTG
The DNA here is from genome assembly GCA_044352515.1 of Polaromonas sp. GTDB lineage: Bacteria > Pseudomonadota > Gammaproteobacteria > Burkholderiales > Burkholderiaceae_C > Polaromonas. The sequence continues at coordinate 11,540 of JBILDR010000057.1, forward strand.
CTGCGCCATGTGACCCAGGCCTTCGCAGAGGACCCCGTGCGCATCTTGCGGGTAGCGCGCTTTGCTGCACGTTTTGTCGATTTTTCTGTGGCGCCCGAAACCCTGGCGCTGATGCGCCAGATGGTGCAAGCCGGCGAGGTCGACCACCTGGTGCCAGAGCGGGTCTGGCAGGAGCTCTCGCGCGGCCTGATGCAAGTCCAGCCCTCGCGGTTTTTTGAGGTGCTGCGCGACTGCGGCGCCCTGCCGCGCTTGCTGCCCGAAGTGGACGCCCTGTGGGGCGTGCCGCAAACGCCCGAGCATCACCCCGAAATCGATACCGGGGTGCACCTGATGATGGTGCTTGACCGTTCAGCCGCATTGCAGGCGCCTTTGGAGGTGCGATTTGCTTGCATCGCGCACGACCTGGGCAAGGGCAACACACCGGCCGACATGCTGCCGCGCCACATCGGCCACGAGCAGCGCGGCCTGCGTTTGTTGCGCGGACTGTGCGAGCGATTGCGCGTGCCCACAGACTGCCGCGAACTGGCCGAGGTGGTCACCCGCGAACACGGAAATTTCCATCAAAGCCTGGGCTTTGGCGCAGCTGCATTGGTGCGCCTGATCGAGCGCTGCGACGCCTTGCGCAAGCCCGAGCGCTTCGAGCAGGCGCTGCTCGCCTGCTTGTGCGACGCTCAAGGCCGCCTGGGCAAGCAGGACGAGCCCTACCGCCAGGGCGAGCGCCTGCTGCGCGCACTCAGGGCCATGCAGCAGGTCGACAGCGCCGCCATCGCCGCCCAAGCCCAGGCCCAAGGCCTGAGCGGGCCTCGCATTGGCGATTGGCTGCGCCAGGCCCGCACTGAGGCGGTGGCACAGATCGCCGCCGAGGGCGGGGCGCCCGCATAGTTACCGGCTTGCTGAAGGCGAGTGGGAGCGCCGCCCTCGGCGCGATGGGGCTTCAATCGGAGGCTGAGCCTCATCAAGCGCCGCATCGCTGCGAGGGCGCAGCTCCCACCACAGCCCCACCGAAGTTGAGGTGATGTTGTGGGAGCGCCGCCCTCGGCGCGATGGGGCTTCAATCGGAGGCTGAGCCTCATCAAGCGCCGCATCGCTGCGAGGGCGCAGCTCCCACCACAGCCCCACCGAAGCTGAGGTGATGTTGTGGGAGCGCCGCCCTCGGCGCGATGGGGCTTTAATCGGAGGCTGAGCTTCATTAAGCGCCGCATCGCTGCGAGGGCGCAGCTCCCACATGGTCACTGGCCTGCCCGAAGCAGGTGGGAGCGCCGCCCCGGCGCGATGGGGCCTGCAATCAACAGCTGGTTTGCCCTATGACGCCCACCTAATTGGCTATTTTTTACCTTGCGAATTCTGCTTCGACCTTAGCATGGCACGATGCAATATGGTGGCCGCTCTCATGCACTGCGCATCGGACGCTATTCCATCGAGGGCCAGATCTATCTGGTAACGGCCAGCACCGCCCATCGCGAGCCTTGCTTCCTGGATTTTGGGCTGGCCCGCCAGGCAGTCCTCGCTCTGCGGCAGGAAGAAATCATGGGGCGGGCGCGCACGCTGAGTTTTGTGGTCATGCCTGACCATCTGCATTGGCTCTTGACCCTGACATCCACAGCGCCGCTCGGTCGTGTGGTGGGCAGCGTCAAATCCGTCGTGGCTCATGCAGCTCGGCGGCCGATCTGGCAAAAGGGCTTTCATGACCATGCCTTGCGCAAGGAGGAGGATGTGGTGGGCATCGCTCGCTACATCGTTCGAAACCCTGTGCGAGCTGGGATCGTCACGCGTGCGGGCTTGTACCCGCATTGGGACTCTATCTGGTTGTAGCGGCGTTCGATGGCCGCATCGCCGCGAGGGCGCGGCTCCCACATAGTGACTGGCCTGCCCGAGACAGGTAGGAGCGCAGCCCTCGGCGCGATGGGCTTCAATCACAGGCTGAGCTTCATCAAGCGCTGCATCGCTGCGAGGGCGCAGCTCCCACCCAGTCCTGGGCCTGCCCAAAGCAGGTAGGAGCGCCGCCTCGGCGCGATGGGGCTTCACACCCACATGGAAATGAGGCTTGCAATGAAGCTCAGCAGCACGGTGCTGGCAAAGGGCAAGTACCACAGCCGTCCGAACAGCTTGAAGCGAAAGTCGCCGGGTAATTGACCGAAGCCCAGTTTGTTGAGCCAGGGTGTGAGCCAGCTCAATATCACCAGGGCCAGGAAGATGACGATCATCCAGCGCAGCATTTTTTCCAATCAGTTGGGGACAGAGCAGTCCTTCGGCCTGGTCTGTCCCGCGGTCTCAGTCAGTTGGGGACAGAGCAGTCCTTCGGCCTGGTCTGTCCCGCGGTCTCAGTCAGTTGGGGACAGAGCAGTCCTTCGGCCTGGTCTGTCCCGCAGTCTCAATCAGTTGGGGACAGAGCAGTCCTTCGGCCTGGTCTGTCCCGCAAGGATTTATAAGGTATGGCTGCGATCGCCTGCCTCGAAGCCGATGGCCTGCCAGCCGTCGTAGGGGTGGGCGGGGGTGTCGGTGGCAAAGCCTATGACTTTGAAGAGTTCGCCCATTTCGTGTTCGTTGATCAGTTTTTGCAGCATGGCCCGCTCGCTCAAGGGGGCCTCAGCCATGCCGTCGAGGAGGCCGCAGTTGAGGAGGAAGTGGGCCTGGCTGGTGTAGCCCAGCACCTGTAAGCCCGCGTCCTGGCCGGCCATGGCAATGCCGGTGAAGTCGACATGGGCGGTGATGTCTTTTTCGCCGACTTGCGTCAGCGGATCGGGGTCGGCCCGGTGGGCCTGGTGGCACATCACCGTGCCCATGTGGCGCTGCGGGTGGTAGTACTCGTGCTCGGGAAAGCCGTAGTCGATCAAAAACACCGCGCCGCGTCGCAGCCTTTGGGCCAGGGTACGCAGCCAGGCCTGGGCCTGGGGATGGATTTCGGTCAGGTAGTCGTGCTCGCCGGGCACGGGCAGGGGCGGGCGCAGTTCAGTGGACTGGTCTTGCCAGACCAGCGCATTGCCGCCAAGGGCTACGTCGGCCAGTGCCACCCCACGCTCATGCCAGGTACCGCCGCTGCGCTGCAGCAACTTGACCGGCATGGCGTCGAGCACCTCGTTGCCGACCACCACCGCATCGATGTGGGCCGGCAGTTCCTGCAACCATTGCACCCGATCGCCCCAGGCCGCCAGCCGCTCACGCTGGCGCGCCATCAAGCTGCCCGACAGGTCGACGATCACATAGCGCGAGACGGGCACACCCTGCCCGTCCAGCGCCCGCAGCACTTGCTCGGCCAATGCGCCCGAGCCGGCGCCAAACTCCCACACCTCGGAGGTGCCGGTAGCACGCAGGGCCTGCGCCAGCTGCCGCGTCAGCGCCCGACCGAAATGCGGCGACATTTCAGGAGCGGTCACAAAGTCGCTGCCCGACTGCGGCATGGCGCCGAATTTGCGCCGGCCGCCGCTGTAATAGCCCCAGTTCGGCGCATAAAGAGCCAGGGCCATGAAGTCATCAAAAGGCAGCCAGCCCCCGGCCTGGGCAATGGCCTGGTTCAGAGCGGGCGGAGGCGGGGTCGGTAAACTGTGCATGTTGTGTCGCTGCGCGCCCCGGCCTTTGAGCTGTGCGGCTTGCGCAGTGCCATTGTCGCCGCTGGGCATCAAGGCTAGCCATGCATCAAAAATCCGTTCTGGTCACCGGGGCCGCCCATCGCCTGGGGGCCTGCATCGCCACTGTGTTCGCCCAGGCCGGTTGGCAGGTGCTGTGCCATTACGAGCAGTCGCAGTCCGCCGCCCAGGCGCTGGTTGAGAGCCTGCGTGCGCAGGGCCACAGCGCCCATGCGCTGCACGGTCGCTTGGCCGACGAGGCCGGCTGCCGGGCCCTCATGGACCAGGTGCGCGAATACACCGGCACCCTGCATGCGCTGGTCAACAACGCCTCCACCTTTTTCCCCGATACCGGGATGGACTTCGCGCCCGCACAGGCGATGCACCAACTGCAGGTCAATCTGATGGCGCCGCTGCTGCTGGCCAGCCTGATGGCGCGTGACATGCCCGAGGGCCAGGAAGGCTGCGCCATCCACATCCTGGACCAGAAGGTCTACAACCTCAACCCCGACTACTTCAGCTACACCGTCACCAAGCTCGCTTTGGAGCGAGCGGTGGCGCTGCAAGCGCAGTCGCTGGCCCCGCGGCTGCGGGTCTGCGGCGTGGCGCCGGGACTGATGTATTTGAGCGGCCCCCAAACCAGGGATAATTTCGAGCGTGCAGCCAGTGCCAACCTGCTGCGCCGCCCCACCGACCCGCAAGACGTCGCCCGCAGCTGCCTGTTTCTCGCCAGCACCGCCAGCATCACCGGCACCGTGCTCAGCGTGGACAACGGCCAGCATCTGGTGCCCCTGCCCAGGGACATCATGTTTGTGGTCGACGACTTGCTCAAAGGAATCACACCATGAATGCCGACCCCAGCGCAGTGCTGGCCACCACCTGCCGCCGCCTGTTCCTGCGCAACTACGAGGTCCGCATCAACATAGGCGTGCACGACTTTGAAAAAACCGGCGAGCAGCGGGTGCTGTTCAATGTCGACCTCTATATTCCTCTGGCCCAGTCGACCCCGATCGCCGACGAGCTTGAAGAGGTGGTCGACTACGACTTCATCCGCTCGGCCATCATGCAGCGGGTCTCGCTTGGGCATATCCATCTGCAAGAAACCCTCTGCGACGACGTGCTGCGCACCATGCTGGCCCACCCCAAGGTGCAGGCCGCTCGGGTATCGACCGCCAAGCCTGATGTGTATGCCGACTGCGAAGCGGTGGGCTGCGAAGTCTTTGGCATGAAGTGAGTTTTGTGATGAGCCCAACCGCCCAGGCGCAAGCCCTTAGCCCCCCCGCAGAGCCTGTAATCCGGCCGGCAGCCGAGCAGCCCGCTACCGGCCAAGCCGATCGCAGCGAGCGCGAAAACCACAAGCTGGAAAAGCGGCTGTGCCGCGAGGTCGGCCGCGCCATCGTCGACTACCAGATGATTGGCGAAGGCGACAAGGTCATGGTCTGCGTCTCCGGCGGCAAGGACAGCTACGCCATGCTCGACATCCTGCTCAAGCTGCAGCAGCGTGCGCCGGTGCGCTTTGAGCTGGTCGCGGTCAACCTCGACCAGAAGCAGCCCGGCTTTCCGGCCCATGTGCTGCCCGAGTATCTGGCCAGCGTGGGCGTGCCCTTTCACATCGAGACGCAAGACACCTACAGCATCGTCAAACGGGTCATCCCCGAAGGCAAGACCATGTGCTCGCTGTGCTCGCGCTTGCGGCGTGGCATTCTCTACCGCGTGGCGGAAGAGCTGGGCTGCACCAAGATCGCGCTGGGCCACCACCGTGACGACATCCTGCAGACCTTGTTCCTCAATATGTTTTTCGCCTCCAAGCTCAAGGGCATGCCGCCCAAGCTGGCCAGCGACGACGGCAAGAACGTGGTCATTCGCCCGCTGGCTTATGTGAACGAGAAAGACCTGATCGCCTGGGCCCAGGTCCGCCAGTTCCCCATCATTCCCTGTACCCTGTGCGGCAGTCAGGACGGCCTGCAGCGCCAGGTGGTGGGCGACATGCTGCGCGAATGGGACAAAAAATTCCCGGGCCGGCTGGAGAACATGTTTACCGCCCTGCAAAACGTGGTGCCCTCGCACCTCATGGACAGACAGCTGCACGACTTTGCCGCCATCACCGCCACCGGCCAGGCCAATCCGCAGGGCGACAAGGCTTTCGACCCCGACAACTTCGCGCCTCAGCCCGGGGCGATCCGCTTCGTCGATTGATGGCATCGCGCCGAGGGCGGCACTCCTACTTGGCAGAGGCCCCTTAGCCACATCGCTCGGCCTGGGGCTGGGGTGTGGGAGCTGCGCCCTCGCAGCGAAAGCGCCCTTGAACAAGCACGGCGCTCAGCTTGAGGCCGCATCGTGCCGAGGGCGGCACTCCCACATGGCAGAGGCCCCATAGCCACATA
>JBILDR010000224.1:0-5315 GCA_044352515.1 Polaromonas sp.
CGGCGAGCACCAGGGCTGCGTCAACACCCTGGCAGATCTGGGTGAAGTCGGCCGGCTTGTACTGGGCGCGCGGGTTGGCGCTGGGGGTGATGGTCATCATGCCTGCGGTGTTGACCAGCAGGGTGTAGCCGTCGGCCGCTGTGCGCAGCATCTGCTGGGCGGCGATCATGCCGCCGGCCGCGGGCAGATTCTCCACCACCACCGGCTGTCCCAGCTCCTTGCTCATGTGGTCGGCCAGCGCCCGGGCATAGACATCGGGAGGGCCACCGGGCGAGGAGGGCGCGAGCAGCTTGATGGGCTTGTCAGGCCAGGTCTGGGCCTGGGCGCCAGCAGCGGCCAGGGCCAGCAGCAGGGCGGCTGAGCGCAGGTATGCATTCATGGTGGGATTTCCTTGGCTGTGTATTTCTAGGAGGCAACTCTCATCAGCAGCGGCCTTACCAGCACAGAAGGATAGCCCAGAGGCAATGCCGTGCATTTCGCTTAAAAGGTCACGGCCACGGCCGCGCTGCGTCGGCTCCTGTGAGCCGCTTCAATCGGCCGTGATCTTGGCCTGACGGACCAGTTCGCCCCATTTCTTGGCTTCGGCTTGCACAAAGCCTTCAAGCTGTTCGGGCGTGCCCGACTGCGCCTGTATGCCCAGGTCCACCAGGCGCTTGCGCAGTTCCGGATCGGCCAGCACCGCCTGAACCTGCGTACTGAGGTACTGCACGATGGGCCGGGGCGTGCCCTTAGGTGCCATGAGCGCATTCCAGGGGGCGAGGTCGAAGCCGGCCAGGCCGGCTTCGGCCAGGGTGGGTACATCGGGCATAGCCTCGAAGCGCCGACCCGTGGTCACTGCCAAGGGCTTGAGGGTGCCCGCATTGGCATGAGGCAGTGCGGCGGCCACCGTGTCGAAGGTCAGTTGTACCCGGCCGCCGAACAGGTCGGTATAGGCGGGGCCGCTGCCTTTGTAGGCGATGGGAAAGAGTTCGACCTTGGCCAACTGGTTGAACATCTGCAGCATGACGCGCGCCGAGGTGCTGGGGATGGCGACATTGAGCGAGCCTGGGTTGCTGCGGGCTGCATCGATCAATGCGCGTACCGAGGTGGCGGGCACTGTGGGAGCGGCCACTAAGACCATGGGTAGGAAGCCCACCATGGAGATGGGTGCAAAATCCTTCAGGGGGTCAAAGGGCATCTTCGAGAACATCGCCGCATTGGCCGCATGGGTGGCGTTGGTAGCCATCAGCAAGGTGTAGCCGTCGGCCGGGGCCTTGGCCACGAAGTCAGCGCCGATGTTTCCGCCGGCGCCAGGCTTGTTCTCGACGAAGACCTGTTGGTTGATCCGTTCCGATAGCTTTTGTGCGATCAGGCGGGACAGGACATCCGTACCCTGACCCGGCGTGCCGGTGACGATCAGGCGAACCTGCCGATTGGGGTAAGCCGGCGCTGCAGTTTGCGCGCTGGCTGTGATGCACGCGCTCAGACCCAAGAGCGTTAGGATGGATCGGACGAGCAACTTCTTCATAGATGTCTCCTTCGGACTCAGCAGCTATTTAGGGTTTCGGGTGTGACCAGGGAACTGGTTCATTTGGCGGACTTGCCGCTGGCTTGGCGCGGGCGCGAAGCGCTTGCGCCGGCCTTCAGGCCCGCCCCGGCCTTGCGCGCTGTCGGGCTCGACTTCTTGGCCGTCAGACGTTTGGCCTCGTCGAGGACTTTGTAGCCTGTCTGCCCGAAGGTTGTGATGCCGCAGACGTTCATCACCTGGATCATGGCCTCGGCCAGTTCCGGCACGGTCAGCCCCTGGTCGACGGCCGCACGCAGGTGGTTGTTGGCCCCAGTCAGATTACCCGTGGCGGTATCGAGCACCACATAAATCAGCTCCTTGGTCTTGAGATCCAAGGCCGCCTGGCCCTCGGGCTGGTAGAGATAGTCCTTGAAGTGCTGGTAGGCCACCAAGGCCTGCGGCGCATATTCGGCCATGGCACGAATGGGTTCGGGCAAAACACCCAGGACCTTGATGTAGTGGGCCTTGGCCCGTTCGACTTCGCCAGCGAGTTTTTTGTTCATGGTTTCACTCCTTCATTGTGGATGTGCGTTGGCCATCGCCAAGATATGTTCACAGCGCTTGATCAGCGGGCCGTCGATCATGCGACCCTCAAAATCGATGGTGCCTATGCCCCGGGCTTCGGCCTGACGGGCGGCCTCGAGCAAGCGCCGGCTGAAGTCAATCTCCTCAGCACTCGGGCTGAAGAACCGGTTGGCCAGTTCTACCTGCCGTGGATTGAGGCATACCTTGCCGTCGTAACCGAGATTGCGGGCCTCATCGCAGTCAACCCGGAACCGTTCATCGTCGTGGATTTCGAGTACGCCTTGATCGATGGCTGACATGCGTGCCGCCTTGGCCGCCAACACGATCCGTGAGCGCGCGTAGAGCACCTCTAGATTGCTTTGGGTACGGCGTGCGCCGAGCAGGTCGGTGGCGAAGTCTTCCGCGCCAAAATACAGTGCCACCAGACGTTCATCGGCAAATGCGATGTCGCTGACATTGAGCACGCCCATGGCCGACTCGATGCCGCCCACGATGTCGATGCGGCGCCCCAGGCGCTGCTCATGGGGCTCCAGCATAGCGACTGCAGCCTTGAGTTCTGCCACGCTGCCTAGCTTGGGGATGGCGATGCCATCGACCCCGGCCAGTCCGGCGGCCTGGATATCCAGGGCGTAGTGGGTGCTGCGTGGGTGATTGACGCGCAGATGCAGGTCTTTGCGCATTCCTTGCGCGCGCAGTTGCTCGACGATCTGTGGCAACTGGGCCCGAGTGCCCGCCTTCAGGGGCTCGGGAGTGCCGTCTTCCAGGTCCATGACCGAGCAGTCTGCCCCCAGGCTGGGAAATTTGGCCAGGTAAGTGGGGCGATTGGCCGGCGCGATCAGCCAGCTGCGGATGATTTTCATGGGTCTCCCTCTGTCGTTTGCTGGACCATCGCATCGATTGCGATGGCGATTTCAGCATGTTATTCTGCATGCAAATTATGACCAAGCCCGGCTCTTTGTCAAAGGCGCCGTGGCCATTTAGGCGAGTATTTCATGCCCGGCGCACTTGACGGTATCCGTATTCTTGACCTGACCTCCGTGCTGATGGGGCCATCGGCCACCCAGATGCTCGCTGAAATGGGCGCCGAGGTGATCAAGATCGAGGCGCAAGGTGGAGACACCACGCGCGGCATAGGTCCTGGGCGAACGCCCAGCATGGGTTCGAATTTCCTCAACATGAATCGCGGCAAGCGCAGCGTGGCTCTGGATCTCAAGCGTGCCTCTGGGATCCGGGTGGTCGAGCACATGGTCGCTTGGTGTGACGTCTTCATCCACAACATCCGGCCGCAGGCGGCGGCAAGGTTGGGACTGTCGGATGCGCACTTGCGGCCGCTCAAGCCGAGCTTGATCTATTGCGCCCTGACCGGCTATGGCAGCGGTGGGCCCTATGCAGGACAGGCGGCCTACGATGATCTCATCCAAGGGCAGGGCGGCATTGCAGGCCTGTTTCAACGCGGGGAAGGTCCGCCACGCTATGTGCCCACGCCGGTGGCCGACAGGGTGGCCGGGCTCAATGCGGTGGTCGCCGTCACGTCGTCTCTTTTGTACCGCGAGCGCACTGGCCAGGGTCAATATGTGGAGGTCCCGATGTTCGAGTCGGTGGCTCACATGGTACTGTCTGACCATACCTACGGTCGCACCCACCAACCGCCCCTCGGGCCTGCCGGTTATGACCGGGTGCTCTCTGCAGCCCGCCGCCCTTATGCGACTTCTGATGGCTGGTTGTGCGTGCTGATTTATCAGGACCGACACTGGCAGCGCTTCTTTGCCCTTGTCGATCGGCCCGACATGGCGGCAGATCCGCGCTTTGCCACTATGCGTAGCCGCAACGCCCACATCGACGAACTCTACGCCTGGGTGGCGCAGGTCTTGCAAACCCGAAGTACGCAGGAGTGGATCGATTGCCTGCGGCAGCAAGACATTCCTGCGGGACCGCTGCATACGCTGGAGTCCTTGCTGGAGGACGAGCATTTACATCAGTCCGGCTTCTTCACGGAAATCGACCATCCCAGTGAAGGCCGATTGCGTTCCATGCGCCTGCCCATGACCTGGTCGGTCAGCACCCCCGATGCACCGCGACCTGCACCGAATCTGGGCGAGCACGGCCCCGAGGTCTTGCGTGAGCTGGGCTTTGAGGAATCTGAAATTACTGCCCTGGTGGCCGAGGGGACTTTGCGTGTCCCGACGGCATCGCCGGGTCGGTCGTAAAGGCAGCCTTCCGTGGCCCGCAGGGCTTCCAGTCCGGTTTCAAAGGCGGTCGCATCGGCTCAGGCCGTCGACCGAGGCCCTGTTTCGGTCAACGCGCAGGTCTACGAAGCCCTCAAGGCGCAGATCCTGTCCGGACAGTTGCGTCCCGGCGTCAAACTCATCCATCAGGAGTTGGCCGAGCGCCTTTCCGTCTCCCGCACCCCGGTGCGGGAATCCTTGGAGCGCTTGTACCAGGAGGGCTTTGTCACTCGCATCGCCCGGCGGGGCTTTTTTGTGGCTGAGATCGACGAAGACGAGGCCCGCGAGTTGTATGAACTGCGTGAAGCCTTGGAGTTATTCGCCCTTGAGCGCGCGATAGCGCGCGGCTTGTCGGTGGCCGACTTGCGCCGACTCGATGGTCTGAACACCCGGTATCGGCAATTGCTGCGCGACGACAGGACCCGGGAACGCATGGTCGTAGACCGCGACTGGCATCTGAGTTTGGCTGCGGCAGCCAACAACCGGGTTCTCATGCGCATGCTCGAAGCGGTGTTCGAGCGTCTGATCCTCAAGATACGGGTCGATGGCTACCGAACGGTGCGCGGCCAGGAGGCCCTTAACGAGCATCTGGCCATGACGCAGGCGCTTCGAGAGGAAAACTGGACCAGCGCCCGAAAGCTACTCAGGGCTCACATACGAGGGGCCAGGCGCCGTCTCATCGGCCACCTGTCCGAACTGGCAGACTAAGCCGCCTCAGTCGGCCTTGATGCGTGCCGTCTTGATGACGCGGTCCCATTTGGCGATCTCGGCGCGCAGGAAAGCTGAGGCCTGCTCCGGCGAGTTATAGAAAACCTCATCTCCCCGAGAGGCCAACTGCTGCTGTACATCGGGCATGTTCATCACCTTGATCAGGTCGGCATTGACCCGCGAGATAAGGGCTGCAGGCGTGCCAGCAGGCGCGAACAATCCGAACCAGGAGGACAGCTCATAGCCAGGCAGGCGCGATTCGGCCATGGTGGGGATGTCCGCAGCATAGGCCTGACGCTTTTCGCTGGTGA
>JBILDR010000225.1:0-5304 GCA_044352515.1 Polaromonas sp.
TGATCTATTTCGACTTTGACAGTTTCGTCATCAGGCCCGAGGGCGAGGCGGTGATCGAGAGTCATGCCCGCTTCCTGTCCACCAACAAGAGTCGCACGATCGCGGTCGAAGGGCATACCGACGAGCGGGGCGGACGTGAGTACAACCTGGCACTCGGTCAAAAGCGCGCCGAGGCGGTTCGCCGCCGTCTGGTTTTGCTGGGCGTCGGAGAGGGTCAGGTTGAGGCTGTGAGCTTTGGCAAGGAAAAACCGGCTGCCAGCGGAGCCGACGAGGCGTCCTTCGAAAAGAATCGTCGCGCTGAAATTACCTATCGGTGACAGACATGGCTGCCTTCTCGATGCGGCGGGCCGCGGCCCTGGTTCTGATGACGGTGTCCCTGGGCGCCCAGGCAGCCCTTTTTGCTGACGATGAGGCGCGCCAGGAAATCATCAAGCTGCGGCCGCAGGTGGAAAATCTGCGGCGCTCCTTGGCCGTGGTGACCGAAGAACTTCGCAAAAGTGAAGAGGCTCGTCGCAACTCCGAGGCACAGCAGTCGCAGGCTCAGGCTCAACAGCAGCAGGAGGCGCTTCAGCTCATGCGCAGTGCCATGGCCAAGTCTGCCGACGAGCAGTCGCAGCTTAGGCGAGGCTTGCTGGAATTGGCCAATCAATTGGAAACCCTGCGCCGTGAATTGACCCAACTGCGCGGCGAAAACGAGCAAATGGTTCACTTTGTGGCCGGGGTGCAGCGCGGGCTGCAAGACATGAAGCGCGGTCAGGCCGATCTGCAGATGGCCATCGATGGTTTGCGCAGCAACATTGATGGTGTGCGCAGCAACATCGATGGTGTGCGCAGCAATATCGGCGAGATGCAGCGCAACGTCAACGATGTCAGCTCCGGAGTTGAAGCGCGCATCCGGCGCATCGAGCCGGTGAAGGTCAATGTGGACGGCCGGGAGTTCGAGGCATTGCCGGCCGAGATCAGTGCTTTTGATGCCGCTTTAGCCGTTATGCGTAAAGGCGAATTCGCGGCCGCACGAACCGCGTTCGAGCAGTTTCAAGCTCGCTACCCGACCAGTGGCTACCGCTCATCGGCGCTCTACTGGCTGGGTAATGCTCAGTACGCCACCCGTGAATACAAGGAGGCCATGGGCAGCTTGCGCAGGATGCTGCAATTGGCGCCCGATCATCCTCGTGCTGCGGAGGCGATGTTGACCATTGCCAATTCCCAGATCGAACTCAAGGAGCCCCGCGCTACGGTGCGCCGCACGCTGGAGGATCTGGTCAAGACCTATCCGCAGGACGAAGCCGCGGCGACTGCCAAGGAGCGCTTGTCCAAGCTCAAATAGGTCCCTTTCGGCCCTGATTTCTGCGCGGCATTGCGCCTGACCGCTCGCGGTCCGTGCGCCAGCGGCCTAAAATTCGCTCATGGATATTCAGCAGTTCAATGCCCTGCAGCAGCAGGTGCTCGGCCTGGCCTTTGGCCTGGCCTTCCTCTTTGGCCTGATCGGTCAGCGTACCCACTTTTGCACCATGGGTGCAGTCAGCGACATCATCAGCATGGGTGACTGGTCGCGCATGCGGATGTGGGCCATGGCGGCTGGTGTGGCCATGCTTGGGTTTCAGGCCATGGCGTATACGGGCCTGATTGATCCAGCCCGCACGGTTTATGCGTCGCCGCGCTTTATTTGGCTGTCGGCCCTGCTGGGCGGGGGCCTCTTTGGCATCGGCATGGTGCTGGGATCGGGCTGTGGCAGCAAGACCCTGATTCGCATCGGTGGCGGCAGTCTCAAGTCACTGGTCGTCTTTGTGGTCATGGGGGTGGCTGCCTTTGCCACCATGAAGGGCGTTACGGCTGTCTTGCGAGTGGCTACCGTTGATCAGGCTGCGCTGGCTGTGCCTGCTCCCGGTACGCTGGCTGCTGTGCTGCAGCCGCTCACCGGAGTCGCCGCCTCGCAACTGGGCTTGGCCCTGGGCCTGGTCTTGGGCTTAGGGCTGCTTGTATGGGCTTTGATCGACCGCGAATTCAGGCAGCCTGTCTACCTTTTGGGCGGTTTGGGCATAGGCCTGCTGGTGGTAGCGATGTGGTGGCTCACCGGGCATTACGGCTTCGTCAACGAGCACCCTCAGACTCTGGAGGAGGTCTTTGTGGCGACCAACTCGGGCCGTGCCGAGGCCTTCAGCTTCGTGGCGCCGATGGCCTACACCCTCGATTGGCTGGTGTTTTTTAGCGATAAGAGCAAGGTGCTCAGCCTGGGCGTCATCCTGGTGGTGGGAGTGGTTGCTGGTTCGGCTTGCTGGTCGGTGCTGAGCAAGTCATTTCGTTGGGAAGGCTTTCGCGATACCGAGGACACCGCTTTGCACCTGATCGGCGCGGTGCTGATGGGCGTGGGTGGCGTGACCGCCATGGGCTGCACCGTGGGGCAGGGCCTGTCGGGCCTGTCCACACTGAGTCTGAACAGTTTTTTCGCCCTGGCTGGGATTTTCGCCGGCAGTGTTCTGTGCCTGCGCTGGCAGATCTGGCGCCTTGAGCGCAGCATCTGATGGCGCTGGCCTCGCTGGTAGCTGGGCAGTTTGAGGAAGAAGCCGATTTCCAGCGCCGCTTCGGCGGCCTGGCCCGCCTTTACGGCCCACTTGGTGCGCAGGCCATCGCACGAGCGCGTGTGGTGGTGGTCGGCATCGGCGGGGTGGGTTCCTGGGCGGCTGAGGCCTTGGCCCGCAGCGGGGTGGCCCGACTGACCCTGATTGACCTTGACCACATCGCTGAATCCAACGTCAACCGGCAGATTCATGCCTTGTCGGCTACCTTGGGACAAGCCAAGGTACAAGCCATGCGCGAGCGCATCGCGCAAATTCACCCGGGCTGCCAGGTCGATGCCATCGAAGAGTTTGTCGATGCGGACAACTGGCCGGCCTTGGCCGACCTGGCCCCGCGTCTAGACGCACCCCTGGCCATCATTGATGCCTGCGATCAGGTTCGTGCCAAAGTTGCCATGGCGGCCTGGGCCATGGCCAAGGGCGTGCCCTTGGTCAGCGTGGGCGCGGCCGGCGGCAAGCGCCATGCACACCAGGTGGAGCTGGGCGACCTGGCCGAGGTCACCCATGATCCGCTACTGGCGCAGCTGCGTTACCAGTTGCGCAAGCACCATGGCGCTTCCCGGGTCAAACAGATGGGCCTGCCTTGCGTGTTCAGCCGTGAGCCTGTGGTGCAACCGGAGCAGGTCTGTGAAGGCGATGTGGCCCTGCCCGCTGACGGCAGCCTGAACTGTCACGGCTACGGTTCGACCGTTGCCGTGACGTCGACTTTCGGCATGTGCGCGGCCGGTTGGGTGCTCGACGCCATCGCCAATCAGGCCTCCCAAAAAATCACGCTATAATCTTCGGCTGTGCCTGATGCTCACGAAGCCCGGGCGCAGCCAAGCTGGAATGATCGACAGATAGCGATCTGCCCACAGGCAACGGGTCGTTAGCTCAGTCGGTAGAGCAGCGGACTTTTAATCCGTTGGTCGCGTGTTCGAGTCACGCACGACCCACCAACACAGCCGCCTTGCACTGGTTGCAAGGCGGTTTTTTTGCGGCCATCGCACCTTCGGGCTTTTAGAATTTGTCCTTTCGGGACCTTGTGCGGTACGGGGTCCGAGCGAGAGGCAAAGGCACGCATGACACGACAGTACTTTGGAACCGACGGCATCCGCGGCACTGTGGGGCAGGCGCCCATCACCCCAGATTTTGTGTTGCGTCTGGCGCACGCGGTCGGTCGGGTGCTCAAGCGCACCCAGTCCCGTCCGACGGTGCTCATCGGCAAGGACACCCGCATCTCTGGCTACATGCTTGAAAGTGCACTGGAGTCTGGCTTCAATTCGGCCGGTGTCGATGTGGTTCTGCTGGGGCCGCTGCCGACGCCCGGTGTGGCCTATCTCACCCGCAGCCAGCGCGCCAGTCTGGGGGTGGTCATCAGTGCCAGCCACAACCCTTTCGATGACAACGGCATCAAATTTTTCAGCGCCCAGGGCAGCAAGCTCGGCGATGACTGGGAGCGCGAGGTCGAGGCGATGCTGGAGCAGCCGCCGGCCTGGGCGGCCTCGGCAGAGTTGGGCAAGACACGTCGGCTCGACGACGCCGCCGGGCGCTATGTGGAGTTCTGCAAAAGCACTTTTGCGGCAGATTTGACCCTCAAGGGCCTGAAGATCGCAGTCGATGCGGCCCATGGCGCGGCCTATCAAATTGCGCCGGCGGTGTTTCATGAGTTGGGGGCCGAGGTGGTGCGCATAGGCTGCGCGCCCGACGGGCTCAACATCAATCGCGAGGTCGGCGCGACCCATCCCCAGGCCTTGATAGAGCTGGTCAGGCAGCACGGCGCCGACTATGGCGTGGCTCTCGATGGCGATGCCGACAGGCTGCAGATGGTCGACGGGCAGGGCCGTTTGTTCAACGGCGATGAGTTGCTCTACCTGATGGTCTGCGAGCGCCTAGAGCGTGGTGAGGCCGTGCCTGGCGCGGTCGGAACCCTGATGACCAACCTGGCGGTCGAGTTGGCCCTCAAGCAGCGGGGCGTTGGTTTCGTGCGGGCCAAGGTCGGTGACCGCTATGTGCTGGAGGAGTTGGAGCGGCGCAAGTGGCTGTTGGGTGGCGAGAGTTCGGGGCATTTGCTGGCGCTGGACCGGCACAGCACAGGAGACGGCCTGGTCAGTGCCTTGCAGGTGCTGCAGGCCTGCGCCCGCAGCGGACGCAAGCTGGCTGAGCTCCTGGCAGAGGTGCGCCTGTTTCCTCAAACACTGATCAATGTCCGCTTGTCCCCGGGGCAGGACTGGCAGACCCATGCTGGCCTTCAGGCGCAGCGGGAGCAGGTCGAGACTGAGTTGGGCGACAGCGGTCGCATCCTGATTCGTGCCAGTGGTACCGAGCCGGTGCTGCGCATCATGGTCGAGGCCCAGGATGGCGCCTTGGCCCAGGCCTGTGCCGAGCGCATGGCCCAAGCTTTGGCTCCGCGATGAGCACGCTGCAGGTGCGCGAGGTCGATTACCTCGACCCGTGTCAGGCCGCCGAATTGGTCGATCTGCTGGACGCCTACGCGCGCGACAGCGCCGGGGGTGGGCAAGCGCTCAGCGATTTTGCGCGAAGCAACCTGCCGGCTCAATTGGCGGCCCGACCGGCGGCCTTCAGTGTCATTGCTTATGACGGCGAAAAACCGGTGGGATTGGTCAATTGCATTGAGGGCTTCTCGACCTTCGCCTGCAGGCCCTTGGTCAATGTGCACGACGTGGTGGTGATCGCCTCGCACCGCGGTGCGGGCGTGGGCCGGCTCATGCTGGAGCGGGTGATCGAG
>JBILDR010000226.1:0-5302 GCA_044352515.1 Polaromonas sp.
GTCTGAGGCCTTGAGGACAGGTCCGGCCGCCAGATGGGGAAAGAAGCTCATGTAGACGCCGAAATGGCGCCAGTCGCGGGTTGCCACCTCTCGGCGGTAACTGTCCACCGTGTAGCTGACCGCCTGAAAGGTCATCACCGAAAGCCCCAGCGGTGGCAGCAAGCCCTGGAACGCCTCGGCCTGGGCAGGCAGCATGAAATGCTCGGCCACGCCGGCCATCAGCAATTTGTAGCCCACCAGTGGCGTGATCTCCAGAACGATCAGTGCGGTCAGCGGGCCTTGGCCGTAGGCCTTGCGGGCGGCCAAAAACTGGCAGCCGGCCCAACTCAGCAGCAGCAGGGCGCTGACCAGCAGCAGGTCGAGGGTGGCTTTGAGGCGACTGGCGGGTTCGGCCAGCCAAAAATCGGCGCTCAGCGTCACCGCGCCAGCGATCAGCAGCAGCAAGAGGCGCGCTCGCTGACTGTCCAGTCGCAGGTACAGGGCTGCCAGCAGGGGCAGCGCGAGCAGGCCGTTGGAGGAGATCACATCAGACTATGCGCTAGCTTTTTCGCTTGGCCACGATCAGGGCGTAGTTGCCGCCTTTGAAATACCCGACCCGAAAGTCCAGCGGCTGAATATCCTTGCCCTGTGCGAAGGCCTTGGCCAGGTCGCGCTGGTAGCTGCCAAAGGCCACATGGGCCCGCTCAAACCGGCCGTAGAGGGTCAGGCCGAAGTTTTCTTTCAGCTGACCGTATTTAATGCCGGTTTCATCTTGAATGATGAAGGGCGCCTGGCTGGTCAGGCTGGCGGCCACCATGGAAAAGCTGCTGTTTTGCGGCAGGTGTGAGGCTGCCTTGAGCAGCACCGGATGGGCCGACATCTGTCGAACGAACTGATGGTGCTGCGGGTTGGCCGACAGGCCCTTGTCGGACAAGTCGATGCGCAAATAGTCCACCACGACCTGTTCGCCGGCGCGCTCAAGGCGAAACCGTACCGAGCGCCAGTTCGCATCACTGACAGGCAGTTCTTCGACCTCACCGGTGGCATTGATCTGTACGGGGGCGATGCTATTGACCTTCAGCCCTTTGAGCTGGAAAAAGGAGCTCAGGAAGGTCGACGCGCCTATGCGCACCCGGTTCTTGTGCAGGTATTTGTCCAAGTATTCGGTCACAAAGAAGCCGTCGCGTCCGTAGTACTCCCAGGCGCCGGTGAGCACTTCCAGCGTTTGCCGCGCGGCTTCGGGCTTGAGTTCCGTCAAGTCGATGGGACGCTCTGCTGCTTGCATGGCCACCATGACGTAGCGCTTGGCTTGCGGAAACATCTGGCTGACGGTCGCAAAGTCCGGCCCGGAGAAGGGGTAGAACACGGTTTTCTGGAAAGCCGGGATCTGCTTGCCTGCCCAGGCCTGCATGGGCTGGCCAATTTGGCTGTGGTACTGCTTCCAATTGCGTTGCACCGCCTGGGCGTAGGTCGACCAGGCCTCGCCCTGTAGCTGTGCCGGAACGCCCTCCTTGGGCGACTGGCCGGCCAGCAGCACCAGGGCGGCTGCGCTCTGGACCTGGGCCTGGGCCTGGACCGGTCGCACGTTGAGGTAGAGGGCGGAGGCGAGCAAGGCCAGCGCAGCGCAAGCTCGCGCCAGGGTCAAGTTGGCAGACAACATCGAAAACCTTCTAAAAACGGGATTCAGAAGCCAGGCGCTTGTGCGGGCGCTGGGCCTGCGGCAGGAGGCATCACGCGCCTGGCGCCTGCAAAGCGGCCGCGGTAGTAGCTCGAGTCCATGGATTCGATGGTCACCGTGGTGCCGCGCCTTGGGGCGTGGATAAAGCGACCTTCACCGATGTAAATGCCCACATGGGACAAGGTGGCGAAGGTGTTGAAAAACAGCAGATCGCCAGGCTTCAGATCCGCCTTGCGAACCTGCTCTGCGCTTTTGAACAAATCGCGCTGCATGCGCGGTATGCGCACCTGCAACTCATTGAAAACATAGTAGACCAAGCCGCTACAGTCAAAGCCACGCGCAGGATCGGCCCCAGCCCACCGATAAGGAATGCCAAGCAGCTTGCGCGCCAATTCCACGGCGGGGTGAGTGATGGATGTCTCGTTGCCTGCAGCACTGGCCTGCCCTTGCGGCGTTGCCTGCACAGGACTGGCCTGCTGCGCTTGCACGGCAAGGCAGGCGCAGGCCCACAGGGCTAGACATAAAGTTTTCAGGCGAGACATAAGCGGTCGATTCTAAATCATGGCTGGCGCCTTTATGGAGTGCTCCCCTTGCCTTGCATCCAGGCCCGGCCAAGTGCCGCAGCCGCGCAGGCGCTGCTACAGTGCCGCCAGCTTTTATCACCCACGGATCCCCGGCAGGAGGCCTAGCCCATGATGATGTTTGAAGGTCAGCGCGTCGACTGCGTCATCGACGGTCCCTGCGCCACCGTGCGCCTGTTCAACCCCAAGCAGGGTCTGATGGACGAGGCGATGGAGAGCGAGCTGCTGCAGGTGCTTGAGCGCCTGCATGACCGCCAGGCCTGGCCCGAGGCTCGGGTGGTGATCCTCACGGGCCGGGATCCGGGCGTGTTTGTCCGCCATTACGATGTGGCCGTCCTGCACCAGCGGGCCCAGGCCATGGCGGCGCGGGGTAAGCGGTTCTCGTTGGAGCGCTCGGTGCCGCAAGGCGGCGTTCACCGCTGCATCGACCGCATCGAAGCCAGCGATTTGATCTTCATTGCCGCCATCAACGGCGTGGCCATGGGCGGCGGTTTCGAGCTGGCGCTGGGCTGCGATCTGCGGGTGGTGCAGGCCGGCTCTTTTGAACTGGGCCTGCCTGAGCTCAATCTGGGCCTGCTGCCCGGCGCCGGCGGCACCCAGGCCCTGGCCCGCCTACTGGGCACCAGCGCGAGTTTGCAGATGCTGCTCACAGCCCATGTGATGAGCCCGCGCGAGGTGTTCGAGTTGCGCCTGGCCGGCGCCTGCGTGGACGATGTGATGGCCCAGGCTCGCGCCTGGGCCCGTGAGCTGGCGGCGGTGCCGGCCCGCGCCTGCGCCCACATCAAGCAGCTGGTGCGCCAGGGCCCGCTCTGGGAGCTCGAGCGGGCCCGCGCCGCCGAGCGCACCTTGTTTTGCGACTGCATGGTTGATCCTGCCGCGCTGCCTTTGATGGCCGACGTCGCCGAGGGCCGCCGCACCATCGCAGACCGGCCGGACAAGGTTTGAGCTGCGCACAATCGGCTACAAGAAAAACGGGCCCAGCGGGCCCGTTTTTTATCGAAAGGCCAGACCTGGCTTACTGGTCGAGCTTGACGTTAGCGGTGCGGATGTACTGGCCCCAGCGGTCAAATTCGCTGTTGTAGAAGCTCTGGTAGGCCTGCGGATTCATGCGGTCGGCCACCATGGACATCTTGGTCATGGTCTCCTTGACCTGGGGCTCGGCCATGGCCGCGTCAAAAGCGGCATTGAGCTTGGCCACGATGTCCGGCGGCGTGCCCGCCGGTGCCAAAAAGCCCAGCCAGGGCCCCATGTCGATGGCGATGCCCAACTCTTTCATGATCGGGATGTTGGTGTAGCCGGGCAGGCGCTCGCGGGCTGTGATCACCAGCATGCGCACCGCGCCCGATTGGGCATGGCCTGCGGCCACGGGAATTGGCACGATTGCGCTGTTGATTTGGTTGGCCAACTGCGCCTGCATCAGCGGCGCGGTGCCGTTGTAGGGCACATGCAGCAGGTTGATCCCGGCCACCTGCTTGAGCGCCTCCATGGTGATCTGCCCCGAGCTGCCCAGGCCCCAGGAGCCAAAGGTCATCGGTTCTTTGGCCGCCTTGGCCATTTGCAGGAATTCGGCAAAGGTCTTGGCCGGATGCGAGGCATGCACCACCAGCGCCAGCGGGGTAAAGCCGATCGGAGCCACCGCCACAAAGTCTTTCTTGGAGTCGTAGGGCGACTGCTTGAGGATGTGCGGCGCGATCGAGTGCGAGTCAGCTGCGCCGTAGACCAGCGTATAGCCATCTGCCGGGCTGCGGGCTGCGGCCAGGCTGCCTATGGTGCCAATCGCCCCGGGGCGGTTGTCCACCACCACCGCTTGGCCCAGGCGCTGCGACAGCGCCGGCAGCATGGCGCGCACCAGCACATCGCCACCGCCGCCGGCGGCCCAGGGCATGATGATCTTGATCGGCTTCGTTGGGAAGCTGCTGGCCTGGGCCCAGGCTGCAGGTGCAAGACCGGCCAAGCCGCTGGCAGCCAGCGCGCCCAGGGCGGTTCGGCGGGTAGGGTGATGGTTCATGGTTGTCTCCTCGTGGGTTGAAAAAAGGGTTTAGCGCAGAAGGTTTTCGATCAGCAGGGCCATGCCCTGGCCTGCGCCTATGCACAGGGCCATGACGGCGTAACGCCCGCCGGTATCTTGCAAATGGTGCATGGCAGTCATGGTCATGCGCAGGCCGGTGGCGCCGGGCGGGTGACCGATGGAAATGCCGCCGCCGTACAAATTGGTGCGCTCGCGCGGCAGGCCTAACTCGCGCTCGGCGTGCAGATTGACCACCGCAAAGGCTTCGTTGATCTCGAAGTAATCAATGTCGCTGACCTTCAGGCCTTGGCGTTCGAGCAGCAGACGCACCGCCGGCACCGGCCCTATGCCCATGATGCGCGGCTCGACGCCGACCGTGGCCCAGTCCACCAGGCGCGCCTGGGCCTGCAGGCCGCGCTCTTTGGCGGCGCCCGCCTCCAACACCGCCACAAAGGCGGCGCCGTCGGTCACGCCGCTGGAATTGCCGGCGGTCACCTGGCCCTGCGCGTCAAACGAGGGCTTGAGTTGCTGCAAGCGCTCGAGCGTGATGTCGGGCCGCGGAAATTCATCCTCGCTCATCAGACGGGTGCTGCGCCCCTGTTTGACTTCGATCGGGGCGATCTGGCGCGCCAGAAAACCGCTGCGCATAGCCTGCCCAGCGCGCTGCTGGCTCATCAGCGCCCAGGTATCCATATCGGCGCGCAGATGGCCAAATTGACCGGCCAGGTTTTCAGCGGTCTGCCCCATGTACTCGCGGGTGAAGGGGTCGCGGTAAGTGTTTTCCAGCCAGTCCTGCAGGTTTTGGTCGCCGCGCTTGTGGCCCCAGCGGCCGCTGCGCAGCACAAAGGGCGCGCGGCTGTAGCTTTCGGCGCCGCCGGCCAGGGCGATCTTCGAATGGCCGGAGATGATCTGCTCGGCCGCCGACACCATGGCCTGCAGCCCGGCCCCGCAGCCGCGGCTGACCGTCAGGGCGGGCACATGGTCGGGCAGGCCCATGGCGCCAGAAATCACCCTTGCGCCAAACAGGCTGTCGGCATCCACCGGCACCGTGTTGGC
>JBILDR010000227.1:0-5270 GCA_044352515.1 Polaromonas sp.
AGGTGCTCAAGGACTTTGCGGCTCCGCCCAACGGTATCTATGCCGTGTTCCCCCAGCGCAAGCATCTGCCGCTGCGGGTGAGATTGTGGATAGATTTCCTCAAGCACCATTACGCGCAGCCCGACTTTTGGCGTCGCAGAGCCTGAGTGGGACACATTTGCGGGTCAGATGCCTGGACCCCACCACTTAGAATTCGCGCATGATCGCTGTCAAACAAGAATTGCTCGCGGGCCTGGCCGCTGAACTCGAAAAGCGCGTTCCTGGCGCGGGTGCCCGCGCTGCCTTCGAGACGCCAAAATCTGCCGCGCACGGCGATCTGGCCAGCAATGCCGCCATGCAACTGGCCAAGCCGCTCAAGCTCAATCCCAGGCAGTTGGCCGAGTCCCTGAAGGCCGATCTCATGGCCCAGCCCGTCTATCAGCAGTGGGTGCAGGCCATCGAGATCGCAGGGCCGGGCTTCATCAACTTCAGGCTGCAGCCTGCTGCCCGCCAGCAGGTGGTGCGCGAGGTGCTCGAGGCCGGCGCCCGCTACGGCCACCGAGCTCAAGCTGGCCAGAAGGTGCTGGTCGAATTTGTCTCGGCCAACCCGACCGGCCCCTTGCATGTGGGCCATGGCCGGCAGGCTGCGCTCGGCGATGCGATCTGCCACCTGTTCGAGACCCAGGGCTGGGCGGTCACCCGCGAGTTCTATTACAACGATGCCGGCGTACAGATCCAGACCCTGGCGCTGAGCGTGCAGGCGCGGGGCCGCGGCTTCAAGCCCGGCGATGCCCAGTGGCCGGAGTCGGCCTACAACGGCGACTACATTGCCGATATCGCGGCCGACTACCTGGCTGGGCAGACCGTGGCCGCCGATGACCGCTCGGTGCAGGCCGCTGGCGACATTGAAGACCTGCAAGCCATTCGAGAGTTTGCGGTGGCCTATCTGCGCCACGAGCAGGACCTGGACCTCAAGGCCTTTGAGGTTCGCTTTGACAACTTCTACCTCGAGTCCAGCCTCTACACCTCGGGCCGGGTGGAGCAGGCGGTGCAACTGCTCAAGGACGCTGGCAAGACCTACGAGCAGGACGGCGCGCTGTGGCTCAAGTCCACCGATTACGGCGACGACAAAGACCGTGTGATGCGCAAGTCCGACGGCAGCTACACCTACTTCGTGCCTGATGTGGCCTATCACCTGGCCAAGTGGGAGCGGGGCTATGCCCGCGCCATCAACATCCAGGGCATGGACCACCACGGCACCATCGCACGGGTGCGCGCCGGCCTGCAGGCCGCCGGCCAGGGCGTGGCCCAGGGCTACCCCGACTACGTGCTGCACACCATGGTGCGGGTGATGCGCGGCGGCCAGGAGGTCAAGATCTCCAAGCGCGCCGGCAGCTATGTGACCCTGCGCGACCTGATCGAGTGGACCAGCAAGGACGCGGTGCGCTTTTTCCTGCTCAGCCGCAAGCCTGATACGGAATATGTTTTTGACATTGATCTGGCCCTGGCCAAAAGCAATGAAAACCCGGTCTACTACGTGCAGTACGCCCATGCCCGCATCTGCTCGGTGCTGGCCAGTTGGGGCGGCGCGATCGACCCGCTGGCGCAGGTCGATCTGAGTCTGCTGGACAGTGCGGCGGCGCAGGCCTTGCTGCTCAAGCTGGCCGATTACCCCGACATGCTGCTGCATGCGGCCCAGGGCTTTGCGCCGCACGACGTGGCTTTTTACCTGCGCGAGCTGGCCGCCTGCTACCACAGCTACTACGACGCCGAGCGCATTTTGGTCGATGACGAGCCGCTCAAGTTGGCTCGCCTGGCGCTGGTGGCCGCCACCGCGCAGGTGCTGCACAATGGTCTGACGGTGCTCGGCGTGAGTGCGCCGCGCAAGATGTGAAGCCTTAGGCCATGATCCACCTGCCTGTTTCTTTGTCCCGCCAGCGTGGCGGCACTGTGCTCGGTTTTGTGATCGGCGCGCTGTTCGGCTTGGCGGTATCCCTGGCCGTAGCGGTTTACGTGACCAAGACGCCCATACCCTTCATGAACAAGAATCAGCCGCGTCCGGCTGAGGGCGAGGCGGCCGAAGGCAAGAAGAACAAGGACTGGGACCCCAATGCCGGCCTGCCCGGCCGGCTGCCGCCCAAGCCGCAGGCCGGTGCTTCCGCCCCGGAGGAGGCTGCGGCGCCAAGCACGCCAGCGCCGGCCGCCCCCGCTGCCGATCCAGCGCCGGCCGCCGCTCCAGCGGCCGCCCCGCCCGCCAAATCCAGCGACGCCCTGGGTGACCTGGCCCGCTCCCGCAGCGAGTCGGCCAAGCCCGCCGAGCCCGCACCCCGGCCTGCTGCGGCCGAAACCCCGGCAGCAGACCCCTTTCAATACTTTGTCCAGGTTGGCGCCTTCCGCAACCCGGAGGAGGCCGAGCAACTGCGGGCCAAGCTGCTGCTGCAGGGCTTGCAAGCCAAGATCAGCGAGCGCGAGCAGGGCGGCCGGGTGGTGCACCGGGTGCGGCTGGGTCCCTTCGAGCGGCGCGAAGAAGCCGACAAGGTGCGCGAGCGGCTCGATGGCGGTTCGTCTGCCGTGGTGGTGCGGGTGCAACGCTGAGCGGGCCAGTGGTCTTTCTGCCGAGCTTTGCGAGCTCGGCTTTCTTGGTGTTCAATGCGAAGTGACGGGCCTGGCGCGGGTGCTGCACAGGCTGATATGAAGGAGAAACTGCAATGCTGCGTCGTCAATTCAACCAATCTGCTGCTGCCTTGTCGGGCTTGGCTTTGACAAGCCCGCTGGCGGCGCTGGCCCAGAGCAAGCCACCGGCCGACGGCGCTGAGTACATCAGCCTGGACCAAGCTGTGCCGACTGAAGGTGGCCCGGGCAAGGTCGATGTGGTCGAGTTCTTCTGGTACAGCTGCCCCCATTGCAATGCGTTTGAGCCCTTGCTCGAAGCCTGGCTGAGCAAGCTGCCCAAGAACGTCCATTTCCGGCGGGTGCCGGTGATGTTCCGGCCCACGTTTGAGCCGCAACAGCGCCTGTTTTATGTGCTGGAGGCCATGGGCAAGCTGCCGGAATTGCATAAAAAGGTGTTCTACGCCATTCATGTGGAAAAGCAGACCCTGGACTCGGTCGATCAAGTGTCCAACTGGGTCGCCAAGCAAGGCGTGGACAAGGCCAAGTTCTTGGAGCAGTACAACTCCTTCCCAGTGGTGACCAAGGCGCGCCGCGCCACCCAGCTGCAGGAGCAGTACAAGGTTGACGGCGTCCCCTCGCTGGGTATTGCCGGCAAATACTTCACCTCGGGCACTCTGGCCGGCACCATGCAGCGAGCCCTGCAGGTGACCGATTACCTCGTGGCCCAGGCGTCCAAGGGCGCCAAGGCCTGAGTTGCCGCGGCAGCGGCTGGGGCTGACCAGGCCCCGCTTGGCCGCTTCCCCTGTTCCTTAAGGGGGGCATGATGCGGCAGGGGCCGTTTGGGTGGCTACAATCATTCGCAGAAACTGCAAGATTCGTGCCTTACCCATGACCCGGCTTTACCCCTCCATCCTGACCGCCGCGCTGTTTGCGCTGGTGTTCGGTGCGGCCCACGCCGAAAAAGCCGACCGCTTCAAGCCGCTCAACGCCGAGGCCGACGCGATGCGTCACGACGAGCTCAAGCAGCAAACGCTGTTTACCGGCAACGTCATCATCAACAAAGGCAGCATGGTCTTGCGCGGTGAGCGGGTCGAGGTGACCCAGACCAGCGATGGCTACCAGCGGGCCACCATACAGGCAGCGCCTGGCAAGCTGGCTTTGTGGCGCAGCAAGCGCGACGGGGTCGACGAATATGTCGAGGCCGAGGCCGAGCTCATTGAATACGACGGCCGTGCCGACACCCTGCAAATGAGCCGCCAGGCGGTGCTGCGCCGCTATGTGGGCACCAAGGTGGCCGACGAAACCTCTGGCGCTGTGATTCGCTACGACAACAGCCGCGAGGTCTTTACCGTCGACGGCGAGCCGCGCAGTGTGGGCGCCCCGGCAAGTGCTTCGGGGGGGCGGGTGCGCGCCCAGCTCTCGCCGCGCCCTGCACCAGCCGCTGCCGGCGCTGCGCCGCCGCCCTCAGCCCCAGCCCCAGCCCCTGCGCCGGGGCCCGCGCTGCGGCCCAGCCCGGCGCTGGGCAACCCGAGATAGACAGGCCGCATGCGCCCGATGGAGCCCAGCGCCTCGCCCGATGCCGCAGCAAAGGCGTCGCGTCAGCCCAGTCGGCTGGAGGCGATGGGCCTGCGCAAGTCCTACGGCAGCCGGCTGGTGGTCGAGGACGTGTCACTGGCGGTGCAAAGCGGCGAGGTGGTGGGCCTGCTCGGCCCCAACGGTGCTGGCAAGACCACGTCCTTCTACATGATCGTGGGCCTGGTGCGCGCCGATGCGGGGCGCATCAGCATCGACGGCCAGTCGGTCGAGCGACTGCCCATCCACCAGCGCGCCCGCATGGGCCTGAGCTATTTGCCGCAGGAAGCCTCGATCTTTCGCAAGCTCACCGTGGAAGAAAACATACGGGCGGTGCTCGAGCTGCAAACCGATGCCGCAGGCGTACCGCTGGGCGAGGCCGAAATCGACAAGCGCACCGATGTGCTGCTGCACGACCTGCGGGTCGAGCACATCCGCAAATCGGCCGCGCCGGCACTCTCGGGCGGCGAGCGCAGGCGGGTGGAGATCGCGCGCGCCCTGGCCAGTCAGCCGCGTTTTATTTTGCTCGACGAGCCTTTTGCCGGCATCGACCCGATTGCGGTCATCGAGATCCAGCGCATCGTCGGCTTTCTCAAAGCCCGTGGCATCGGTGTGCTGATCACCGACCACAATGTGCGTGAAACCTTGGGCATTTGCGACCACGCCTTCATCATCAGCCAGGGCCATGTGCTGGCCCAGGGCACGCCCGCTGAAATCGTCAACAACGCTGATGTGCGCCGGGTCTACCTGGGCGAGCACTTCCGAATGTAGGCCATGAAACAAGGCCTGTCCCTTCGCGTCTCGCAGCATCTGGCGCTCACGCCCCAGCTGCAGCAATCCATCCGCCTGCTGCAACTGTCGACCCTGGAGCTGAGCCAGGAGGTCGAGCAGATGCTCGACGAAAACCCGTTTCTCGAGCGCAGCGACGAGACCGCCGAGCGCGAGGACTTTGGCCTCAATCAGGCCGATACACCGGTCACCTCGGATGCGCGCGATTTTGAGGGCGCGCAGGAAGCGAGCAGCCCCCCCGAGATAGCGACACCGGTGATCGACAGCAGCACCTCGCCTGAGACGCCCAGCAGTGACAGCGACGCGGCCGCGCCGCT
>JBILDR010000228.1:0-5238 GCA_044352515.1 Polaromonas sp.
AGCAGCCATCGACACGCCCGGCGGCATCACGGTCAGTCACAGCCAGGACAGCGCAGCGCCGACCCTGAGCAGCAGCGCCTCGGCAGTGGCTGCTGTTGACCGCAGTGCCCGCCAGATCCGACTGACCTTTACTGAAGCGCTGGATGCGGGCTCGCTGCCCGCTGCCTCTAGCCTGAGCGTGGACGTGAGCAGCGCAGGCAGCACCCGCAGTGTGGCGGTCAGCGGCCTCAAGCTCTCCGGTAGCGTGCTCGAACTGGTCCTGGCCGAAGGAGTCACCGACCCCCTGGCCGGCCTGCGGGTGCGTTACAGCCCGCCGACCAGCGGCGCGGCCTTGCAAGACTGGGCCGGCAAGCCGGTGGCGGCCTTCGACCGCAGCGTGGCCACCGTCGACGCGGTGGCGCCCACCCTGCTCTCCAGCCGCTTCACCTCGGACCGCGCGCTGGAGCTGAGCTTTGACGAAACCCTGGGCGCCATCGGCCCCGACAAGGGTGCCTTCGTGCTGACCGCTAACGGTGGCAGCGAGCTCAAGCCCGTCTCGAGCCTAGTCGCGAACAAGACCCTCACGCTGACCTTTGACACCGCCATCCTATCCGGCCAGATCGCCACACTGCGATACACCGCGCCCAACAGCGACCCGAGTGCACTCAATCAGGCGCTGCAAGACGTGAGCGGTAACGACAGCGCGTCGCTGTCGAGCACGCCCGACACCACCGCACCGACCCTGGTCGGCGCCACCACCAACAGCAGCGGCCTGCAGGTCTTGCTCAACTACTCCGAAGCCCTGCTCAGCCCGAGCAGCAGCGGCACGCCGGCCATCCCTGCTGTGGCCGCCAGCGCCTTCAAGGTCTTCAAAGGCAGCGGGCAGTCCGTCAATGTCAGCGGCGTGAGCATCTCGGGCGCACAGGTGCAGTTGACCCTGGACAGCGCCATCCTGCCCAGCGAGTCGGTGAATGTTTTTTATGTCGCGCCCACAGCGAGCATAGGCGTGAACAACGCGGCGGTACAAGACAGCAGCGGCAACGACGCCGCGGCCCTGGGCAGCGGCGTCAACGGGCAGGTGGTGAGCAACCTGGCGCTGCCGGCGCTCTCGCAGGCCTTGCTGGACTCGCAGGCAGCGCCCTTTGACCGGGTGCTGCTGAACCTCAATGAGGCCTACAGCGGCACGCTGCCCGACAAGAACGCGTTTGTGGTCAAGGTCGGCGGCAGCACCCAGGCCATCGCCAGCCTCAGTGGCTCAGGGCAGGAGCTGGTGCTGCAATTGAGCAGCCCCATCACCAGCGCCGGCGAATTGCGGGTCACGTACGCCGCACCCATCAGCAACCCCTTGAAGGGCGCGAGCGGCAAGAGCGTAGCCGGCTTCGACCAGTCCTATGGACAGTTGATCACCGGAACCGCGGGCGATGACACGCTCAGCGGTCAGGCTGGCCGGGCTGATTACTTTCTGGGCAGTGCGGGCAATGACAGCCTCAGCGGCCTGGGCGGCGCCGACCAATACGCCTGGCCCAATTTTGCCGGCGGCCCGGGCCTCTGGCGACAGACCCTCAAAGACTTTGGCTTCAAAAGGGGCACCGGCACCCTTCAAGGCACCGCCGAAGCGGACACCCTGGACCTGAACGCTTTGCTGGTGGGCTACGCCGATGCCAACAAAGACCAATTCCTGCGCGCCAGCAAAAATACCGACGGCAAGCTGGTGCTGGAGATCGACCACGACGGCGGCGCCAGTTTCGCAGTCACCGCCGCACTGGTGTTTGACAACGTTACCATCGACGCGAGCAACCAACTCCTGGCCGGTGCTCAGCTGGTCAGCGACAACGGCAACAACCTGGTCTTGAGCAATGTGGTGACCCACCTGATGAGCCAGGGCCAGTTGGTCGTTCTCTGACAGCGCTTGCGGGGCTTGCGCTAGGCGCGCGGTTAGACTGCGGGCCATGAATTCGGACCTTCCAAGCCCGGCGATACGGCGCGTGGCCATCGTGGGCGCAGGTGCCATCGGCATCTGGATCGGAGCGCGGCTGGCCCAAGCCGGCTGCCAGCTCAGCGCGCTGGCCCGCGGCGCCACACTGTCCGCGCTGCGCAGTGATGGCCTGCGGCTGCAATCGGGCACAAAGCCCTTGATACAGGCTGCGGTACAAGCCAGCGATCGCGCCGTCGACCTCGGCGAACAAGACCTGGTGGTGATCGCCCTGAAGGCGCCGACACTGGCCGAGGTCGCCCAGCAGATCGGGCCGCTGATCGGGCCGCACACCCTGATCCTGACGGCGATGAACGGCGTGCCCTGGTGGTTCTTTGAGGGCTTTGGCGGGGAGCTGGCAGGCACGCGTCTGCAATCGATAGACCCCGAGGGGCGCATCGCCGCCGCCTTGCCCTCAGCCCAGGTGCTGGGCGCGGTGGTGCATGCCAGTTGTGCGGTGAGCGAGCCCGGCCTGGTACAGCACCATTTTGGCCAAGGCCTGGTGATCGGCGAGCCGGCCGGCGGCCTGAGCCCACGGGTGCAGGCCTTGGCACAGTTGCTCGGACGGGCCGGCTTTGAAACCGAGACCTCGGGCTGCATACAGCGCGCCATCTGGTTCAAGCTCTGGGGCAATATGACGGTCAACCCGATCAGCGCGCTGACCGGCGCCACCACAGACCTGATCATGGACGACGAGCTGCTGCGCCAAGCCATCTCGGGCATGATGCTCGAGGCGCGCGACATCGGTGCGCGCATCGGCCTGCCGATCGATCAAAGCCCGGAGGAGCGCCATGCTGTCACTCGCAAACTCGGGCGCTTCAAAACCTCCATGCTGCAAGACTTCGAGGCCGGCAAGCCGGTGGAACTCGACGCCTTGCTCAGCGCGGTGCGGGAACTGGGTCAGCGCACCGGCGTGGCCACACCGCTGATCGACGCACTGCTGGCCATGGCCAGGCTGCAGGCACGCATCAAGGGCCTGTACCCCTGGGCCGCCCCATGAGCACTCAGCGCGCCCTGAGCACCACCGCCTTCCTGACCCTGCTGGCCGTCGCCAGCATGATGGGGGCCAACCACGTTGCAGCGCGACTGGCCTTCAACCACGGCACCGACGTCGGCACCGCGGTGGTCGTTCGCAGCGGCGTGACCGCACTGGTGCTGGCCCTGCTGCTGTGGCGGCAGGCGCCTTCGAACACGCCCAGCCCCAGACAGTGGCGCATGCTGCTGCTGGCCGGCCTGCTGGTCGGTGTGCAAAGCCTGTGCGTCTATTCCTCGGTAGCGAGGCTGCCGGTGGCGCTGGCCCTGCTGGCCTTCAACACCTTCCCGATCTTTGCCGGCCTGTGGGCATGGCTGCTTTACCGACAAAAACCGGCGCGCACCCTCTTGCTGGCCATGCCGGTGCTGCTCGCCGGCCTGGCCCTGGCCCTGGACGTCATGGGCGCAGCATCGGGCCTGGGTGCGCGGGCCCAGTGGCAGCAAATTGGCGCGGGCCTGGCCTTTGCCCTGGCCGCCGCCGCCAGCTTTGGCCTGGTGCTGATCCTGACCCAACACGAGGTGGCCGGCGTCGACGCACGCCTGCGCACCGCCACCACCATGGCCCTGGCCTGCGGCGTGGCCCTGGCCCTGGTGAGCGCCCAAGGCAGCTGGCAATTGCCGCAATCGGACACCGGCTGGCTGGGCCTGACGCTGCTGACAGTGCTCTACGGCACCGGCATCACGGTGCTGCTGGCGGTGCTGCCGCGCCTGGGCGTGGTCGGCAACTCACCCATCCTCAATATTGAGCCGGTGGTCGCCCTGGTGCTGGCCTGGCTGCTGCTGGGCCAGACCATCGCGCCCATCCAAATCGCTGGTGGCCTGATCGTGGTGGCCACGGTGATGGCGCTGGGTCTGCGCAAGCGCTGAGTGCGGGCCGATTCTGAGGCCGCATCGCCGCGAGGGCGCGGCTCCCACACCCCTTTCCCGAACGCTTGTTGGGTTTTGTGGGAGCGCCGCCCCCGGCGCGATGCGGCTTTGGATCAGGCGCAGCGCCTGTTTGAAGGCCGCATCACCGCGAGGGCGCGGCTCCCACAGCCTATTTCAAGGCCGAATGTTCTCCCTGTGGGAGTGCCGCCCTCGGCACGATGCGGCAGCCGATTTAAGCGCCGCATCGCCGCGAGGGCGCGGCTCCCACACTTCAAGCCATAGGGCTCAAGCCGGGTCCATGCCGTGCCTGGCCTTGATGGCGCCGGTCTCGGCTGAGGCCCAGTAAGCCAGCACCTGCCTGACCGCCTCGGGCTGAGCCGAGGTGCCGGCCACCGCGCCAGAGAACACCGTCTCGATCTTCGCCGCTTCAGGCAGCAGGGCCCAGGCAATGCCGGGCAGGCCCATCAGCTCACTGAGCTGCTGAAAGCCCAGCGCCACCTGGCCAGCAGCCACCATGGAGCCCACCGGTACGCCCGGCGAGGCTTGCACCAGCTTGGCCTGCACCTGCTCGGCAATGCCCCACTGCGCAAAGCGCTGCAGCAGCGCAGTGCCGCTGGGGCCGGTGGAGTAACCCACACTGGGCGCGGCCAGCACCGCCGCACGCAGCGCCGCCTCACTCGAGAGGTCTGGCGCCGCCTGCCCGGCAGGCCAGGCCGCGGCCACGCAGGAACGCACCAGGTCGACCCGCGAGCCGGCCAGCAGGTGGCCCTGCGCCAGCAGACGCTCGATGGCGTCGCTGGCCAGCACCACCACATCGAAGGCCTCGCCGGCAGCCACCCGCCGCGCCGCATCGACGCCGCCCACCGACTGCATGGCCACCGCTGGCCCGCCGTGCTGCTCATGCGCGTGCATCAGATCGGTGAGCAAGGCGCGGGTGGCCATGGAAGAAATGCCCAGAAGGGGCTGAGAGCAAGTCATGAAGGTTCAGTCTTTCGGCAAACGGTCCGCGTAATCCTGCCAGCGGGCATCTTTGGCCAGATCCGCAAACACGCCAGCGGCGGCCAGATCGGCCACCCATTGCTGCTTGTCGGCGATCGGGCCGGTCATGAGCGGGGCAAAGCCGGCTTCTTGCACCGTGCGCGCAGCCTCACGCATTTCCTCGGCCCGCCGCTGGCCATGCTGGACCACGCGGCTGAAGAAATAAGCGCCTTGCTTGTGCCAATCGATGCTGGGGAAAGTCTCGGCCAAAGTGGGCAGCACATGCTCTTCAACGCCGTAGCGGCGCGCGGTGGCGTAGCTTTCAATCACCAGCGCCTCCAAGCCCTTGATCATGATGCTGCGGCACATCTTGATGGCGCTGGCCACGCCCAGTTGGTCGGAGACCACCC
>JBILDR010000058.1:0-17158 GCA_044352515.1 Polaromonas sp.
ACGCATATTCTGGACTGGCCCCAGGCCCTGGGAGCCGAGGAGGCCTACGGTAAAATCGTGCGTGTGGAACTGCTGCACAAACTTCATGACGAGTTCAAGTATGAGGGGCTGAGCGCACTGACCGAGGGCATCGCCCGGGACTGCAGCGACGCACGTGCCTGGTTTGCCTCGCGGCATGGGCAGACCCACCGGCAGACCACCCGCGACCGAATTTGAGGCTGCCGCCCGACCCCGAGAGCGCCGCTCGCCGCCCATCTGTCAGGCTCAGGGCGATCGGCCTTGCGCCCCACGTCCTCTTTTGCCCCTGTGGGCACTGAGCCTGCTCCAGCCGCATTTATCTTCATCATGTCTGAAAAAGCCCAGGACTACCGCACGACCTTGAACCTGCCGGATACGCCCTTTCCGATGCGGGGTGACCTGCCCAAGCGCGAGGGCGCCTGGGTGCAGGACTGGAACGAAAAAGGCCTGTACAAAAAGCTGCGCGATGCCCGCGCCGGAGCGCCCCTGTTCGTGCTGCACGACGGCCCGCCCTATGCGAATGGCAAGCTGCACATCGGCCACGCCCTGAACAAGGTGCTCAAGGACATGATCGTCAAAAGCCGCCAACTCGCCGGCTTTGACGCGCAATACATTCCCGGCTGGGACTGCCACGGCCTGCCCATCGAAAACGCGATTGAAAAGCTGCACGGCCGCAAGCTCTCGCGCGACGACATGCAAGCCAAGAGCCGGGCCTTCGCCACCGAGCAAATTGAGCAGCAGCGCGAAGACTTTAAGCGCCTGGGCGTGCTGGGCGACTGGGAGCGGCCCTACCGCACCATGGACTATGCCAACGAGGCTGGCGAGATCCGCGCCTTCAAGCGGGTGATCGAGCGCGGCTTCGTCTACCGCGGCCTCAAACCCGTGTACTGGTGCTTCGACTGTGGCTCCTCGCTGGCCGAATTCGAGATTGAATACGCCGACAAAAAGAGCGAAACGCTGGATGTGGCCTTCGAAACCGACGAGCCAGCAAAGCTGGCCGCTGCCTTCGGCCTGCAGGCCCTGCCTGCCGGCAAGAGCGGCTTTGCGGTGATCTGGACCACCACCGCCTGGACCATTCCCGCCAACCAGGCGCTCAATGCCCACCCCGAGCTGAGCTACGCCCTGGTCGACACGCCCAAAGGCTGCCTGGTGCTGGCCGAGACCCTGGTGGACAAGTGTCTGGAGCGCTTTGGCCTGACGGGCACGGTGCTGGCCACCGCCAAAGGCGCGCAGTTGGGTGGCCTGAACTTCCGCCATCCGCTGTATGAGGCCGATGCGGGCTACCGGCGCCTGTCGCCGGTGTACCTGGCCGAGTACGTGAGCGATGCCGATGGCACGGGCCTGGTGCATTCCTCGCCGGCCTACGGCGTGGACGACTTCAACTCGTGCATCGCCCACGGCATGAAGTACACCGACATCCTCAACCCGGTGCAGGGTACCGGCGCCTATGCGCCGGATTTCCCGCTCTTTGGCGGCCAGCACATCTGGAAGGCGATTCCGGCAATTTTGGATGCGCTCAAACTCGCCGGCCGGCTGATGAGCACGGTAGGCATCACGCACAGCTACCCGCACTGCTGGCGGCACAAGACGCCGGTGATCTACCGCGCCGCTGCGCAGTGGTTCATCCGCATGGATGAGGGCGAAGGCGTGTTCACGAAAGACAAGGCGCCCAAGACCCTGCGGCAGCTGGCGCTCGACGCGATCGAGCAGACCCGCTTCTACCCCGAAAACGGCAAGACCCGCTTGCGCGACATGATTGCCGGCCGGCCTGACTGGTGCATCTCACGCCAGCGCAGCTGGGGCGTGCCGGTGCCGTTTTTCCTTCATAAGGACACGGGCGAGCTGCATCCGCGCACCATGGACATCCTGGACCAGGCCGCAGGCATCGTCGAGCAAGGCGGCATCGAGGCCTGGAGCCGCGTCACGCCCGAAGATATTCTGGGCCCGCAGGACGCGCCGCACTACACCAAGAGCACCGACATCCTGGAAGTCTGGTTCGACTCGGGCTCGACCTTCTGGCATGTGCTGCGCGCAAGTCACAAGAACGCCTACACGCGGCCGCCCTTCCACGAGACCGGCCCCGAGGCCGACCTCTACCTCGAAGGCCATGACCAGCACCGGGGCTGGTTCCATTCCTCGCTGCTGCTGGGCTGCGCGCTGTTTGACCGCGCGCCCTATCGCGGTCTGCTCACGCACGGTTTTGCCACCGACGGCCAGGGCCGCAAGATGAGCAAGAGCCTGGGCAACACGGTCGAGCCGCAAAGCGTGACGCAAAAGCTGGGCGCCGAAATCGTGCGCCTGTGGGTGGCCTCCACCGACTACTCGGGCGACCTGAACATCGACGACAAAATCCTGGCCCGCGTGGTCGATGCCTACCGCCGCATCCGCAACACGCTGCGCTTTTTGCTGGCCAATGTGAGCGACTTCGACCCGGCGCAAGACGCGGTACCCGATGGCGAGCTGCTGGAGATCGACCGCTACGCGCTGGCGCGCGCGGCGCAACTGCAGGCCGAGATCCTGGCGCACTACGAGGTCTACGAGTTCCACCCGGTGGTCTCCAAGCTGCAGGTTTATTGCTCGGAAGACCTGGGCGCTTTTTACCTGGACGTGCTCAAGGACAGGCTCTACACCACCGCGCCCAATAGCCTGGCGCGCCGCAGCGCGCAAACCGCGCTCTACCGCATCACCCAAGCCATGCTGCGCTGGATGGCACCCTTCCTGTCCTTCACCGCCGAAGAGGCTTGGGGCAGCATCAGCAGCTCCGAGTCGATTTTCCTGGAAACTTTTTCGCAGATGGGCGCGCCCGATACCGACCTGCTGCAACGCTGGTCGCGCATCCGCGAGATCCGCGATGCGGTCAACAAGGAGATCGAATCGCTGCGCGCCGCCGGCCAGGTTGGCTCCTCGCTACAGGCCACCGTCAGAGTGCAGCTACCGCCGGCCGAGCACGCGCTGATCACCGCCCTGGGCGAGGACGCCAAATTCGTCTTCATCACCTCGGCGCTGGAGTGCCACAGCGGCGACACGATGAAAATCGAGGTCCAACCCAGCACCGCAGCCAAGTGCGAGCGCTGCTGGCACTACCGCGACGATGTGGGGCATGACAGCGCCCACCCGGGCCTGTGCGGTCGCTGCACCAGCAACCTCTACGGCAGCGGCGAACAGCGACAGGTGGCCTGATGGGCAAGTCTGCCAAGTCACAAGCCGCTCCGGGCCTCTTGCCCTGGCTGGCACTGGCCTTCCTGATCATGGTGCTCGACCAGCTGAGCAAGGTGCTCATCCTGGGCGCCTTTCAGTTCGGCGAAGCCAGGCCGGTGGCCTCGTTTTTTAACCTGGTGCGGGTGCATAACAGTGGCGCTGCATTTTCCTTCCTGGCCGACGCCTCGGGCTGGCAGCGCTGGTTCTTCACGGGCGTGGGCTTGGTGGCCACTGTATTCATCGTCTACCTGCTCAAGGCGCATCCAGGGCAAAAGCTGTTCTGCTTCGCCCTGGCCTGCATCCTAGGCGGTGCAGTGGGCAATGTGATCGACCGCCTGCTCCACGGCTATGTCATTGACTTCCTGGACTTTCACTGGGCCGGCTGGCATTTCCCAGCCTTCAACCTGGCCGACAGCGCAATCACGCTGGGCGCGATCTGCATGATCGCTGACGAACTGCTGCGAGTGCGCCGCTCGCGCTAGCGGCGCGGCTGCCATCGAAAGACCTGTCCAAAGGCCCTGCCCGGGGCCTTTGTGAGAGCACCGCCCCGGCACGATGCGGCTGTCGATTAAGCGCTGCATCGCCGCGAGGGCGCGGCTCCTACTGCCCACCTTGGGCCTTGTCTGATCCGGTGGGAGCGCCGCCCCGGCGCGATGCGGCTGTCGATTAAGCGCTGCTTCGCCGCGAGGGCGCGGCTCCTACTACCCGCCTTGGGCCTTGTCTCCTACTGCCCACCCTGGGCCTTGTCTGATCCAGTGGGAGTGCCGCCCTCGGCACGATGCGGCTGTCGATCAAGCGCTGCATCGCCGCGAGGGCGCGGCTCCTACGCCCCACCCTGGGCCTTGTGTGATCCAGTGGGAGCGCCGCCCCGGCGCGATGCGGCTGTCGATTAAGCGCTGCATCGCCGCGAGGGCGCGGCTCCTACAGCCCCCCGATCAGAGGGTCAGGATGGTGCAGCCTGTGGTCTTGCGCGCTTCCAAATCACGGTGGGCATCGGCCACCCGGGCCAAAGGAAAGCTCTGGTCAATCTGGATCTGGACCTTGCCGCTGGAGACCATGCCAAACAGGTCGTCGGCGATCTCCTGCGTGGCCTCGCGGGTGGCCAGATGGCTGAACAAGGTTGGCCGGGAAGCGTACAGAGAGCCCTTGCCGGCCAGCACATTGATGTCAAACGGGGGCACCTTGCCCGAGGCATTGCCGAAGTTGGCAATCAGTCCGAAGGGGCGCAGGCAGTCAAGCGACTTCATGAAGGTGTCTGCACCGACGGAGTCGTAGACCACTTTCACGCCCTGCCCACCGGTGATCTCCTTGACCCTGGCCACGAAGTCTTCCTTGGCGTAGTTGATCGCATGGGCTGCGCCCTTGGCCTTGGCCAGCGCGCATTTTTCGTCCGAGCCAGCGGTGCCGATGAGCTGCAAACCCAGGGCTCTGGCCCATTGGCAGGCAATCAGGCCGACGCCGCCAGCGGCCGCATGGAACAGCACAAAATCGCCGGCCTGCAGCCCAGCCTGCGGGAGGGTGCGGCGCAGCAGGTACTGCACCGTCATGCCCTTGAGCATCATGGCAGCGCCGGTCTCAAAAGAGATCGCATCGGGCAACTTGCAGACGCAGCGCGCCGGCATCACCCGCAGCTCGCAATAGCTGCCGGGCGGTTGGCTGGCATAGGCGGCGCGGTCGCCCACCTTCAGGTGGGTCACGCCCTCGCCGACCGCATCGATGATGCCCGAGGCCTCCATGCCCATATTGAGCGGCAGGGGCAGCGGATACATGCCGGTACGCTGGTAGACGTCGATGAAGTTCAGGCCGACCGCCTTGTGCCGTATGCGGATCTCGCCAGGACCGGGTTCGCCCACGCTGACATCGACCAATTTCATCTCTTCGGGGCCACCAAAGCGTTCTATGCGTACGGCCTTGGCCACGGTGCTGCTCATAGGTATCTCCTTGTATCGAGCGCTCAAACGTCAAAGACTGCGATGGTGACATGAAATGGCGTCGCGCGCAGGCGACCGCCCCGCAATCCCGAGCGCGCTACAGTCGCAGCATGACTTCACCCTTGACCCCGGCAACCGTGCTGATGCTGAGCACCGCATCTTTGCTGTGGGCCTGCAATTCCCTGGTCGGCCGCTGGATCCATGAGCAGGTGCCGCCGCTGACGCTCAATTTCTTTCGCTGGGTCCTGGCCTTGCTGATCCTGCTGCCGCTGTCCTGGCGTTTTTTGCGCCGTGATGGCCCGATCTGGCCCCACTGGCGCCGCCTGAGCCTGCTGGGCCTGGTCAGCATAGGCGCCTACAACGCGCTGCAATACATGGCGCTGCAAACCTCCACCGCTGTCAACGTCACCCTGGTGGCCGGCAGCATGCCGGTGTGGACACTGCTGCTGGGGCGAATGCTGCACGCGCAAATCATTACCAAGCGCCAATGGCTGGGCGCCCTGCTGTCCATCGCGGGAGTGCTGTTGGTGCTGTGCCGAGGCCAGTGGGCGGTCTTACAGCAGCTGCGCTTTGTCCCCGGCGACGCCTATATTTTGCTGGCCACCCTGTGCTGGAGCGTCTACAGCTGGCTGCTGGCGCGGCCGAGCGAGCCACAAAGTCTGCGCGGGGACTGGGCCGGCTACCTGATGGCGCAGATCCTGTTTGGACTGGTCTGGTCAGGGCTTTTTGCCGGCGCCGAATGGACCTTGGGCTCGCCGCAGATTGTCTGGAGCATGCCAGTGGTGGCCGCCATCGTCTTCATTGCCGTCGGACCGGCGGTACTGGCCTACCGGTTTTGGGGCATAGGGGTGCAACGCGCCGGCCCGCAGATTGCCTCATTTTTCAGCAACCTGGCGCCGGTCTTCGCCGCCCTGTTGTCAACCGTCCTGCTCGGCGAGGCGCCGCAGTTCTACCACCTGCTGGCCTTCATCATGATCGTCGGCGGCATTGTGGTGTCGTCGCGGCGCTGAGCTGTTCAAAGCTGCCAGTCAGCGCGATGAACAAGCGCCAAAGGCCCAATGGCGGTCGCGCTGGCTCAGTGGAGCCAGCGCATCAGGCCCTGCGGACCTGACGACGACCACCGGATGTCAGGAATCGGCCCTGAAGCCCAGGGCGCCGACCAGACGTCGGCCCATGTCCGAATCGGCAGCCAGGCGGCGGCTGTGGTCGGCCACCGTGCTGGCCTCGATGTGGCCGGCCAGAGGGGTGACGAAATCGCGGATATCCTGCTGGGCCATGGCGGCGCGCAAGGCGGCATTGATCGCCTCACGGGTCGCATCGGAGGTGCCGGCCGGCGCGAAAAAGCCGAACCACTCGCGCACCACCAGTTCGCCCTGCCCTTGTTCGCGGTAAGTCGCCACCTCGGGCGTATAGGGCGAACGCTCAGGCCCGGAGGTGGCCAAAACACGCACCTTGCCGGACTTGTGGTGCTGCACCCAATCGCCCAAGGGCGAAGACATGCCGGCCAGTTGGCCGCCCAGGACCTGCGGAATCGCCGGTCCGGAGCCGGCGAAGGGCACATTGGTGATTTGAAAGCCACCGAGCATGGCCAGCCGCCCGGCCAGCAGGTGGGGCATAGAGCCGGAGCCAGGATTGCCAATGGTGGCCTTGCCGGGATTGGCCTTGGCCCACTCGATGAAGTCTCTGAGGTTCTTGACCGTCTCGGGCACCGCAGGGCCGACCACAAAGCCGTGATCGGTAGAGTGGCCCAGACCGATCGGAGTCGCGTCGCTCAGCACATAGGGCAGCTTGGAAAACGAGTGCGGGAAGATGGTGAACATCGAAGCCGGGGTATAGAGGATGTGGGCGCCGTCAGCCGGCGAATTCTTCAAGGTGGTCACACCCACCTGCCCGCCCGCCCCCGGCTTGTTGTCGACGATCACGGTAGTGGCGTAGGTACCACGCAGCTTGTCGCTGACGCGTCGGGCAAAGGCATCGGTGGTGCCGCCGGGTGGAAAGCCCACGATGATGCGCAGCGTCTCGACCCGGCTCTGGGCCAGGCTGGGCAGGCCCATGCCGAGCAGACTGGCAGCAGCGGCACTTTGAATCAGATGGCGGCGGGTATGCATGATTTTTATCTCCTGTGAATCAAACAGCAATGGACTGTGGAGTGTTTGTACAAGCCGCGCGCCTGTTCGGCCTACAGGGATTTCCACGATTTGAAAGGTAGTACGTTCAGAAGGTGCCAGGATAGGCGCCGCCGTCCAGCAAAATATTCTGGCCCGTCAGGTAGCCAGCCTGCATGCTGCACAAAAAGGCGCAGATCTGGCCAAATTCCTCGGCGGTACCGAAGCGCTGCGCGGGAATGGCCAGACGTCGGCTGTTGGCCACCTCATCGACGCTCTTGCCCATCTTGACGGCCGAAGCGGCCTGGGTGGCACGCAGCCGGTCGGTGTCAAAAGCACCAGGCAGCAGGTTGTTGAGGGTCACACCCTGAGCGGCGATCTTGCTGCGCGCCAGCCCGGCCACAAAACCTGTCAGGCCGCTGCGCGCGCCATTGGACAAACCCAGGATATCAATCGGCGCCTTGACCGAGCTCGAGGTGATGTTGATGATGCGGCCAAAGCCGCGGGCGGCCATGCCGTCGATGCTGGCCTTGATCAGCTCGATGGGCGTGAGCATATTGGCGTCGACCGCAGAGATCCAGGCATCACGGTCCCAGCTTCGAAAGTCGCCCGGTGGCGGACCACCCGCGTTGGTGACGATGATGTCGAAGTCGCGGCGCTGCGAAAAAATCGCCTCACGCCCCGCAGCGGTGGTGATGTCGCAAGCCAGGGCCTGCACCTGCGTGCCGGCCGGCACTTGGCTGCGCAGCTCGGCCGCGGCCGCTTCCAGGGCAGGCGCGCCGCGAGCGACCATCAGCACATGGACGCCTTCTCGCGCCAGGGCCTGCGCGCAGCCCAGGCCCAGCCCTTTGCTGGCGCCGCCGACCAGCGCCCACTTGCCTGCAATACCTAGATCCATGAGAGTTCTCCTTTGTGCGTTTGTGAAAGCGCGCCGGCTCAGGCCTTGCTGCGCGAAAAGATATAAATGCCCGCGATCACCAGCGAGGCGCCAGCCAGCACCCAGATGGTAAAGGGCTCATCCAGGATGAGCACGCCCATGAGCAAGGTAGCGATAGGCCCGACCATGCCGGCCTGCGAGGTGGCGCCAGGGCCTATGCGCTCGACGGCCATCATGATCATGAG
The DNA here is from genome assembly GCA_044352515.1 of Polaromonas sp. Lineage (GTDB taxonomy): Bacteria > Pseudomonadota > Gammaproteobacteria > Burkholderiales > Burkholderiaceae_C > Polaromonas. The sequence goes on from JBILDR010000058.1 coordinate 8,375, forward strand.
CACGGGCGCCACCGTGCACACCAGCGAGTTGATCAGCGACAGGCCCAGCACCTCGGGCGCTACCTGAGCGGCCGCCAGAGGCCGCAGCAATGCGAACTGCGCAATGCAACACAAGCAGGCCACGCTGGTGGCCCAACCGACCAGACGCAAAGAGCCCAGGCGCTGAACCAGTTCGCCGCTGTAGACCAGGTAAATCGCATAGAGCAAGGCGCTGGCAAACACCAGCGCCGCGCCCAGCACCGCATCACTGCCTTGCAGGGTGATCTCGTGCACGAAGACCAGCACGATGCCGCTGTAGCTCACGGCAATGCCCAGCGCCTGCGCACGCGAAATCGAGCGCTTGTACAGCGCCAGCCCGAGCAGCATCACCATGGTGGGGCTCAGGTAGAGAATCAGCCGCTCCAACGAGGCGGAGATGTAGAGCAGGCCCAGAAAATCCAAAAAGCTCGACAGGTAATAGCCGCTCATGCCCAGCAGCGTCACGCCAAGCAGGTCGCGTGCTTGCAGTGCTGGCTTGCCACGCCCCGACCACCACGCCATGGCCAGGAAAAACGGCAGGGCGAACAACATCCGGTACATGATCAGGGTGACCGAGTCCACACCGTAGCGGTAGGCCAGCTTGATGATGATAGCCTTACCACTGAAGGCAATCGCGCCCACGACGGCCAGGCTCAAGCCTGTAGCCCGGCTCGGCTTGGCCAACTCAGGCCGCGCAGCGCCGGCCGGCACCTGCGCCACGCTCAAAAGCCCACCGCCTGGCCGTCGCGGCGCGGGTCGCTGGCGGCCAGATAGCCCTCCACCGCTGGATCACCCATGCGCCAGATGAACTGGCCGGCGCCGAAGTCCTGGTAGGAGTCCTTGATCACCTCGAGTTGATGGCCCAGGCTCTGCAGCCCCTGCACGGTATCGCTGGCCATGCTGGCTTCTGCATTGATGCTCAGGCCGGCGTTGAAACGCCAGCGCGGCGCGTCGCACGCTGCCTGCGGGTTCTGCCCGTGATCGAGCATACGCACCAGGGTCTGCATATGCCCTTGGGGTTGCATGTTGCCGCCCATCACCCCGTAACTCATGACCGGCTGGCCGTCCTGGGTGAGGAAGGCCGGAACGATGGTGTGAAAGGGTCGCTGGCCCGGCGCCACCAGATTGGCGCGGTTGGCACCGGCCGGGTCGGTAGAAAAGCCGTGGCCGCGGTTTTGCAGGCTGATGCCAAATTCAGGTTCGACCACGCCCGAGCCGAAGCCCATGAAGTTACTCTGGATAAAGCTGACCATCATGCCGCTTTCATCGGCCGCGGTCAGGTAAATGGTGCCACCCTTGACCGGGTTGCCGGCCTGGAAGTCCTGGGCGCGTTTTGGATCGATCAACTTCGCCCGGCCGGCCAGGTAGGCGTCGTCGAGCATCTGCTCAGGCGTGATGTCCATGCTGCGCGGATCGGCTACGTAGCGATAGACGTCGGCAAAGGCCAGCTTCATGGCCTCGATCTGCAAATGCTGTGCGGCCACGCCGTCGACCGGCAGGCTGGCCAGGTCAAAGTGCGAGACGATACCCAGCGCGATCAAGGCCGCGATACCTTGCCCGTTGGGCGGGATCTCATGCAGGGTATAGCCCCGGTAGCTCTTGGCGATCGGTTCGACCCATTCGGGGCGGTAATCAGCCAGATCACGCGCAGTCAGACTGCCGCCGTTTTGGGACGAGAACTTTTCCAGCGCCTGCGCGATCTCGCCACCATAAAGTGCCTGCCCTTTGGACCGGGCAATGGCTTTGAGCCCGCGCGCTGCGGCCGCAAAGCGAAACAACTCGCCCACCTGCGGCGCCCGACCCCATGGCAAAAAGCTCTGCGCAAAGCCGGGCTGCGACTGCAGCTCGGCAGTGGCGGCCAGCCATTTTTGCTGAACCACCACCGGCACCAAATAGCCGCGCTCGGCGATGTCGATGGCAGGTTCGAGCAGGTCGGCAAAAGGCAGCTTGCCAAAGCGTTCGGACAGTGCCACCCAGGAGGCCACTGCGCCGGGCACGGTGACCGAATCGAAGCCGCGCTTGGGCGGAGTCTTGGCGTCCTGGCCATACTTGCGATGGAAATACTGCGGTGACCAGGCCGCCGGCGCTGGGCCCGAAGCGTTGAGTCCGTGCAGGCGCTGGCCGTCCCAGAGGATGCAAAACGCGTCCGAACCCAGGCCATTGCTCACCGGCTCGACGATGGTCATGGCCGCAGCGGCTGCGATCGCCGCATCGACCGCGTTACCACCCTGTCGCAGGATCTGCAGGCCGGCCTGTGCGGCCAGGGGATGCGAGGTAGAGACAACGTTGCGCGCGAACAGCGGCAAGCGCGTGCTGGGGTAGCCCAGGCCGTAATCAAAGTTCATGGCCTTCACTCCAGCGTGATCTTGCGTTCCTGAATGATCTTCTTCCACTTGGTCGACTCGGCGGCCAACATGGAGGTGAACTGCACCGGCGTGCCGCCCACCGGCTCTATGCCCAAGCGGGTGAGCCTGTCTATGGCATCGGGATCCTTGAGCACCTGGTTGGCTGCAGCGTTCAGGCGCGCCACCAGGTCCGCTGGCAAACCACGCGGGCCGAACAAGCCAAACCAGGTGTTCGATTCGTAGCCCGGCAGCACGTCGGAGATGGGTGGCAGGTCCGGCGCCAGCGGCGTGCGCTGGGCCGAGGTCACACCCAGAGCGCGCAGGCGTCCGTCCTTGACGTGCGGCAGTCCGGTGGGCAGTGAATCAAACAGCACATCGAGCTTGCCGCTGACCAGGTCAGGAATGGCCAGCGCCGTGCCCTTGTAGGGGATGTGCACCACAAACACATTGGCCTGGGCCTTGAACAGCTCGGCTGTGAGCTGCACGATGGTGCCGTTGCCGCTGGAGGCGTAGTTCAAGCGCCCGGGGTTCTTGCGGGCATGGTCTATCCATTCCTTGACCGTCCTGGCTGGGGAACTGTTGGGCACCAGCATGATGCTGGGCGCGTTACCCAGGTGCGAGATCGGCGTGAAGTCGCGCACCGCGTCGTAGGGAATCTTGGGGTTGAGGTTGGGCCCAATGGAGTGGGTGCTGGTGGTGCTCAGCAGCAGGGTATAGCCATCGGCCGGCGCTTTGGCGGCCAGGTCAGCGCCCAATGTTCCGCCAGCACCAGGCTTGTTGTCCACCACCACGGTCTGACCCAGGCGCTCACCGAGCTTTTGCGAAACGGTGCGGGCAAACAGGTCGGTGGCGCCGCCGGCCGGAAAGGGCACGATCAGCCGTATGGATTTTGTGGGGTAAGCCTGAGCCAGGGCCACTGGAGACAGCCAGAAACTGCCGGGGCCTGCGCAAACAAGCAGGGCCAGAAAGAGACGCTTGATCATTGTCCGATTGTGTCAGAGCCAAACGTTTTGAGCTGAAGGTCCCGGACAGGGCTGCCAGGCTCAAGCTACAAACAACAACGGCCCCCGCAGGAGCCGTTGCTGATTCACACAAGCCCGATCACTCTTCGACGAAGGCTTCTTGCCGCTTGCTCTTGACCGAGGGAAGCAGCACGATGACCAGCATCAACACGGCCACAGCCAAAAGAGAGCCCGACAGCGGCCGGGTCACGAACACCGACCAGTCGCCGCGCGAGAGCAGCAGGGCGCGGCGCAGGTTTTCTTCCATCATCGGCCCCAGGATGAAGCCCAGGAGCAAGGGGGCGGGCTCGCAGCCGAGTTTGATGAAGGTATAACCGATCACGCCAAATATGGCCACCATCCAGACGTCGAAGGTGTTGTTGTTGGTGGAGTACACACCGATCGCACAAAACAAGACGATGGCCGGGAACAGATAGCGGTAGGGCACGGTCAGCAATTTGATCCACATGCCAATCAGCGGCAGATTCAAGATCACCAGCATGGCGTTGCCGAGCCACATGGAGGCAATCAGGCCCCAGAACAGTTCCGGGTTGCTGGTCATCACCTGCGGACCGGGCTGGATGTTGTGGATGGTCATGGCGCCGACCATCAGCGCCATCACCGCATTGGGCGGAATGCCCAGGGTCAGCAGCGGAATGAAAGAGGTCTGAGCGCCCGCGTTGTTGGCCGACTCGGGAGCCGCCACACCGCGGATATTGCCCTGCCCGAAGGGAACCTCGCCCGGCTTGGTGCCCAGCTTCTTCTCAATGGCGTAGGCCGCAAACGCCGCCAGCAGCGCCCCACCGCCGGGCAGGATGCCCAGCATGGAGCCCAGGACCGTGCCGCGCAGCACCGCCGGTGCCATGCGCTTGAGGTCCTCAGCGGTGGGCATCAGACCGGTGACCTTGGAGGTGAAGACCTCACGCTCATGCTCGGGCTGCGACAGGTTGCTGATGATCTCACCGTAGCCGAAGATGCCCATGGCCAACACGACAAAGCCAATGCCGTCGGTCAATTCGGGCACATCGAAAGAGAAGCGGGCCACGCCAGAATTGACGTCTGTGCCTATCAATCCGAGCAAGAGGCCGAGAATGATCATGGCCACCGCTTTGATCAGCGAGCCTGAAGCCAGCACCACCGCGCCGATCAGGCCCAGCACCATCAGTGCGAAATACTCGGCCGGGCCGAACTTGAAGGCCAGTTCGGTCAGGGGCGGCGCAAAAGCCGCCAGAATCAGCGTGCCCACCGAGCCGGCAAAGAAGGAGCCCAGGCCGGCTGATGCCAGAGCCGGTCCGGCTCTGCCCTTGCGCGCCATCTGGTAGCCGTCGATACAGGTCACCACCGAGGACGATTCGCCCGGCAGATTGACCAAAATGGCGGTGGTCGAACCGCCATACTGGGCGCCGTAATAGATACCGGCCAGCATGATGAGGGCCGACACCGGTGGCAGTGCATAGGTGGCCGGCAAAAGCATGGCAATGGTGGCTACCGGCCCGATGCCAGGCAGCACCCCGATGAGCGTACCCAACACGCAGCCTATCAAGGCGTAGAGCATGTTCATGGGCGTGAAAGCCACGCCAAAACCCAGCGACAAATTGGAAATGAGATCCATGGTCTTGATTCCTTGCTAGCCGTTCAGGCGGTGAGAAAAACCGGCCAGACCGGGAACTGCAGCTTGAGCAGTTTGATGAAAGCCAAGTAACTGATGACCGACAAGACCGTCGCCAGAATGAAGGTGTTCTTGACCTTCCAGCCTGCCTCGGCCATGCTGGCCACAAAAGTCACCGCGTAAATACCGACGATCAAGCCCAAGGACTTGAGCCCGATCGAGGGCAGACCGCCGAGGCAAACGCCGAAGATCACATTGGCGCCAATGATGTAGCACAGCGGCTTGAAAGCCCATTTGCCGATCTTGTCGCCGCCAACACGCTCGATGGCCAAGCTGTTGAAGGTGACTATCGCACCAAGGATCGTCAACAAAACACCGAGCATGAGCGGGAAGTAGCCCGGGCCCATGCGCGCACCAGTCCCGACGCTGTACTTGGTGGCACCCCAGGCGAACGCAGCCCCGACCACCATGAACATCACCCCGGACACAAAGTCCTTTTGACTTTTGATATTCACGAAACCAACTCCTCTGAAGTTCAGACCGCGCCGATTGTGCATGGATTTAAGCCGCGGCCGGCATGTGGCTTACACCTAGGTGCCAGTACGCAAAGCCCAGGGTCTCAGACCCTCAGGCCCAGGGCTGCAAGGTTTTCAGCCACTTGAGTGCCGGCAATCCCCAATGCGACTCGATATGCCGGGCGCGTTGCACCAGAAGCGGGCGTTCCAAGGCCTGAGGCCGACGCAAAGCCAGCACCACCGTGTTGCCCTCGCGGGTCGGTCGAAAAGCCCACAAGGCCGACTGGCCAAAGGCCGACGCCATTTTGCTCACCGATTGTTCAAAGCTGGCGTGACGTCCAAACAGGTTGACACTCATCACCCCGTCCTCGGTGAGCAGACGGCGGCAGTCGGCATAAAAATCCGGGCTATCGAGCACCGGGGCGGCGGCCTCTTCGTCGTAAAGATCGACCTGCAAGGCGTCGACCGTCCCGGCATATTGGGGCCGGGCAATTTCCTGCCCGGCGTCGGCCACGACAATGCGCAGGCGTGAGCTGGGCGCCGGCAGCCTGAACCACTGGCGGCAGGCCAGCACCACCTGCTCATTGAGCTCGATGGCGGTGCTGCGCATCTGCAGCTTCTTAAAGCAGAACTTGGTCAGCGCACCAGCGCCCAGACCCAGCTGCATGGCATGCCGATCGGGCACAGTCTCTGGCGGCACAAACAGCAGCCAGGCCATCATGCGCTGCACGTACTCCAGTTCAATATCGAAGGGGGCATCGCGGCGCATCGAGCCCTGTATCCAGGGCGTGCCCAGGTGCAGATGGCGCACCTCTTGGTCCTCGGAAAAGCTGACTTCGGGCAGCGCGGCAGGCAAGGGGCTGGGCATTCGGTGAAAAGCTCTCAAGTCGTCGTCGGGGCGGGCCTGGCCGCGAGCAAAGCGGCCAAACGGGGCAAAGCGGTCCAGGCATTGTGCTGCAGCTGCTCAGCCAGAGCTTGCACGGGCAGGCCCCGAAGCTGGGCCAGTTGCTGGCCAATGCGCGGCAGCTCGGCGGGCTCATTGCGACCCTGAGGCATGCCGGCCGCACGCTCGGCAGCGGTGCGATAAAGCCACTGCGGCGGGATGTCGGGTGCGTCGGTTTCAAGCACCAGCGCCTGCAGCGGCAAAGTGCGGGCCAAGTGCTGCAGTTGTCGGGCAGCGGGGAAGGTCAGCGCACCGCCAAAACCGAGCTTAAAACCGAGTTCCAAAAAGGCGCGGGCCTGCTGTTCGCTGCCATTGAAGGCATGGGCAATGCCGCGCCAGCCGGCGGCCGGGGCCAGCTCGCGCAGATATTTCAGGAGGCGGTCGGCCGATCGCCGCACATGCAGGATGACCGGCAGCTCGTGCCTGAGCGCCAGCCGCAACTGCTCGCGGTAGATGTGCTCCTGATGGCTGCGCATGGCCGGGGTACACAGGGCCGGGACGAAAAAATCCAGGCCAATCTCGCCCAGGCCGACAAGGTGCGGGTCATCGCGCTGGGCGCCCAGGCTCGCATCGAGCTCGGCCAGATGCCGATCGGTCACATCGGCGACAAACAGCGGATGTATCCCCAGGGCATAGCTGTCACCAAAACGGTGCGCCAGTTGCCGAACGGCGGAAAAATTGGCCGGGCTTACCGCGGGGATCAGGCAATGATGCACGCCGCATTCCTGCGCGCGACGGCGCACCGCGCCCTGGTCCGACCCAAATTCGGGCGCGTCCAGGTGGCAATGGGTATCGATCCAGACCATGACCGAATGATGCCTCAAGCCCAGCCCACCGACTGCAAGACCGGACCGAACGTGATACCGTGTGACACGCTCAAGAAGAAGTTCCGTTCCGCCCTGCGGACCAGCCCCCATCCCCTCGAGGTGAACTGATGCGAAGGTCCGCCCTCTACAGCAGCTCTCCATCCCGCCCGGATCCGGCGGCGTCCGAACGCGCGGCTCAAGAAGGGCAAGGCACAGCCAGGCCCTCGCGCCTGCGCCGGTTCCTGGCGCGCGAGGGGTCGCAGCCTAGGCTGCTGTGGACCGTCATTGCGCTGCTGAGCCTGGCAACACTGGCCAGCCTGATCGCCCTGGCCCAGCACATGCCAGCGGCGCTGACGCAAAAAGACATCGACGCGGCTGTGCTCAAGACGCTGGAAACCGTGCAGTTGCCCTCCAAGGCGGCCAAGGCCTATGAAGCGATCCGGCCCTCGGTGGTGCGGGTGCTGGGCATGAGCCCCGACCCCAAAACCGGCGAGTTGGTGCAGCGCAGCGTGGGCACCGGCGTGGTGATTGTGGACAAGGGCATCATCCTGACCAATCTGCATGTGGTGCAGGGCGCCAGCGTGATCCGCATCGAGTTCTATGACGGGCTGGAGACGACCGCATCGGTCACCGGCGCCCAACCGGAAAACGACTTGGCCGTGCTGCAGGCCCACAAGATTCCTGACGATTTGATGGCCGCCACGATGCGCTCGACCAGCGACCTGGTCCCGGGCGACGAGGTGTTGGCGGTGGGCTTTCCCTTTGGCATCGGGCCCTCGGCCTCGGCCGGCGTGATCTCCGGGCTGCAGCGCGCTTTTCGCTCGCCCGAGGGCCAGCAGGAAATGCGCAATCTGATCCAGTTTGACGCGGCCGCCAATCCGGGTAACTCGGGCGGGCCGCTGGTCACCATGGACGGGCAGGTGGTGGGCATCGTGACTGCCATCTACAACCCCTCACAGCAGCGCACCTTCATCGGCATCGGCTTTGCGGTACCGATTGAAAGCGCAGCCTCAGCCGTCGGAATGCCCCCCTTCTAAAACCCTAAGTTTCGACCAGGACAGCCATGAACTCTGCGCCCGCTACCGACACCGCCGCTTTGATGGAACAGATCCTCTATGAGGTCAAGCGGGTGGTGGTCGGCCAAGACCGTTTCCTTGAACGGGTGATGATCGCCATCCTGGCCCAGGGCCATTTGCTGGTCGAAGGCGTGCCCGGCCTGGCCAAGACGCTGACCGTCAAGACCCTGGCCGATACCGTGCGCGGGCAGTTCAAGCGCATACAGTTCACGCCCGATCTGGTGCCCGCCGATCTGGTGGGCACCCGCATCTACAACCAGAAAACCGGCGAATTCGGTACCTCGCTCGGACCTGTGTTCACCAACTTGCTGCTGGCCGACGAGATCAACCGAGCGCCTGCCAAAGTTCAAAGCGCACTGCTGGAGGTGATGCAGGAAAGGCAGGTCACCATCGCGGGCCAAAGCCATCCGGTGCCGCGCCCGTTTCTGGTGATGGCCACCCAAAACCCGATCGAGACCGAGGGCACCTACC
>JBILDR010000229.1:0-5218 GCA_044352515.1 Polaromonas sp.
ATGAGGCCCTGGCCCTGGCGCGGACCCTGCCCGACGGCGTGCGGCCGGGCGACAAGGCCGATCGGGTCGACCTGACCGATATCGCCCTGCTCACCATCGACGGCGAGGACGCCCGCGACTTTGACGACGCGGTCTACTGCGAGCCGGCCCGAGTGGGCCGGGGCAAGGGCTGGCGCTTGCTGGTGGCTATCGCCGATGTCAGCCACTATGTGGAAACCGGCAGCGCCATTGATGTCGATGCGTATGACCGCGCCACCAGCGTGTATTTCCCGCGGCGGGTCATTCCCATGCTGCCGGAAAAACTCTCCAACGGCCTGTGCTCGCTCAACCCGGATGTGGACCGCCTGTGCATGGTTTGCGACATGCTGGTCACCGCCAAGGGCGAGGTGCATGCTTATCAGTTCTACCCGGCGGTGATGCACAGCCATGCCCGCATGACCTACACCGAGGTAGCCGCCATCCTGGCCAATACCCGCGGACCGCAGGCCCTGCAGCGCAAGGACTTGCTCGGCCGTCTGCTCAGTTTGCACGAGGTCTATGGCGCCCTGCTCAAGGCCCGACGTGAGCGCGGGGCGGTGGACTTTGAAACCACCGAGACGCAGATCGTCTGCGACGAGGCTGGCCGCATCGACAAGATCGTGCCGCGCACCCGCAACGAGGCCCACCGTTTGATCGAAGAGGCGATGCTGGCGGCCAATGTCTGCTCCGCCGACTTCATTGCACAGAGCAAGCAGCACGGTCTGTTTCGGGTGCACGAGGGACCGACCCCGGAGAAAAAGGAAATCCTGCGCAACTACCTGAAGGCGATCGGGGCAGGGCTGAGCATCGGCGACAATCCGCTGCCCGGCGACTTTCAGCGCATTGCCGAGGCCACCAAGGACAGGCCCGACGCTCAGCAGATCCACACCATGCTGCTGCGCTCCATGCAGCAGGCCATCTACACGCCGATCAACAGCGGTCACTTTGGCCTGGCCTACGAGGCCTACACGCACTTCACCAGCCCGATACGTCGCTATCCTGACCTGCTGGTGCACCGGGTGATCAAGGCGATATTGAGCCAGACCCGCTACCAGCTGCCCACCCTGCCGGTGCCCGGTGAGGCCCACGCCAAGCTCAGCAAGCGCCTGGCCGGACGGGTCAGCGCGCCCGAACAAAGGCCCGAAAAACCCCGCAAGACCAGTGCCGAGCAACAGGCTTGGGAAGCCGCCGGGCTGCACTGCAGTGCCAATGAGCGACGGGCCGACGAGGCCAGCCGCGATGTCGAGGCCTGGCTCAAGTGCAAGTACATGCGCGAGCACCTGGGCGAAGAATTCGGCGGCCTGGTCACGGCAGCCACCGGTTTCGGTATCTTCGTCACGCTCGACGCGATGTATGTGGAGGGCTTGGTTCACATCACTGAGCTCGGTGGCGAGTATTTCCGCTTTGACGAGGCCCGCCAGGAGCTGCGTGGTGAGCGCACCGGTATCCGCTACGCCATCGGCTCGCGGGTGCGCGTCCAGGTTAGTCGGGTGGACCTAGACGGCCGCCGCATTGACTTTCGCTTGGTCCACGAGGGGCAGGAACTGCCCCTGCGCGGGGGCAAGGACCGGCCCCCGGAGGACGGGCAGGAGCGCAAGGCTGCCCGCAAGGCGCGCCGCGACGGATTGCCCTCGCCGGCCGCCGGCCGCTCGCGCGCCGCTTTGCTCTCGCCGCCGGGCACGCCGCTGCAGTCGCTCAAGGCGGCTGTCAAGAAGGCCGCCGCCAAGGTCGGCCGCAAGCAGGGCAAGAAGCCACGCCGCTGAGTCCTGCCATGCAAATTGCTGCCTTGGTTCTTGAGGTGCTTTTTCAGTGGCTGGTGGGCGCTGCCTTGCTGCGCGCTTGGATGAATGGTCTTCGGGTCAATATGCGGGCGCAACCCGGCGTGTTCGTGATGGCCCTGACCGACTGGATCGTCAAGCCCTTGCGGCGCTGGCTGCCGCAGTCTGTGGCCAAGGCCCGGGTGGACTGGGGCAGTGTGCTGGCCGCCTTGGTCCTTTCCTTCGTCTTCGCGCTGCTCAGCCGCATGCTACTGGGGGCAGTGATGACTGCCTTGCCCGGCGCATGGTTGTGGGCCGCAGTGCCGGGGCTGGGGCTGGTGTTCTTGCTGCGTACCGCGTTGCAGATGTGCAGTGTCTTGGTCATCGGCGCGGTGCTGGTGTCCTGGCTACAGAGGGGCACGGCGCTCGATGCCATGCTCTCACGCCTGGTCAACCCGCTGCTGGCGCCGCTGCGGCGCTGGGTGCCGCCCATCGGCGGCCTGGACCTGACGCCCATGCTGATGCTGCTCCTGCTGCAGATCGGCGTCATGCTGCTGCATTAGGGTGCGCTCAGGGCGGGCTCGGAGCCCGCTTGAGCGAGCCTTGTACTGCGGCCCGCGTGTTGTGGCCCTTGTACTGTCGCCTTAGCGGCCCTGGCGCTGCGCGCCGATCAGATCGCTGGCGCACAGGGCTTGACCGGGCCTGCACCGGGCCCATTCGTCGGCCCGTGTTCCATGATGGTAGGTGGCCCAGCGCGCTGCGTCCCAAGCGCCCAGTCCACGGGCCAGTGCGGCGCCCACCATGCCGGCCAGCACATCGCCGGTGCCGGCGGTGGCCAGCAGTGCGTTGCCGGTTGGGTTGATCTGCGCAGAGCGTCCAGGGGCGGCGACGATGCTGCCCGAGCCCTTGAGCACCACCGTGCAAGCCGTTTCATCGGCCAGGCTTTGCGCGGCCCGCAGTCGGTCGGCCTGTACCTCGGCGGCCGAGCAGCCCAGCAGGCGTGCGGCTTCCAGCGGGTGCGGTGTCAGCACGGTGTCTGCATGGCGGCGTCGGCGCAGCTGGCGGCGCAGCGGCGCCTCGGTGGCCAGCGCATTGAGTGCGTCGGCATCGAGCACCATCGGGCCGCTGCTGGCCAGCACCTGGGGCAGAGCAGCAGCGGCTGCACTGCCCGCGCCGCAGCCGCAAACCATGACCAGATCTGGCGCCAGCGGGGTCAGGGGTGGCCAGGGCCTGAACATCAGCTCGGGCTGCTGCACATCGCAATGCAGCAGCGCCTGTCCCAGCAGGCTCACGTACACCCGGCCCGCCCCACAGTGCAAGGCGGCGCGGGCGGCCAGCAGGGCTGCGCCAACCATGCTTGCGCCTTCGCCATGAACGCCACCGACCACCATCACATCACCGTAGCTGCCCTTGTGGCTGGCGTGCGCCGCGTCGGCCTTGGCTATGCGCGGCAGTGTGTCGCTCCCGATCAGCCAGGCGGTCGCTGGCACGCTGCTCAGATCGGCGCCGATCGGGTCGAACCACAACTGGCCGCCCTGATCGCGCCCGTGAGCGGTCAGCAGACCGGGCTTGAGGCTGAGCAGGCTCAGGGTGTGGCGTTGATCTTGCGGGCGCCACGCCATGCCGCCCTGGCCGGTGTCGCCGTTCAGGCCTGAGGGCAGGTCCACCGCCAGTACCGGCTTGCCATTGCTGTGCATGCGATCGAGCCACTGTCGCATCAGTGCGCTGCCGGCTCGCTCATCGGACAGGTCGCCGCCCAGACCGAGGAGGGCGTCGATGGCCAGGTCAAATTGTTCGGGCGCTTGTTCCTGGATGTGCAAGCCTGCGTGCAGCGCGCGTTGCCTTGCCACTTGGGCGTCGGCCGGCGCCTTGTCCGTGGCCAGCCAATTCAAGCTGATATGCCAGCCCCAGCGCTGCAGCTGCAGGGCCGCCTCAAAGCCGTCGCCACCGTTGTTGCCGGGGCCGCAGGCGATCCAGGCATGCCGGCCGTGCGGCGCTATCGCCTGCGCCAGCCTGGCCACCGACAGGCCGGCGCGCTGCATCAGGGTCTGCGGCGCCAAGCCGGCCTGGCTCAGGCTTTCGAGCTGGCGGCTGGCGGCAATGCCGTGCAGGGGCCAGCTGATGGCGGCACTGATGCGTTGCATGGCGGCCTGGCCCGGCGCCTTAGCGCGACTGGCTGGACGGCCTGCCTGCCGAGGCCAGCGCTGCTTCAATTTGCAGGGCCAGTTGCAGCAGCACATCGTCGTGCATGGCGCCGTGCCAGAGCATCAGCCCGACCGGCAGCGCGCCCGCTTCATGGCAGGGCAGGGAGATGGCGCAGCCGTCGAGCATATTGACCACCGATGTGTTGCGCAGCAGCAGTGCATTGGTTTTGAAGAAATGTGCATCGTCGCTCTCGAGCGTGGCCATCGGCGGGGCCAGCATCGGTACGGTCGGTGAGAGTACGGCGTCGAAAGGCGTCAGTTTTTGCTGCATGCGCTCTATCCAGGCGCTGCGCGCCGCGACCAGGTCCAGGTAGTCGGCAGCGCTCATCTGGGCGCCGCGCAAGATGCGCTGAGCCACCCTTGCGTCGTAGCGCTGCCCCTGCTCGGCCAAAAGCTTGCGGTGCCAAGCATGGCTCTCGGCGGCCGAAAAGCCGCCGCCGGCGTTCATCGGTCCCAACTCGGCAATCTCGCTCAGGTCCAGTTGCTCAATGTTCGCGCCGGCCTCGCTCAGGATGCGCAAGCTCGCTTCGAAGGCGGCGGCCACCGCTGGCTCCATGTCGTCGAGCATCCAGGTACGAGCTACCGCCAGTCGCGCGCCGCGCAAGCTGTGGCCGGTGTTCGCGACCTTCCGGGCGGCCAGTACCTCATGGACGACGATGGCATCGCCCACCGAGCGGGTGATGGCCCCGACGGTATCGAGCGTGGTCGACAGCGGTATGGCCCCGGCGGTGGGCACCAGACGGGCGGTGCTCTTGAAGCCAACCAGCCCGCACAGCGCAGCCGGGATGCGCAGCGAGCCGCCGGTGTCCGAGCCCAGGGCGGCCACAGCCGCGCCCAGGGCGACGGATACGGCCGCGCCCGATGAGGAGCCGCCAGGGATGCGCTCGACCTGCGGGTCGCACGGGTTGACCGGCGTGCCGTAATGCGGGTTGATGCCCACGCCTGAAAAGGCGAATTCGGTCATGTTGGTGCGTCCGGCGATCAGGCCGCCGGCGGCCCGAAGGCGGGCCACGGCCGGGCAGTCGGCCACGGCCGGCGCCGCGCCGCCGAGGACCACAGAGCCGGCCAGGGTGCGCTGGCCGGCCACGTCAAACAGGTCTTTGACCGACACGGGCATGCCCGCCAGGGGCAACTTGTCTAAGCCGACGTCCTGAGACGGATGGCTCAGTGCCCGCTCAAGCTCGGCTTGGGGCGAGAGCAGATAGGCGTGCCGGGCTGGCCGCTCAGTGCTCGCTTGCA
>JBILDR010000230.1:0-5193 GCA_044352515.1 Polaromonas sp.
CGGCCTGAATGAAGGAACTTGCATCGGTAGGCAGCAGACGCTTTCCCAAGCCTGTCCAGCCCACGACCGGCTGAAGTTTCCCACGATCGTCAGCGCAGCCCTGGCCCGAGCGCGACAGCGCGGGGCTGACTCATGCGGGCGGCAGCGGCAAAAGCCGCCACCCTAAGGCATGCCCTCTTCGGCTGGGCGGCAGACCCCGAACGCCTGCCACGCGCCCCTAAGCCAAGCGCACCGGCGGCGAGGCCGTCAGTTTCCTGGCCTGCTTGGCAAAAGCCTGGTCGAAGGTCGCCAATTCTTCGCTCCCGTGACTGAGTGCCAGGTGCAAGGCATCGGCAAAGTCCAGCCCCTGCGCGTACCAGGCCAGTGCCTGGCGCAGGGCCCCGGGGAGATGAGGTTTGAAGTTGGGCAGCCCCAACAGCAAGTCCAGGCCATGGGCGATGTCCTTGCGGGCGCAGTCATTGACTTCCAGAACCCAGACCAACTCCTGTATCACCGTGATTGGGGCGGTGTAGTCGCAATCTTGCGCTAGCAATTGACGGGCACGGGCATATTGACGCGCATCGTCGCGCAGCAGCAGCCGTGCCAGGATGTTGGTGTCTAAGGAGATCATGCGGCATGGCGGGCCTTGAGCCGCGCTTTGATGGCAGTCTGCGTCTGCTCATCGCTCAGACGCTGGTGGCCAGGCTTGGCCAAGCAACCGGCCACCGCATCGAGCGATGAAGTGGCTGGGGCGGGCAAAGGCCGCAAGCGAATTTCGCCCCCCACATAGCTGACGGCAAGCTGGTCGCCCGGCTGCAAATTGGCGCTAAGCCTCAAGCCCTTGGGAATGACCAGTTGGCCTTTGCTCGACATTGTGACGGTTTCCATGGCAGACACCTCGATAGTAAGTCGTATCGTAAGACAAAGCACCGTCCCGTACAACGCTCCCACCCCGATGACCGCTGCCCTGCAAGTCGGCCTGGCGGACATCAAGGACGAGAAGTACCTGCATCGAGCCCTTGTTCATACTCACTCCGGATCGCGCACCCGCAAAAAGCTGGCAAAGCGCGGTAATCCCGAGGCGGTGCGGTCCCGGTAGCGGTAAGTCACCCATGCCCCGACAGGCGGCGGGTGGCGGCGCAGCGCATCGCTCAGACCGGTGCCCAGGGCAAAGCGCTGGCCTTGGGGCGTTTGCATCAACAAGGCCCCGGTCTGGCCCTCAAGGCGGCCCTGCCCTGGCAGGTAGCCGACCACCTGGCCGTCCTCATCCGGCTCGGGCTTGAGCTTGTACAAGGCCTGCGTGCGGCCCGCACGCCATAAGGCATCGGCGCGGTGCAAAACCAGGCCCTCGCCACCCTGCTTGACCACCTGCTGCAAGCGCGCTTGCAGTGCCTGCGCACTGTCCACCGACTCCTGAGCAACAGCCACCAGCCAGGGCTGGGCAGCCGCTGAAATCGCCTGCGCCAGCCGACCGACCCGCTGGGCAAAGGGCTCTTGCAGCCCCCAGGCATCAAACACCATGTAGCGCAGCTCGCGCCACTGGGCATCGTCAGGCACCGTCCTTCGCACCGCACCCGACACAAGGTCAAACTGCCCCCGCCCCATCCACAACTCGCCGTCCAGCGGCATGGCAGGCAAAGCCGCCACAAACCATGCGGGCGCAGCGATCACCCGTCCGCTGCGAAAGCGCAAGACCTGCCCGTCCCAGACCGCGCGCACGCCGTCGTACTTTTCGCTGACCAGAAAACCCTGGGGCGACTGTCCGGAGGGCCAGACCGAAGCCAGCTGAACATCGCCACCGGCTGCCGCCGCACCCGAAAGCAGCCAGGGACCGAGCCCTAAAAACAAAACCTGCCGCCGCAGCAGCCCCGACTCAGGCCCTTGCACACCAGCGCTCATGATCGAGCCTCCTTGTAAATCACGAAACCATTGGCCTTGGGAGCCCAGCAGGCGGACATCCCGGGCGGTAGCGTTCTCGGCGGACAAACTGGCGAGGACGTGAAGCAGCTGGCTGTGCGCCCAATCCACCACCAGCTCAGCATGACTTCAGCCCCCGCCGATACTGCACCGCCTCGGCCACATGGGCCACCTCGATCTGCGGACTGGCAGCCAGATCAGCGATGGTGCGCGCCACCTTCAGGCAGCGGTGGATGCTGCGGCCCGACCAAGCCAGGCGGGTGGCGGCACTGGTCAGGAACTGCGCCACCGGATCGCCTAACGCGCAGTGGGTGTCGATGCGCTGGCCGGCCAAAGCCTCGTTGAGGCAGCCCTGTCGGGCCAAGGCCTTCTCGCGGGCGGCGGCCACCCGCTCGGCGATGGGCGCGCTGGCCTCGCCGGGCGGCGCCTGCACCAGCTCCTGCGGCGGCAGGGCCGCCACCTCGACCTGAAGATCGATGCGGTCGAGCAGCGGTCCGCTGATCTTGCTCTGATAACGCAAGACCTGCTCGGGCGAGCAGCGGCAGGCACGCTGCGGTGAGCCCAGGTAGCCGCAGGGGCAGGGGTTCATCGCCGCCACCAACTGAAACCGAGCTGGGAATTCAGCCTGCCGTGCCGCCCGGACCACCCGGATAGAGCCGCTCTCCAGCGGCTCGCGCAGGGCTTCCAGCGCCGCGCGTGGAAATTCAGGCAGCTCGTCAAGAAACAGCACGCCGCCGTGGGCCAGGGAAATCTCGCCCGGCCGCGGGGGCGAGCCACCGCCGACCAGGGCCACCGCGCTGGCGCTGTGGTGCGGCGCGCAGGTCGGCCGCTGTGCCCAGCGCTCGGGCATAAAGCGCCCACCCAGCGAGGCCAGGGCTGCACTCTCCAGAGCCAATTCGGTGTCCATCGCTGGCAGGAGGCCGGCCAGGCGCTGAGCCAGCATAGACTTACCCGAGCCCGGTGGGCCGATCAGCAAGAGGCTGTGGCCGCCGGCGGCGGCCACCTCCAGCGCACGCCGGGCTGCCGCCTGGCCCTTGACGTCGGCCATGTTCGGTCCTGAGGCGGCCACCGCAGGCGGCGCTGCGCTCACCAGCTGCCAAAGCAGCCCATCGGGCGGTCCACCCGGCTGCAATTGCTGCACCACTTCGAGCAAGGTAGCGGGACCATAAACCTGAGCGCCAGGCACACAAGCCGCCTCGGCCGCGCAGGCGGCCGGCAGCACCAGTGCGCGGGCCAGGCCCTGGCGGCTGGCCAAGGCCATCGCCAAGGCGCCGCGTACCGGCCGCAACTGCCCGCCCAGAGACAGCTCGCCGGCAAACTCAAAGCGATCGAGCTGCTGCGCATCGAGCAGACCAGCTGCGGCCAAAATGCCCAGGGCAATGGGCAGGTCGAAGCGGCCCGAATCCTTGGGCAGGTCGGCCGGTGCCAGATTGACGGTGATGCGCTTATTGGCCGGAAAGTCCAGGCCGCTGTTGGCAATGGCCGAGCGCACCCGCTCGCGCGCCTCTTTGACCTCGGTATCGGCCAGCCCCACCAGGCTCAGGCTCGGCAGACCGTTGGCCAGATGCACCTCGACCAGCACCGGCTGGGCCTGTAGACCGAGCAAGGCACGGCTGTGCACGATGGACAGGCTCATGGCAGGAATTCGGGTTTTTTGATCCAAAACGGTGCATGCATGAGCACCTGTTTGGTGCAAACTCGCCGCATCCGGGCAAAGACGAATGTAGTCGTTCCAGCCCGCATGCACCGCCTCCATGCACTGCTGGAGCCTCCCACGAAAACATTCTTTGCAGAGCTGGGGCCCGGCGCATCATGCTCGCTGGCACGGACTCTGCTTTGACCGCGCTGTACTTGTCTTTACAGCGTGCTAGTGAGAAAGGAAATCGGAACATGAAACTCGTCACGGCCATCATCAAACCCTTCAAACTCGACGAGGTGCGCGAGGCGCTCTCGGCCATGGGCGTTCAAGGGATCACCGTCACCGAAGTCAAGGGCTTCGGCAGGCAAAAAGGACATACCGAGCTCTACCGGGGCGCAGAGTATGTGGTCGACTTCCTGCCCAAAGTGAAGATCGAGGCGGCCGTCTCTGACGACCTGGTCGAGCGCGTGATCGAAGCCATCGAAGGCTCGGCCCGCACCGGCAAGATCGGCGACGGCAAGATTTTTGTGTACGACCTCGAGCAGGTTGTGCGCATCCGTACCGGCGAAACCGGTAAAGAAGCGCTGTAAGGCCCTCAGGAAGTCTATTCAGAGAAAGAAGTTACGCCATGAAAAAACTACTCGCCTCCTTGGCCTTAGGCCTGAGCCTGCTGACCGGCAGCATCAGCGCACTGGCGCAAGCACCTGCTGCCGCCCCGGCCGCAGCTGCCTCTGCCGAAGCCCCGAAAGCCGCTGACGCCGCACCCGCAGCCGGCGCCCCCGCCGCCCCTGCGGCCGCCGCCGCGGCTGCACCAGCCCCCGTCCCCAACAAGGGCGACACCAGCTGGATGATGATCTCCACCGTGCTGGTCATCATGATGACCATCCCCGGCCTGGCCCTGTTCTACGGCGGCCTGGTGCGCAGCAAGAACATGCTGTCGGTGCTGATGCAAGTGATGGTGACCTTTTCCATGATTGCGGTGCTGTGGGTGGTCTATGGCTACAGCATCGCTTTCACCGAGGGGGGAGCCTTCTTCGGCGGATTCGATCGCTTCATGCTCAAGGGCATCTGGGACAACGCTGCCGGCTCCTTTGCCAACGCGGCAACCTTCAGCAAGGGCGTGGTGATCCCGGAGATCGTGTTTGCCGCCTTCCAGGCCACCTTTGCCGGCATCACCTGCGCGCTGATCGTCGGCGCCTTCGCCGAGCGCATGAAGTTTTCTGCTGTGCTGGCTTTCATGGTGCTGTGGTTCACCTTTAGCTACCTGCCCATTGCCCACATGGTTTGGTTCTGGATGGGGCCTGACGCCTACACGAGCAAGGAAGTGGTTGACGCCATGACCGCCAAGGCTGGCTACATCTGGCAGTCGGGCGCATTGGACTTTGCCGGTGGTACCGTGGTGCACATCAACGCCGCTGTGGCCGGCCTGGTCGGCGCCTACATGGTGGGCAAGCGTATCGGTTTTGGCAAAGAAGCCATGGCCCCGCACAGCCTGACCCTGACCATGGTCGGCGCTGCCCTGCTGTGGGTCGGCTGGTTCGGCTTTAACGCCGGCTCGGCTCTGGAAGCCAACGGTTTCGCCGCTCTGGCCTTCATGAACACCATGGTGGCAACGGCTGGTGCGGTACTGACCTGGTGCATCGGCGAAGCCATGCTCA
>JBILDR010000060.1:0-16975 GCA_044352515.1 Polaromonas sp.
CATTGACGCCATCGCCCACCATGGCCACCGGGCCATATTGCCGCAAGCTGCGAACCGCCGCTGCTTTGTCGGCCGGCAACACATCGGCCAGCACCTCATCGTCGGCCAGACCCAGGCGCGCGCCCACGGCCAGCGCAGCGGCGCGGTTGTCGCCGGAGATCATCACCACCCGCAAGCCGCGCGCGCGCAGCGCCGCCAAGGCTTGCTGCGCCCCAGGCTTGGGCTGGTCGGCAAAAGCCAGCAAAGCCAGCACCTGCCACCGCGGCCCATCCTCGCGCAGCAAGACCGACAGCGTTGCGCCCTGCGCCTGCTGCAGGCGCTCGGCCGCTTCGGCCAGCGTACCCAGGGGCAGGGCCAACTCGGCCAGCCAACGCCCGCTGGCGATGCGGTAACGCCGACCGCCGGTGCTGCCCTCCACCCCGCGCCCGGCGATCGCCACCAGCGACTCAGGCGCAGCCCAGCTCAAGCCCTCGGCACGCGCTTGCGCCAGCACCGCGCGCGCCAGCGGATGCTCGCTGCCGCTTTGCAGGCTGGCCGCCGCCGCCAACAAAGCTGCCCGGTCCTGGCCTTCGAGCACCTCAAAAGAAATCAGACGCGGCTGCCCCACCGTCAAGGTGCCGGTCTTGTCAAAAGCCACCACCCGCACCTGGTGGGCCAGCTCCAACGCCTGCGCATCCTTGATCAAAATGCCATGCCGGGCGGCCACGCCGGTCCCCGCCATGATGGCTGCGGGCGTGGCCAGCCCCAGTGCGCAAGGGCAGGCGATGACCAGCACCGCCACCGCGCGCACCACCGCCAGCTCCAGCGAAGCACCACTGAGCAGGTAAGCCACCAGCGTCAGCAGCGCCAGCGCCATAACCGCGGGCACAAACACCGCCGCCACCTTGTCGACCAGGCGCTGTATCGGCGCCTTGGCCGCCTGCGCGTCTTCCACCAGAGCAATGATGCGGGCCAGCACCGTCTGCGCGCCCACCGCCGTCACCCGCATCAGCAAGCGAGCTTCGCCGTTGATGCTGCCTCCGGTCAGCTGCGCCCCCTCGTCCTTGCTCACCGGCAAGGGCTCACCGGTCAGCATAGACTCATCGAGCTGGCTGCGGCCCTGCACGATCTGACCGTCGACGGGCACCCGCTCACCAGGCAGGATGAGTACCGTATCTCCCTGCAGGACCTCGGCCACCGGCAGATCGACCGTCTCCCCCGAGCGCAGCTGCACATGGGCCAGCGCCGGCCGCAAGGCATGCAATTCGGCGATCGCCGAAGTGGTCTGGCGCTTGACCCGCAGCTCCAGCCATTTGCCCAGCATCACCAGGCTGATAACCACCGCCGAGGCCTCAAAGTAGAGCTCCGGCATCGCACCGGGCTCAGCGCTCAGCCAGAGCCACATGGACAAGCCCCAGGCCGCCGAAGTGCCCACCGCGACCAACACATCCATATTGCCGGTGCGCGCACGCAGCGCGTGCCAGGCGGCGCGGTAGAAATGGGCACCCAAAATGAATTGCACCGGGGTGGCCAGTGCAAACTGCAGCCAGGCCGGCCACATCCGGTGCTCGCCCCACAGAGCCCAGACCATGGGCAGGGCCAGGGGCAAGGACAGCGCCAAGGCCCAGGCCACCGGCGCAAAGCCCGCCCAGGCCGATGGCTTTTGCGCTGCGGCCCCGGCCTTGCTCTCTCGCACACCGTAACCGGCCTCGCGCACCGCCCGTCGCAGCAAGGCCGGCAGCTCACCCGACTGCCCGGCATCAAACTGCACCCGAGCTGACTCGGTGGCCAGATTGACGCTGGCCTGGCGCACGCCCGGTACCTTCTGGAGTGCCCGCTCCACCCGCAGCGAACAGGAGGCGCAGGTCATGCCTTCAATGCCCAAGTCCAGGCTGGCTGGCACACCGGCCGGCTCGGGTGCAGACTTCAAGGAAAGCTCGGGCTCCAGATGGGCGGCATCGTTCATGGCTTGCAGCTTATACCGGCCCGCAGCCCAAAGGCTGTAAAAATCAAGCCACCGCACGGTTTATTGATGCCCATCAATAGGCACAGATGTATCGGGCGCATCATCAGCCCTTGAAGTACAGCCCAGTTCACCGCCATTAAGGCTCACCCAGGAAAGGCCTTCCCATGGACCAGGAATTTACCGTTGTCGGCATGAGTTGCGGCCATTGCGAGCGCGCCGTCACCCAAGCGGTGCAGCGCATCGATCCCACAGCGCTGGTGACCATCAACCGAAGTGCGCAAGAGGTCAGGGTCAACAGCGAGCAGCCCCGCCAGGCCATCGCCCGGGCCATTGCCGAAGAAGGCTATGAGGTCAGCTAAGCCGCACAGAAGAACGGGCGCTTGCCCGTCTTTTCCTGACCTTTACAAAAGCTCACGTCAGCAGCATCTGGCAGATACATGTGGCCGCGACACTGCATCTGGCCGCCCGACAAACCTTGCGGCTTTTTTGAAAGTGAAAGGATCCACCATGAACTTCCTCATCCATCGTTCCACCCCCTGGCTGCTGGCAGCGCTTGTAAGTGCCAGCGGCTTTGCTGCATGGGCTCAACCGGCCCCACAGGGCTCCGCCCAAGCCGCTGCGCCAGGCAGCGATAAGCCCCGACATGGCGCCATGATGGAGCGCATGAAGGCAAAGCACGAGCAGCATCTGACTCAACTGAAAACTAAGCTGCAGCTCAAGCCCGAACAAGAGCCCGCCTGGTCAGCATTTGCCGGTACCATGGCCCCGCCGGCCCAACCCGGTACAAGGCCGGACTGGAGCGAGGTCATGCGCCTGAACACCCCCGAGCGCGTCGATCGCATGAAAGCACTGCACCAGCAGCGCCAGAACGAAATGAATGCACTGATGGAGCGCCGCGGCGAGGCAACGAAAAACTTCTATGCCGCGCTGTCGCCCGAGCAGAAAAAAGTCTTTGACGATGAAACGCGCCAGTACATGACGCACATGGCACGCAAGGGCGAGCACGGCCGCATGGGGCCGCATAGCCACCCGGGGCACCACGGCGGCTGATCAGCCGCCCATGGGCCGCACGCCGATGAGCGCTGCATGCAGCCAAAAAGCAAATACGGCCCAAACCCCCAGGCCCAGCAAAACCGTCAGCGCCGTGGGCACCAAGCGGCCGGTCGCAGCCGGCCGCTGCTCACGGCGGTCGCGGCGGCGCGAAGCCACGAACAAGACCACCGACCACACCAGGAAGGAGCCGAAGAGCAGAAGATCGGCCACCGTGTTGTTGGCCAGCAAATGGGCCAAGGCCCAGGTCTTGGTGCCCAGCACCATGGGGTGATGCAGCCGGGCCCGAATCAGATTGCCGGGCACATAAGCAGCCACCCACAATACAAAGGACGGCAACATCAAAACCGCAGCCAAATGACGCAAGGCCACCGGCGTGGTCCACAAGACCTGAGGCTCCAGACGAAGCTGGGCCCAGCCGCGAATCAGCAGCCAAAAGCCCAGCAGCGACAGCAGCGCATAAAGCCCCTTCCAAGCCAGGCCACCCATGCGCTCGATCATCGCGCTGCGCCAGCCATCGGCGAAGATGCGCACCGAATGCACGCCCAGAAACAACAACAAGCCCAGCAGCAGTTCTAACATTTGCATCTCCCCAGTGATAGCCCAGTATAGGAAACCTGATGCTGAGCCAGCCTTGGCCGATGTGCGGGCGCGGGCCTCGGCCGCGCCGCAGGCCAAGGTCATCAAGGTATTGACGGTCAACATCCATAAAGGCTTTACCGCGCTCAACCGCCACTTCATGCTGCACGAGTTGCGCGAAGCGGTACGGGCTGTGGGCGCCGACGTGGTCTTTTTGCAGGAAGTGGCGGGCAGCCACAGCCGCCATGCCAGCCGTTACACCAATTACCCGGCCGACCCCCACCATGAGTTTTTGGCGGATCGGATTTGGCCGCAACACGCCTACGGGCGCAATGCGGTCTACGCAGACGGCCATCACGGCAATGCGATCCTGTCCAAATTCCCGATTTCCCATGTTGAAAACCGCGACGTCTCGATCTCCGGACCCGAGCGCCGCGGCCTGCTGCACTGCGTGCTGGAAGCCCCCGAAGGGCAGATTCATGCGGTCTGTGTGCATCTGAGCCTGCTCGAAGCCCACCGGCGCCGGCAGATGCAGATGCTGTGCGAATTGGTGCGGCAGGACATGCCGGCCCAAGCCCGTGTCGTCGTTGCCGGAGACTTCAACGACTGGCGCCGCCGGGCGCACGATGTGCTCAAGCATGGCGCTGGATTGCAGGAGGTTTTTGTCCAGGCCCACGGCAAGGCGGCGCTCACCTTTCCCGCCCATTTGCCTCTGCTGCGGCTCGACCGGATTTATGTCGCCAACGCGCGCAGCCATCGCCCCTTGAGCCTGCCGCGCAAGCCCTGGTCGCATCTGTCCGACCACGCACCGCTGGCCGCTGAAATCAGTTGGTAAGGCCGAGGTTTTTCTCCGGCTCGACTGTTAAACTTTCGGCCGGTCCAGCGAGCCTTTGCCATGCTGGAATCCGCCTTCGAGTCACCAGGCCCCCACGACAGAGCTCATGAACGACGCCCCACGGGTCTCCTCCAACACGCCAGCAAGTCTGGACATCAAAAGTGCCAACCTGCCCATGGTGGCCCTGATGCTCAAATCCACCGACTTGGGCGCGATTGAGCAAGAGTTGGCCCGCCGCTTCGGTGATGTGCCCGATTTTTTTGATGAAGATCCGCTGCTGATCGATCTGACCGGCGCGGTGGCCAGTGCCCGCCGAAACGGCGAGCCCGAGCCGGTGGTGGACTTTGCGGCGCTGCTGCAACTGCTCGGCCGCTACAAGGTTCGGCCGATCGCGGTGCGGGGCGGCACCGAAACACAGATGCAAGCTGCACATGCGGCTGGCTTGCTGCTCGCCCCGGACGCACGGGTGGTGGCCAGCAGCCCGCCGACGCCGCAGGCGCCCAGCAACCCGCAGGGGCCCGCAGCCAGCCCCACTGCAGCGCCCGCACCCACGCCGGCCGAAATCAGCGAGCCGCCCCCGCTGGGCGCGATGCTGGTCGACAAGCCCCTGCGCTCGGGCCAACAGGTCTACGCCCGCGGCCGCGATCTGGTGGTCATGGCCATGGTCAATGCCGGCGCCGAGGTCATCGCCGACGGCAGCATCCATGTCTACGCGCCCTTGCGCGGCAAGGCGATCGCCGGTGCCCGGGGCAACAACCAGGCCCGCATCTATGCCCACAGCCTGGAGGCCGAATTGGTGTCAATTGCCGGCATCTACCGCACCAGCGAAGTTCCCCTGCCCGAAAAAGTGCGCGGCAAGCCGGCCCTGGTGCGCCTGCAGACCGACGCCTCGGGCGACAAACTCATCATGGAGCCGCTGGGCTGAGCCCCGCGCCCTTTGTTTTCACTTAGCACCAACCAAAAGGACAGTCCCTCATGGCAAGAATCATCGTGGTGACCTCAGGCAAGGGCGGCGTGGGCAAGACCACCACCAGCGCCAGCTTCGCCTCCGGCTTGGCCCTGCGTGGCCACAAAACGGCCGTGATCGACTTTGACGTCGGCCTGCGCAACCTCGACCTCATCATGGGTTGCGAGCGGCGTGTGGTCTACGACCTGATCAACGTGATCCACGGCGAAGCCAATCTGCACCAGGCCCTGATTAAGGACAAGCAGTGCGACAACCTGTTTGTGCTCGCTGCCTCGCAGACCCGTGACAAGGAAGCGCTGACCATGGAAGGCGTTGAGCGGGTGCTCAAGGAACTCGGTGAAATGGGTTTCGAGTACATCGTCTGCGACTCGCCCGCCGGGATCGAAACCGGCGCGCTGATGGCCATGCACTTTGCCGACGAGGCGCTGGTGGTGACCAACCCCGAGGTCTCCTCGGTGCGCGACTCTGACCGCATCCTGGGCATGCTTTCGAGCAAAACCAAGCGGGCCATCGAAGGCGCCGATCCCATCAAGGAACACCTGCTGATCACCCGCTACAACCCCAACCGGGTCGACCAGGGCCAGATGCTTTCGCTCGAAGACATCCAGGACATCCTGCGCATCAAGCTCATCGGCGTCATCCCCGAATCGGAAAGCGTGCTGCAAGCCTCCAACCAAGGCCTGCCCACCATCCACATGCAGGGCTCCGATGTGTCAGAGGCCTACAAAGACGTGATCGACCGCTTCCTGGGCGCGGACAAGCCGCTGCGCTTCATCGAGGCGCAGAAACAGGGCTTTTTTGCCCGCCTGTTTGGAGGCCGCTAAATGGGCTCCTTCCTGTCTTTTCTGCTGGGCGAAAAGAAAAAAACGGCCAGCGTCGCCAAGGAGCGTTTGCAGATCATCCTCGCCCATGAGCGGGGCAGCTCGCGCAAACACCAGCCGGACTACCTGCCCGCTTTGCAGCGCGACTTGATCGCTGTCATTTCCAAGTACATCGCCATTGCACCCGAGGACATCAAGGTCAACCTCGAGCGCCAAGACGACCTGGATGTGCTCGAGGTCAAGATCGAGCTGCCCGAAAAAGCCTGATCAAGCTGGCGCGAAGCCGGTGGGGTCGAGGCCCCCGCTGGGGCTTGGCCCGGTGCATCCAAACACCGCCCAACGCTTCCCAGCCGTCTTGGGCTCAGTGGTCTAGGGCCAGACGCACCTGCGCGTCAAACGATGGCCATGGCATTGGCCGGCGAGCCCACGCCGCCGGTCAGGTTCAAGGGCTTGCAGCTCAAAAAGCACTCGTAGACACCGGTGGCAGCGCAGTCCTCAGCCAGCGCCTCCAAATCCCACAACTCGCCCAGGCACAGGCCCAACAAGGCAATCAGCGTCGGGTGCATCAGGCCGGCATGGACCGGGTCGGTGCCAGCCTGCCGGTCGTAGTTGGAGACAAAGGGCGAGTCAGGCACCGACGGAATGGCCTCCACGCCGATGTTGTCCGATGCCGCAATGGCCACCCGCTGGTCCCACAGCCAGGCCACCGTCTGGCGCGACTGCAGCAGCCCCGGGCAGACCATGCGGTGAGGGAAAGCCTCGCGTTCAGCAGCCGACATCCGATGGAAATAATGGTCCAGCCAACCGGTACGCATCAAAAGGATGTCGCCCTGGCGCAGGCTCACCTTTTGCGCCTGCGCCACCTCTTCCAGCAGGTCCACCGTGAAGGGCTCACCCCCGGCAAAGTCCAGCCGCCGGCCCTGGCGAAGCAGGTGCCTGTCAATATCCAGCAGCACGCCCCGGCCGGCGATGCCGCGCTCGGCGTAGCGGTTCACGCCTATGGTGGGTGAGTCGGTCCGCACCGCCTCATCGGGCGTGCGGTTGTAAAAACCATGGTCCGGGTGGCGGAAATGCCGCAAGCTGTCCACCTGTGAGCTGCCCTGCAGGTACAGGCCATCAAGGTAATCATCGCGGTGATGCGGGCTGTTGCTGAAGATCGTGTGGGTGGGCTGGTGGCGGTGCCGGGTGACCGGCGGCTGGAAGGCATCGAGCCTGTGGTCCAAGTTAAAAACCCGACCGCGCTGCACCAGCGCTGCCGCTTGGCGGGTGATTTCTGGCGTGATGAAGTTCAGCGTGCCGACCTCATCGTCCGCGCCAAAAACACCCCAGCTCGAGCCAGCGGGCGCGTCGGTGCGGGCCAGCAGACCCGCGTAGTCCGGAAAATTCATGGTGCTCCTTCAGGCTTGGGCCATGGCACGCAGGCGGTCCGGGGTAAACACCGATCCGGAATGCGTTAATGGGCAGGGAATTTTTGTAAACACTGTTTATGATAGAGCAACACTGTTCTTAAAGGGGGTTGTCCATGTCCTATCGCTTGCCTCGCCGTCACTTCATGGGGGGTTCTGCCGCCCTGCTGGCCTCTGGCCTGCCCTCTCTGGGCTTGGCCCAGGCCAAACAAAAGTTGACCTGGGTCGTGTCTTCGGCCACCTTTGAGGTGGGGACCGCGACGCAGACCTCGGTTCCCTTTATGGCTGGCTTCTTCGAGGAGGAAGGCCTGGAGGTTGAACTTAAGTCGGTACGCGGCTCGGCACTGGGCGCGCAACTGGTCATGACCGGCCAGGCCGATGTGGTGCATGCGGGTACCTCGGTAGGGTTGATGGTGCCGGTGACCAAGGGCTCGCCGCTCAAGGCCTTCTACAACATGATCACGCAGAACTTCCAGATGCCGGCCGTGCCCGCCGACAGCCCGATCAAGTCCCTGGCCGACCTCAAGGGCAAAAAGCTGGGTGTGATTGGCCAGGCCACGGCCACGGTACCCATCGTCAAAGCGGTGTTAGAGGCAGCCGGCGTCGATCCCAACAGCGTCAACTTCATCGATGTGGGCTACGGCGCCCAGGCCGCCACCGCCTTGTGGGGCACCCGGCAAGTCGATGGGCTGGCCATGTATGACAGCGTCTACGCCGCCATCGAGAACGTCAACCCCGAGCGCTACAAGCTGCGGGTACTGACCTCTCCCCTGTCCGACCGCATCGGCTTTCAGACCGCCATGATCGCCAAGCCCGAGACCATCCAGAACAAGCGCGACGCTCTGATCCGCTTAGGCCGCGCCCATGCCAAGGCCACCGTCTTTGCACTGGAGAATCCAGAGGCGGCGGTGCGCATCCACTACCGGCGCCACCCTGAGCAGCGGCCCGCCAACGTGGACGAAGCCACCGCTCTTGCGCTGGGCCGCAAGAATCTGCTGGCGCGCCTGAACAACATGCGCATCGACAACATGGTGGTCAAGCGCGACAAATGGGGCTTCATGCACGAGAGCGACGTGAACACCTACGTCGACATGCTCAAGAAGATTGGTGATGTGGACAAGTCCCTGGATGCGAAAAACATCTACACCAACGAGCTGATCGACGACATCAACAAGTTTGACGTTGAGGCCGTGCGCCGCCGCGCGCGTGCCTTCAAGCTCGCCTGAGGCTAAGTCAGCTGTGCCGGGCCGGATCGCCTGCGTCACAGCCACGCCCCTGCGCTTTCCACTGGAGCCGCCCTTTAGAGCGGCGGTGCGCCTGATCGACAGTGTCGACCCGGTGCTGGTGCGCGTGCGCGACGAGCAAGGCTGCGAGGGCACAGCCTGCGCCTTTGGTTTTGGCGCGGCCGATGCACGGCCCATTGTGGAGTTGGTGCAGTCGCTGGGTGCGACCCGCGTGGATCAGCCTGCGCTGGCCATCGAGCGCCACTGGCAGGAGATGCATGCCTTGCTGGCCTTGGCCGGTGTGGGTGGCGCGGGTCTGGCTGCGCTGTCGGCCATCGACATGGCCCTGTGGGACCTGGCCAGCCGCAGCAGCGGCATGCCCCTGTGGCGCTTCCTAGGAGGCGCACGCGATCAGGTGGGCGTTTATGCCAGTGGAGGATCCCTGGCCCTGTCCACAGACGCGCTGGTGCAGGAAACCCTCGACTTCGTGGCCCAGGGCCACAGCGCCGTCAAGGTCAAGGCCGGTGCCGGCGAAAAGATCGACAAGCAGCGCCTGCGCGCACTGCGGGAGGCTGGCGGAGAAGGCCTGCGCATCGCCGCCGACGGCAACCAGCAGTGGAGCGCCAAGACGGCCATCGCCTGGGCCCGCGCCATGGAAGACGAGCAGCTGGCCTGGCTGGAAGAGCCGGTGCCAGCGGCCGACCTGAGCGCACACGCACAAGTACGGCAAGCCATCACCATGGACCTGGCCACCGGCGAAACCCTGTTTGGCGTCGGCGAAGCACACCGGGCCCTGCGCGCCGGGGCCTGCGACATCCTGATGCCCAATTTGCAACGCGTGGCCGGCATCACCGGCTGGCGCAAGGTCGCCGCCGCCGCCGAATTGGCGGGCGTGCGCATGGCCGGCCATGTCCATCCGGAGTTCCAGCTGCACCTGCTGTGCGCCAGCGGCGCTGTCCAGGGCCGCGAGCCGGTGCTCGAACTGTGGTCGGGCTGGCCCTGGCTCTGGCAAGAACGCATCGAGGTCAAGGACGGCACCGCCCGCCCCAGCGAGCGGCCGGGCCATGGCTTCACGCTGGATGAAGAATGCGTGCAAGCCCACCGGAGCCAGGCATGAGCAAGAACACAGCCTGTCGCATCACAGCGGTGGAGACGGCCATCATCAGCCTGCCGCTGCCGCGCCCCGTCATAACGCCGGTGCACCACATCACCACCGTGGACAACGTGCTGGTGACCGTACGTACCGAGGCCGGCATCGATGGCATCGCTTATCTATGGTGTTTTGGCGAGCGTCGCGCCCGGGTGCTGGTGGCCATGGTGCAAGCACTGGCCGAGCATGTTCTGGGGGCGGACGCACGGCAGACCTGCGCGCTGTGGGACCGGCTGTGGCGTGAAAACAATTTCTTTGGCCGGGCGGGCGTGGCCATGCTGGCGCATTCGGCAATGGACATCGCCTGCTGGGACATCAAGGCCCGCGCCGTGGACCAGCCGCTGTGGCAGCTGCTAGGCGGGGCCGAGCGGTCCATTCCCACCTATGCGGGCGGACTGTTCCTGAGCGACCCGCTGGAGGCCATTGTGGAGGAAGCACGCGGCTATGTGCGCCAGGGCTTCACCGCCATGAAGATGCGCGCGGGCATGCCGCGCCTGGCCGACGACATCGCCCGCTTTGATGCGGTGCGCCAGGCCATCGGGCCGGACATCAAGCTGATGATCGACGCGGTGCAGGCCTGGACGCCGGACGATGCCATCCGCGCCTGCCGGGCGTTGGCCGAATTTGACATCACCTGGATCGAAGACCCGGTGGCTTTTGACGACCATCCCGGCCTGGCCCGCGTGGCGCAGGCCGTGCCCATGCCCTTGTGCGCGGGCGAGAACGACTATTCCCGATTGGGCTTTGCCCGCCTCATCGCCCAGGCCGGCATCCGCATCGCCATGCCGGACCTGCAGCGCGTGGGCGGCATCACCGAATGGATGCGGGTGGCCGCGCTGGCCGACGCGCACGGCCTGCGCGTGACGCCGCACGCCTTTCACGAACTGTCGGTGCAACTGATGTGCGCCGTGCCCAACGGCTTCTGGCTGGAGTACGTGCCCTGGTGGGAGCGGCTGTTCACCCAGCCGCTGGAACTCAGAGAAGGGGGCATGCGCCCACCGGCAGGACCCGGACTGGGCTTGCAGTTTGACTGGCAGGCGCTGGACGCCTGGCGCATCGCCTAGGAGCTGCCATGAAAATCACCCGCATCGACTGCATCCCCTTCAACCTGCCGCTGAAAAACCCGGTACGCTTTGCTGGCGGCCGGCTGGCCGTGAGCGAGCATGTGCTGGTGCAGGTCCATACCGAAGACGGCCTGGTCGGTACGGCCGAGGCACCGTCGCGCCCCTTCTTCTACGGCGAATCGCAGGCCAGCATGATCGAGGCTGTGCGCAAATGGTTCGCGCCGGCGCTCATGGGCCGCAGCGCACTGGACATTGAACACGCCTGGGCCGCCTTCCGCGAGGTCGAGCACAACGACACCATCAAGGGCGCGCTGGACATCGCCCTGCACGACATCGTGGGCCAGGCACTGGGCCAGCCCTGCCACCGGCTGCTGGGGGGCTGGAGCGACAGCGCCCGCATCACCTATATCTGTGGCTACGGCGAGCCGCAGGCCATGGCCGAGGAGGCGCTGGCCGTGCGCGAGCGCTGGGGCATCACCAGCTTCAAGCTCAAGGTGGGCATTGATGCCGCGCAAGACGTGCGCATGCTGCACACCCTGCGCGCGGCGCTGCCCGAGGAGCTGCTCTATGTGGATGGCAACTCGGGCCTCAACGGCCGTGACGCGCTGCGCGTGCTGGGTGCGGCCAGCGAGATCGGCTTGGCCTGGGCCGAGGAGCCAGTACACCGCGACGACCGACCTGGCCGGGCCATGGTGCAGCGCCACACGCGCGTGCCCATCATGGGCGACGAAAGCTGCCGCAACCCCGAAGAAACCGCACGCGAGCTGGCCGACGGCTTTGTGCAGCTGGTGGGCATCAAGACCGCACGCACCGGCTTTCGCGTCTCGCGCGACATCCTGGCCCAGTGCGCCGCGCTGCGCGTGCGCAATGTGATCGCCAGCCAGGGCGACAGCACCGTCGGCGTGATGGCGGCGCTGCACTTTACCGTGGCGCATGCCAACACCGCGTCGCAACCTGCCGAACTCGCCTTTCATCTCAACACCCAGGCCGACCTGCTGCAAGATGGCTGCCTGCCCACCATCGTCGCAGGGCGCATGCAGGCGCCGACCGCGCCCGGTCTGGGCCTGCGTCTGGACCCCGACAAGCTCGCGCGTTACCGCGTGGACCACTGACCTCTTTTTCCCCTCCCCCATGAACACCACCACTACGACCGACGCGAGCGCCCAGCCCTTTGTGGACGTGCGCGGCCTGCAAGTTAATTACCACACCCGCAGTGGCGAACGTCTACTGGCCGTTGCCGACATGGACTTCCAGCTGCGCCAGGGTGAGTTCTGCGTCATCGTGGGCCCCAGCGGCTGCGGCAAGTCCACGCTGCTCAAGGTGCTGGCCGGCCTGGTCCAGCACACCGCCGGCGAAGGCCGCATCGGCAGCCAGCCCATGGGCGTCACCCGCGACGACATCGGCTTTGTGTTCCAGAACGCCACCTTGCTGCCCTGGCTGACCATCCTGGGCAATGTACTGCTGCCGCTGCGCGTGCAGCGCCGCCCCGACAAGGCACAGTGGGAAGCGCGCGCCCGGGAGCTGCTGCAGGTGGTCGGGTTGGGCGATTTCGCCGACCGTTACCCGGCTGAGCTCTCCGGTGGCATGCAGCAGCGCGTGGGCATGGCGCGCGCGCTGGTACACGACCCGCAGCTGCTGCTGATGGACGAGCCCTTTGGCGCACTGGACGCCCTGACGCGCGAGACCATGAATGCCGAGCTGCAGCGTATCTGGCTGCTCAAGCAAAAGGCGGTGGTGTTCGTCACCCACTCCATCAGCGAAGCGGTGTTTCTGGCCGACCGCATCATCGTGATGAGCGCCCGCCCTGGACGCGTGTTGGCCGACATCCAGGTAGATTTGCCGCGCCCACGGGACATGGTGGGCATAGACTCAGCCCGTTTCACAGAATACAGCCGCCAAGTGCGTGCCCATCTCTACGCAAAGGAAGCGACATGAACCCCAACAGCAAGGCCTTTCGCATCCTCGCGCCGCTGCTCCTTTTTGTCGTCCTCATTGGCACCTGGGAGGCGGCGGTGAACGTCTTCAAGATCCAGCAGCTGATCCTGCCCAAGCCCAGCGAGGTGCTCAACGCCATCATTCAAGGCTTCAAGAGCGGCGTCTACAGCAAGCACCTGGCGGTGACCGCGCAGGAGGTGGTCATAGGCTACGCACTGGGCGTGAGCTTTGGCATCGCGCTGGGCACGCCGATCGCACTTTCGCGCACCTTCGAGGTGATGGTCTATCCCTATCTGCTGGCCTTGCAGACCATGCCCAAGATCGCACTGGCACCGCTGATGATGATCTGGGTGGGTTTTGGCATCGAGTCGAAGATCCTCATCACCATGATCGTGGCCATCTTTCCGGTACTGGTCAATGTGATTGTCGGGCTGCGCGCCGTGGAGAGCGACCGCATCGCACTGATACGATCCCTCAAGGGTGGCGCCTGGGATGAATTGATTTGGGTGCGCCTGCCCAGCGCCGCGCCCTACATTTTTGCCGGCATGAAAACCTCGGTGGTGCTGGCGCTGCTGGGCGCCATCGCCGCCGAATTCGTGGGCGCCGAGGCCGGGCTGGGTTATCTCATGAGCCAGCTGATGTTCAAGCTGGACACACCGGGCGTATTTGCCATCCTGGTGGTGCTCAGCGTCATCGGCGTGAGCCTGTACCTGCTGGCCGACTGGGCGCACCGCAAGACGGTGTTCTGGGACGCCGCTGCCCATGAGCCATGGACCCCAAAGCAATGAGCGCCATGAACAAATCCACCTCCGACACCGGCGCTCAGCGCGCCCCCGACATGCTGCCCGCGGGCTGGCTGGACTACCGCAACACCGGCACCCGGGTCTTGCTGCGCCCGGGCGTGGTCGATACCCTGGGCACCGAGATGGCCACCCTCGGCTGCGAGCGCGTGATGGTGGTCTGCGGCGGCAACACACGCAAAAGCCGCCTGTTCGAGCGCGTGATGGCAGCACTGGGCCCGCGTGCCATCACGGTGTACGACCAGGTGGTCGAGCATTCCTCGGTAGACATGGTCACCCACGGCGCCGAGCTGGCGCGTGAGTTGCGCGTCGATGGTCTGCTCGCTGTCGGCGGCGGCAGCGCCTCTGACACCGCCAAGGCCATCGCCATCTTGCTGGGCGAGGGCGGTCGGCTGGAGGAACATGCCAGCCGCTTCATTCCGCCTGACCAGTTTTTTCCCAAACCGCTGCCAGCGCCCAAGCTGCCCTTGGCTGCGGTGGTCACCACCGCCTCGGCCGCCGAAGTCACGCCCGGCCTGGGCGTGCGCGATGCACAGGGCCGCAAGCTGCTGTTCTGGGACAACACCCTGGCCATGCGCCTGATCGTGCTGGACCCCGAGGCCAACGTCGAGGTGCCGGTGCGGGTGATGGCCACCACCGCCATGAACGGACTGGCGCATTCGGTCGAAGGCCTGTATTCGCGACTGCGCAACCCGATCTCTGATGCGCTGGCCCTGCACAGCATTCGGCTGTTTCGCCAGTCCTTGCCACGCATGGCGCAAGATCCTGCCGACGTGGACGCGCGCGCCGGCGTTCTCACCGCCGCCCACCTCTCGGGCATGGTGATCTCCAATGCGCGGGTGGGCATACACCACGCCGTCTGCCACTGCCTGGGTGCGCGCGGAGGCCTGTCGCACGGCGTGGCCAACTCGGTGATGTTGCCCCACGCCATGGCCTACAACCTGCCGGTCTGCGAACGCGAGCTGGCCACCATGGCGCCCGCGCTGGGTGTGGCGCCCGGCACCGAGCCCGAGATGGCGCTGGCCGCTATTGCGCAGGTGCGCGAGCTGCAGCGACTGGCGCAGGTGCCCAGCCGGCTGCGCGACACCGGGTTGGACCGCAGCTTGCTGGCAGCCATCGCGCAGGACACCATGTCCGACCGGGGCCTTTATTTCAACCCCCGCCGCACCGACTCGGCCGATGCGGTGATGGCCCTGCTGGAGGCCGCATGGTGAACGAAGAGCTGCTCAAAGAAGGGACGGCCGACGCCGAAGGCATGAAGTCGCTGCGCTCAGCGCTGCGGGTGATGATGGCTTTTTGCGAAGAACAGCAGGACTTTGGCGTGGGCGAACTGGCCGAGCGCTGCAAGCTGTCCAAAAGCCAGGTCTCCAAGGTGCTGTCGACCTTCGCTGAGTTCGGGCTGCTCACGCAAAACAACGAATCGCGCCGCTACCAGGTGGGCTCGCGCCTGTATGCACTGGGGTCGCGCTACCTCAACTTCAACAACCTGTGCCGCGGGGCCATGCCCGTGATGCGCGACCTGGTGGAATCGACCGGCCACAGCGCCCGCCTGTCGGTGCTCGACGGCGACCGGGTGCTCTATCTGCTGGGCATCGAAGGCCCACTGTTCATGGACACCGGCTGGCGTGCCGGCACCTGGCTGCCTGTGCACGCCACCTCCTCAGGCCGGGTGCTGCTGGCCACCATGGACCCTGAGCGGGCGCGCCGGCTGCGACAGCAACAGCTTCCGGTATTCACCGAGCGCACCATCACCGACTTCGAAGAGATCGACAAGCGGGTCGAGCTGGCCCGCCAAGAAGGCTACTCCGTGCAGCGCGGGGAGACCGCGCCCGGCCTGGGTGTGATTTCAGCACCGGTCTATGGCCGCGGCGGGCAGCCCCTGGGCACGCTGGGCTTGGCCTTTCCCAGCCATGTGGTCCCCACCCAGCAGGAGCCCCAGCTGATCGAGGCCCTGCATGGTGCCTGCCGCGTGCTGTCGCAGCGCGTGGGTTGCACCGTCTATCCCCACGGCCATGCGGCCGTGGCTCACTGATCTGATTTTTTAAAAGGAGCCGCGATGAGCGAGAACGAACGCCAACAAGAAATGCAGCAAGCCGTGGAAAAGGGCAAGGCCCACTTCATGGAGACCCTGGGCAACCTGCCCGAGCCTATCCGGGCCATGATGGAACATGCCCCCGACCAGTTCGTCGGCTATCTGCGCTTTCGCGAGGGGGTGTACCGCTCAACCAGCGAGGGCGCGCACCTGGACATCAAGACCAAGGAGCTGCTCTACACGGTACTTGACGTGGTGACCGGCAACCTAGACGGCGCCAAGAACCACGGCCATGCGGGCTTCAAGGCCGGCATGACCTCTGGTGAGCTGGCCGAGGCCTGCATGCAGGTCATGCATGTCTGCGGCGTCACCACGTGGGGCATGACCGGCTACAAGGTGGTCGACTACATCGCCAGCCTAGAGAAGGCTCAAAAGGGCTGAGCCTACTGCTGGTAGTCAGGCTGCTCGCGCGCGAGCAGCCTGAGCATGGCCGGCCAGGTCTTTTGAGCGCCCTTGCGAGTAGGTGACTCAAACACCGAGGCCACCTGTTCGGCCACCTCAGGCGCGGGCTCGACCAGCTTGCGACCGCTGGCCAGCAGCGTCATTTGCAACTGACAGGCCCGCTCGAGGTAGTACATGGTGTCAAAGGCATCGGCAATGCTGTGCCCACAGACCAGGGTGCCGTGGTTGCGCAGCAGCATGACCATGCGCTGACCCAGATTGGCCTGCAGGCGCTGACGCTCATCGTCGGTGAAATAAATGCCCTCATAGTCGTGATAGGCGATGCGCCCGGCAAAGCGCATCGCATGCTGGGTCAGCGGCAGCAGGCCGCACTCCAAGGTGGCCACCGCCACGCTCGCTGCGGTGTGGGTGTGCATCACACACAGCACATCTGGGCGCGCGCGGTGCACCGCGCTGTGGATGGTAAAGCCGCCGGGGTTGATGCCCAGGCCCAAGGGGTCCTCGATCACTCGGCCGTCCACATCCACCCTCACCAGGCTGCTGGCCGTCACCTCGTTGTACATCAGGCCGTAGGGGTTGATCAGGAAATGCTCTTGCTCGCCACCCACCCGGGCCGAGATGTGGTTGTAGATCAGGTCGGTGAAGCGAAAATGGTGGAACAGCCTGTAGCAAGCGGCCAGGTCCAGCCGCAGCTCCCATTCGTCGG
>JBILDR010000231.1:0-5175 GCA_044352515.1 Polaromonas sp.
ATTGCGCAAGCGGTGGCCCAAAACCCGAGCGTGGGCTACCGCCTGGTGCAGCAGATCATGGCTCTGCGCATGGCCCTGGGGACGCAAACGCCGTCCTTGTCCACCGCAGCGCCAGCGCAGGCCGATTCCCCCAGCATCTGGGGCAGCGGCTTGCTCAAAACGGCGCTGGCGGCAGGCCTGGGAGCGGCCGCCGGCACGGTGCTGGCCGATCAGGCCAGCTCCTGGCTGAGCACGGACGACCTGGACCTGGGCGACTGAGCCCGAGCCGGCCTGGCGCCAGGCTTACTCCACCTTTGCGCTGCTGCGCATGGTCTCCACGGCCGCCTGCAAGCGCTGCTGAACGATAGCGCGCTGCAGCTGCGGCCTGAGGGTATCGCGCGCCGGCGGGGTGAAGGCACGCGAATCCTCCAGGGCCAGCACATGCCAGCCCGCCAGGCCGCGCACCGGCGCTGAGG
The DNA here is from genome assembly GCA_044352515.1 of Polaromonas sp. Taxonomy (GTDB): domain Bacteria; phylum Pseudomonadota; class Gammaproteobacteria; order Burkholderiales; family Burkholderiaceae_C; genus Polaromonas. Next base: position 456 of record JBILDR010000231.1, read on the forward strand.
CCAGCTGGCCGGGCTTGAGCGACTCCACCGCCTTGAGCAAAGCCGGCACCATTTCGCCCTGAGCCATCCAGTCGGTCAGGCCACCGCTGCTGCGAGTGGCCTCGTCCAGAGAGTATTCGGCCGACAAGTCGGCGATCCTGCCGCCGGACTTGACGCGGTCAAACAGCAATTTGGCCGTGGCCTCTTCGTTGACCAGGAGGTGGCGCAGGCGAAACTGGCGGCTACCCAGCAGCTTGACCTGGCGGTCATATTCCTGCTTGAGCTCGTCGTCGGTGATTTCCTTGCTTTGGGCCAGTTGCTGCTGCCAGGCTTGCATCAGCACCGCCTGCCGGGCCAGCTCAATTTGCGCCTGCACCAAGGGCAACTTATCGAGCCCATCCTTGGTAGCGGCCTGCGCCATCAAGGCCTGATTGATCAGCAGGTCGCGCACGGCCGACTGCACCTGGGGCGAGTTGGGCGCGCCCCGCGCCAGTTGCTCACGCAGCAAGACTTCGGCGCGGGCCACCGACTGAGCCTCGCCATTGATGGTGACAAAGGGCCGGCCGAGCGCCTCAGCCGAAGCGGCGGCTTGTCCTTGTGCCTGGGCCCACAGGCTGGCAGGGGCGCAGACGGCCAAAACGCTGGCCAAGGCGGCACAACGGCCGATTGAATACAAAAAACGGGGGGTGGCGGTCAAAGTGTTTCTCCGGGGGAAATAGCAGCGCCAAAGGCGCACGCCCTGGTGGGGCAAGAGGTAACTGTAGCTCAGAAGCTGAGCGCTGCGGCAACGCTGCGGTGAATGGACAGGCGGGCGCTCAAGGCGACCCCGTGCGCAGCGCCAGTCGCAGCTGGCGCTGCATGGCGTAAACTCAACTTTCTGAAGGAAATTCAACGCCACACTTATGAAAGTCTCCGGCTTCACCTTCCTTCGCAACGGCGTCCTTCTGGGCTACCCGTTCATAGAGAGCCTCAAAAGTTTGCTGTCAGTGTGCGATGAGGTGGTGGTCGCTGTGGGCCAAAGTCAGGACGACACCTTGGAGCAGGTGCTTGGCATTGGAGATGCTCGGATTCGCGTCATCGAAACGGCCTGGAATGAGGCCATGCAGGATCGCGGCTATGTCTACGCCCAGCAAAAGATGTCGGCCCAGTTTTCTTGCAGCGGAGACTGGGCCTTCTACCTCGAAGGCGACGAGGTGATCCACGAAGACGACGCACCAAAAATTCGCGCTGCCCTTGAGCGCCACCTGAACAACCCTGAGGTCGAAGCGCTGGCCTTTGATTACCACCACTTTTATGGCGCGCCTGACAAGGTGGCCAGATCCCCGGCCTGGTACCGCACAGCGGCGCGGGTCATGCGCAACACGGTCCGAAACTACTCGCCCGACGGCCTGTTCTTTGTGGTCATGGATCAAAACCGTCGCGGGCGCTATCCCCGCGCCGCGCTGGCCGGCGTGCCGATCTATCACTACGGCCATGTGCGCAAGAGCGCGGCGATGCAGGAAAAAATCAATCAAGTTTCGCGCTATTGGCAGCACACGCCCAAGCAGCATGATTACGGCGCCATCGATCCGCAAACGGTTCACCTGTTTACGGGCAAGCACCCCGCCGTGGTCAGTGCATGGCTTGAGGAAAACGCCGAGCAGCATTTCGTGCCCGATGCCGACCATGTCCTGACCCGGCGCGAGCGCAGACACCGCTGGATGATGCGCTTGGAAAGCCTGCTGGGCCATGCCGACCTGACCCACAAGCATTACAAGCTGGTGCGCGATCGAGCACCCAATTGACGGCTACTGGCGCCCCAAATCTTTTTGTGCCTGCTCACGCTGGTGCGGGCAAGCCAGGCGCAGGCCGCTGCACAGATGAAGGGGGGCCACAATGGCCATGACCGGCGAGATTCATTCTTCACCCCATCCCGCGAATCCCCGCCTCTGGCGTGTGGCCCAGGCCCTGGGCTTACTGGGTTTGGCGCTGCTGGGCGTGTTTTTGCCTTCGTCCACCGCAGGTACTTCCCTGGGCCTTGTTGCCCTGTTCCTGTCTGCGGCGCTGTTGCTGCCATCGCTCTGGGCTCTGCGTGTTTGGCGAGAACCTTTTGTGGGCTTGGGCTTGCTCCTTTTTGCCTATATTGGCTTGCACAGCTTGTGGATGAGTTGGGCCCAGGCCCAACCGGTGTCACTGCTGGGAAGCTATTCGGAGTTGTGGCGTGTGCCTGTGCTGCTGGCCGTTTTTGCCCTTGCAAGAAATACCGAAGTATTTTGGCGAGCATTGGTCATGGGGGCGATCGCACTATGTGGCCTGTACTGGTTGAATCTGGCGGGCCTGACCGTGATCGACTCGAACGTTTTTCACCTGGAGGGGCGTCGAATTTCAGCGCCCTTGGGCCTGCTGGCCGTGGGCTGGATCGCCCTGGAGCGCTCTGTTACATCTGCGCGCCCCTGGGCCATGAGGTCAGTGGCCCTGCTCATGGCCATGACAACCATTTTTGCCATTGAAGGCCGCACCGGCCATTTCTCATTGATTGCTCTTTCGGCTCTGGCCGGATGGCTTTATTTTCAAGGGCGCTGGCGCTGGCTCGGCATGCTCTTGCTGCCCTTGGCCGTCGCCCTGCTGTCCATCAACTCGAAGGCGGTGCAAAACCGCATGGACGACACGCTGACGATCACGCAAAAAAAGACCGATTCCACCGAGGTAAGGTCAGCCGAGTTGCGCAAAGCTTTTTACACGACAGGTCTTCAGATCGTTCTAGACCATCCCTGGATGGGCGTGGGCTACGACGGGGTTGCAGCCGCTTACGAAACTCGAATAATCCGGCGCGTTGCCGCGGGGGAATTTAGCCCGCCCTACGCGCAGCAGCCGTATTCGAGGCCTCCGAATCTTCACAACGAGTACCTGATGCAGTGGGCCGGTGGTGGCCTGTCGGCTCTCATTTTGCTCATCGGATGGATGGTCTCTCCCCTCCTGTCGAAAGGCCACTCCCCCTCAACCCGCAGAGTCCTTGCAGGCTTGATTTTGCTGTTTGGACTTGGCTGTCTCTTTAATTCCTGGCTGCTGGATTTCACGCCTGGCCATGTGTTTACCGTACTCATAGCCTGGCAGTTGAGCGGCCGCTATCGGCAGCAGCATGCGGCCACGCACCCGGGGAAATCTGCTTGAGTGACCCAATCGGCCCGGCGCGGGCCTTGAGCAAGCCACTCAATTGCCCTTGATATTGTTCTCTTGCGCCACCTGGCGCCACAGCGTAATTTCACTGGCGATCAGACGGGCGAACTCGTCGGGGGTATTGGTCATGGCCACGCTGGCCTTGGCCGCGATGCGCGCCTTCACATCGGGCATATCGACGATGCGCACCACCTCCTCGTGCAGGCGCTTGACGATGTCGGCCGGCGTTGCAGCCGGCGCGAGCAGCCCTATCCACAGTGACACTTTCAGGTCGACCCCTAACTCGGCCAAGGTGGGCACATTGGGCAGGTCTTTGAGTCGCTCGGCCGAGGTCACCGCCAGGGCCTTGACCCGCCCGCTTTGCAAGCCGGTGACCGCTGGCCCCGTATCGGCCAGGACCATGCTCACATCGCCGGCCATCACCGCCTGCACCGACTCATTGGCTCCCTTATAGGGAATGTGGGTGAATTTGGCGCCGGTGCGGCGGTTGAACAACTCGGTGGCGAGCTGAAAGGAGGCCGAGCTCGCACCGTAATTGGCCTTGTCCGGATTGGCCCGCGACTGCGCCACCAGCTCCTGCACATTGCGCGCTGGGTTGTTGGCGTTGACCAGCAGGACCAGCGCCGAGTTGCTCATGATGGAGATGGGCGCAAAGTCGCGCGGCCCATAGGGCAGCTTGTCATTGAGCGCATGGTTGAAGACGATGGGCCCGGGCGCACCCATCATCAGGGTATAGCCGTCGGGCTTGGCCTTGGAAACATAGGTGCTGGCCACCACCGCACCCACGCTGGGCCGGTTCTCCACCAGCACCGGCTGCTTGAGGCGGTCGGCGAGTTTCTCGGCCAACAGGCGGGCGATGAAGTCGACGCCGCCACCGGCCGCATAGCCCACCACAATGGTCACCGGCTTGTTGGGATAGTCCTGGGCCTGCGCGGGTGCGGCGAGCAGGAAGGCACTGGCTGCGAAGGCTAAGGCCTGAAAAGTTTGCTTGAGTTTCATGGAAGTCTCCTGAGTCGCTTGGAATCAATCACTGAAGCCCGACCTGCACATTGAGCACGGCCGATCGGCCTTCGCTGAGGGCTTGCAGGCAGCGGGCAATTGCAGCGTCTGCTTGGGCCGGGTCGCGCAGGCATTCACCGTAGGCACCGAAAGCTTGGCCGACCAGCTCGAACTGCCGCACCGGGCCCTGCAGCCGCGACTGGTATTCGTCGGCCTGTGCCGCAGCGCCCTGGGGGTAGACCCGCAGCACCGCCTCCTTGACCGCTTGCCAGCCACCGTTATCGAGCACCACGGTCAAGATGGGCAGGCCATAGCGCTGCGCGGTGGCATAGACCGAGCTGGGCGTACAAAAGTGAAAGCCGCCGTCACCGACGATGTGTACCACCCGCGCATTCGGTCGCGCCAGCTTGGCGCCCAGGGCCATGCCACCGCTGTAGCCCAGACCGCCGCCAGCGCCGCCAAAAAAGCTCAGCGGCTCGCTGCGCGGGATCTGCTGCATCACCGCCGGTGAATTGCGCACCGCCTCGTTGATGACGATGTCTTGTGGCGCCAGGGCGCGACCCAGTGCTGCGCAGACCCAGGCCGG
>JBILDR010000062.1:0-16572 GCA_044352515.1 Polaromonas sp.
AGAGGCCATGGCCGCCAAACATGCGCCTGGCCGTCACCGGCCGCCAGGCCCGCAGCACGTCGAGGACAAATTCACAGAACTGGGTCATCGCAGAAAGTCCACACATTCATTCAGCGTGGTGGCAAGCCACAGCCAGCTTGTTGCCATCGGGATCGCGGAAATAGGCGCCATAGTAGTGGGCGTGGTATTCGGGCCGCAGGCCGGGTGCCCCCTCACAGCTGCCGCCGCTGGCCAGGGCAATGGCATGCACGCTGCACACCTGCTCGCGCGAGTGGGCCAAAAACGCCACCATCTGCCCATTGCCGCTTTGGTGGGCTCGCTGGTCGTGGGGCCGGCCGATCAGGAAGTAGGGCCGCGGCTCAGGCGAGGATTGCCAGCCAGCCCAGGGGCGATCAGAGTCGACAAAGCGCAGCTCGACGCACAGGACCTGTAGCACCGGCCGGTAAAAGGCCATGGCGCGCTCGAAGTCGCTCACGCCCACCATGATGTGTGAAAACACGGAACCTCCCCTCCATCCAGGGATGCGCGAAGGGCGCCATCCCAGTTCAGCCCAAGGACGCCGCAGCCGCCAGCACCAGCAGCACCGCCGCCAGCAGCGAGCTTGTCGCGGCCACCATGTTGGCCGCATACACCGTGCGGCCCCAGCCATGGCTCGCAGATCGGTTCAAGCCGCGCTGACCCGTCAGCGCCGCCAGTGTGGTGCTGACGCAAAACGCATATGCCGAGACCACCAACGCCACCACAAGGCCCCAGCTCAGGCCCTTGCCCACCCCCATGCCGGGCAACACCGCGGCGACGGCCAGCATCAGGATCGCGCCCATAGGAAGGCTGGCGTGCGCCACGCGCCAGGCGTGAATGATTTCGGCCGGCGCCCCGCGGGTGATGGCCCGCGCATAGGGCGCGCCCAGGCACAGCCCATACAGGAGAACCAGGGAGCCGTGGAAGATCAAGTGCCTAGACGCCAATGACATAGTGGAATCTTGCTGGGAAAAAATGAAACTGTCCATGGCTCAGACCAGCGCCGCCGCCATGCGCTGCGCATCGCGCTGCCCCAGTTCAAAGGCCTGCGCCACCGTGGTCTGCGGCCTGCAGTCCCAGGTGGACACCGGCACCTTTCGGCTCGGCTGCCAGTAGGTCCGGCCCTGCCACTGGAACAAAGTAGGTAGCCCGTAGGACGGCAACGATGAGCCGCCAGCCCATCCATGGGCGTTAGCATGCAGTGCGGCACGCCGCTGCGGTGCGCCCGTCCATGTTCATCTTCTGAGGATCGCATCGCATGAAGCTCTACTATTCTCCCGGTGCCTGCTCCCTGGCCCCGCACATTGCACTGCACGAGGCCGGCCTGCCCTTTGCGGCCGTGCTGGTCAACACCAAGACGCACCAGCTGCCCGATGGCAGCGACTACTACGGCATCAACCCCCTGGGCTATGTGCCCCTGCTGGAGCTGGGCGACGGCACCCGGCTCACCGAAGTCCCGGCCCTGGTGCAGTACATCGCCGACCAGGCGCCAGCCCGGCAGCTGGCGCCGGCCCGCGGCAAGCTGGCGCGCTACCAGCTGCAGTCTTGGCTCAACTTCATCGCCACCGAGCTGCACAAGGGCTTCGGGCCGCTGTTCAACCCGGCCACCCCGGCCGATTACAAGCCGGTGGTCATCGAGCGCCTGCGTTCGCGACTGGCCTGGGTGGACCAGCAGCTGGCCGACAAGCCCCACCTGATGGGCGAGACCTTCAGCGTTGCCGACGCCTACCTGTTCACCGTCAGCGGCTGGGGTGGCTACGCGAAGGTGGACCTCTCGGACCTGAAAAACATCGCATCCTTCCGACAGCGCATGAGCGCACGCCCTGGCGTGCAGGCAGCCTTGCGTGCGGAAGGATTGCTCAAATGAGCCTTCCTTCCCTGTTTGATCCTTGCCTGGCTGGCGAGCTGGCCCTGGCCAACCGCATCGTGATGGCGCCGCTCACGCGCAACCGCGCGCCGGACGCGATTCCCACGCCGCTGATGGTCGAGTACTACCGCCAGCGCGCGGCTGCGGGCTTGATCATCAGCGAGGCCACGGCCATCAGCCAGCAGGGCCAGGGCTATTCGGACGTGCCGGGCCTGTACGGCACCGAGCAGCTCGACGGCTGGAAGCATGTCACGCAGGCGGTGCACCAGGCGGGCGGCAAGATGCTGGTGCAGCTCTGGCACGTGGGCCGCATCTCGCACCACAGCCTGCAGCCCGGCGGCCAGGCGCCGGTGGCGCCTTCGGCGTTGCGCGCGCACGCGCGCACCGTGCTGGTCAGGGACGGCCGGGCCGAATTCGTGGAGACCTCGACCCCGCGCGCGTTAGAGGCCGAGGAGCTGCCCGGCATCGTCCATGCCTACCAGGCGGCCGCGCGCAATGCGGTGGAGACAGTGGGCTTTGACGGCGTGGAAATCCATGCCGCCAACGGCTACCTGCTGGATCAGTTCATGAAGGACGGCGCCAACCACCGCACCGGCGATTACGGCGGCCGCATTGCCAACCGCTGCCGCCTCACGCTGGAGGTCGCGCGCGCCGTGGTCGACGCCATCGGCGGCGGGCGCACCGGCATCCGCATCTCGCCGGTGACCACCTCTAACGACATTGGCGACAGCAAACCCCAGGCCTTGTTCACGCACCTGGTCCGCGAACTGGCCGCGCTGGACCTGGCCTTCATCCATGTGGTCGAAGGCGTCACAGGCGGTCCGCGCACCCTTGAAGAGCGGCCCTTCGACTACGCCGAGCTGCGCCGCGCCTACCGCATGGCCGGCGGCAAGGGCGCGTGGATGGTCAACAACGGCTATGACAAGGCCCTGGCCGAGCGCGCCTTGCACGACGGTGCCGACCTGGTGGCCTTTGGCCGGCCCTTCATTGCCAACCCGGACCTGGTGCGCAGGCTCAAGCAGGATGCGCCGCTCAACCCACTGGACAAGGACACGCTCTACGGCGGCGGAGCCAAGGGCTACACGGACTATCCGGCCTTGGCTTGAAGGGCCACGCGCTCTCCCATGGAGGGCGGCTGCAGGAGCGGGGCCCGGCGCTTCGGGCTGGCTCAGCCCGCAAGGTTTTCGATCAGGGTGGCCATGCCCATGCCGGAGCCCAGGCACATGCTGATGATGGCGTAGCGCCCGCCTGTGTCCTGCAGGTGCTGCATGGCCGTGATCGTCATGCGCAGCCCGGTGGCGCCGGGCGGATGGCCCAGGCTGATGCCGCCTCCGTAGAGGTTGGTGCGCGCGCGCGGGATGCCCAATTCACGCTCGGCGTGCAGATTGACCACCGCGAAGGCCTCGTTGATCTCGAAATAGTCGATGTCCGAGACCTTGAGCTGGCGCCGCGCCAGCAGCTGGGCCATAGCGGGCACCGGTCCGCTGCCCATGATCTCAGGCGGCACGCCCACCACGGCCCAGTCGACCAGCCTGGCCTGCATGGGCAGGCCCAGGCGCTCGGCCGCCGCGCGGCCAGCCACCACCAGCGCGGCCGCGCCGTCGGTGACCCCGCTGGAGTTGCCGGCGGTGACGCTGCCCAGCCCGTCCTTGCGGAAGGCGGGCTTGAGCGAGGCCAGCTTGTCCAGCGTAACCTGCGGGCGCGGGAACTCATCGTGCTCGAACAGCCTCGTGCTCCCCTTGACCGCTGGCACCTCAATGGGCGCGATCTGGCGGGCCAGGAAACCGCTGCGCATGGCGGCGCCCTCCCTTTGCTGGCTCATCAGGCCCCACTCGTCCATGGCCTGGCGGGAATAGCCAAAGCGCGCCACCATGTTCTCGGCGGTCTCGCCCATCAGTTCCCGCGTGAAGGGGCAGCGGTAGATGTAGTCCAACCCGTCGACAAATTCAAAGGGGCCGCGCTGCGCGCCCCAGCGCACATCGTGGGCCAGGTAGGGCACCCGCGAATAGTTTTCCCCGCCGGCGGCTATGGCCACCTGGCTGTGGCCCGAGGCAATCTGCTGCGCCGCCGAGACGATGGCCTGCGAGCCGGTGCCGCAGGCGCGGCTCACGCCCATGGCGGCGCTCTCGACCGGCATGCCCGCAGCCAGAGCGATCTTGCGGCTGGCGAACAGCCCGTCATGATCGACCGGCGCCGTGTTGCCAAACACCAGGTGGTCCACATCGGTGGCCTTCAGGCCGGCGCGCGCCAGGCTGGCCTGCACCGCATGCACCGCCAGCGTGGTCAAGGGCATGTCCCTCAGGGACTTGCCGAAGTCACCCAGCGGCGTGCGCACGCCGCTGCTGAGGAGGATGTCTTGCGTGTCTTGCATGGAGAGTCTCCTGGTGTGGGGGGCCTACGGGTTTGTATTGATGGCCAGACCCGGCTCTTAGAAAAACAATCGCTTGGCATTCTAGTCAACAAAACCTTGAAGGGTCTGTGCATGAGTCTTCTGCAAAACCCCAGTGACAGCTCGCGTGGCGGCAGGCTAATGCCGTGACCGAGGTCTACGTCATCGGCACCGGATGCACGCCATTTGGCAAGCACGCAGACCGCTCGTTCTCGGAGCTGGCTCAGTGGGCCTACCTTGACGCGCTGGCCGATGCAGGCCTGGCCGTGGCGGACGCTGCACTGATCGAGCAGGCCTGGTTCGGCAATTGCGGCATGGGCCAGTGGGGCCAGGGCGGCATCCGGGGCCAGGTGTGCTTTACGCCGCTGGTCGAGGCTGGCCTTTTTCCCGAGCGCGTGCCCATGGTGAATGTGGAAGGCGGCTGTGCCACCGCCTCCCTGGCCTTTCATGGGGCCTGGAAGGACATCCTGTCGGGACAGTGCCAGGTCAGCCTGGCCATCGGCGTGGAAAAGCTCACGAGCCCGGACCACCCCGAGCGCCTGCCGCAGATCTTCAACACCGCCATCGATCAACTGCAGCCCGAGCGCTGGCAGGCGTATTACCGGCAGGCTGGAGCGCAGGCGGGCAAGCCCTTCGAGCCGGGGCCGGGACGCACCGTCTTCATGGACACCTACGCCATGCAGGCGGCCTGGCACATGAAGACCTATGGGACGACGCAGCGCCAATTGGCTGCCGCTGCCGCCAAGAACCACCACCACGGCAGCCTCAATCCCAAGGCCCAGTACCGCTTCGAGCTCAGCGTGGACGAGGTGCTGGCCGACCGGGAGATCAGCTGGCCCCTGACCCGTGCGATGTGCTCGCCCTTGGGCGATGGCGCGGCGGCGGCCCTGCTGTGCTCGCAGGCGGCGCTGGCCCATTTCCCGCCCGCCGCCCGGGCCCGGGCCGTGCGCGTGCGCACCAGCCAGCTGACCGGCGGCAAGTACCGGTCATTGGCCGAACCTGGGCTGTCGCAGCTGGCGGCCGACAAGGCCTACGCCCACAGCGGCCTGGGGCCGGCGGACATCGACCTGGTCGAGCTGCATGACGCGACCTCCTTTTGCGAGATCTACCAGCTGGAGATGCTGCGCTTTTGCCAGACGGGTGGCGGCGGAGCGATGGTCGAGTCCGGCGCCACGGCGCTGGGCGGACGCCTGCCCGTCAACCTCTCGGGCGGCCTGGTGTCCAAGGGCCATCCGATCGGGGCGACCGGCCTGTCCATGGTGCATGAGGTGTGCCTGCAGCTGCGGGGCGAGGCCGGGGAACGGCAGGTTCGCAGCCCCCGCCTCGGGCTGATCGAAAACGGTGGCGGAGTGATGGGTTTTGACGAGGCGGCCTGCGCGGTCACCATCCTGGAGAAATGCTCATGAGCGCGGTGATCGACTGGCATCCCGAGGACCCGGCCACCCTGGCCGACCCCTACCCGATTTTCGCGCGCATGCGAGACGAGGACCCCTGCCACTGGAGTCCGCGCCTGCGCAGCTGGGTGCTGACGCGCTACGACGACATCAGGTCCGTCTGCCTGGACCGCGGCCAGCAGATGTCCTCCGACCGGCTGCGCCCCTTCTTCGCCACCCTGCCGGGACCGGAGACCGAGCGCATTGCAAACATCATGCGCTACCTGTCCTTGTGGATGGTCTTCAAGGACCCGCCCGAGCACACGCGGCTGCGCCGGCTCACCAGCAAGGTGTTCCACCCCAAGGCCATGCAGGCCATGCGGCCACAGATCGAGCAGATCGCAGACCATCTGCTCGAGCAGATCGGCGAGCGCGACGAGTTCGACTTCATCGCCGAATTTGCCGGCCCCCTGCCCTGCCTGGTCATCATGGCGCTGCTCGGCGTGGACCGGGCCGATCTGGCCAAGGTCAAGCGCCTGTCGGATGACATGGCCCTGTTCATTGGTTCCTCGCGCACCTCGGCCGAGAAATACGAGACGGCGGAAAAGGCCACGCAGGAGATGGCGGCTTTCTTCCGCGACCTCATCGGCATGCGCCGCGCCAAGCCGCGCGAGGATCTCATCACCGAGCTCGTCGAGCTGCGCGACGGGCAGGACCGCCTGTCCGATGACGAGCTGGTGGCCACTTGCATCTTGCTGCTGTTCGCCGGTCATGAGACGACCACCAATCACATTGCCAACGGCCTGCTCTCGCTCACCCGGTTTCCACAGGAGATGCGCAGGCTGCGCCAGGATCCAGGCCTGGTCAACGCCGCGGTCGAAGAGTTGCTGCGCTTTGAAGGGCCGTCGGGCGCTCAGGTCCGGCTGGTCGGCCAGCCTCTGGAGATGCATGGCAAGAGCCTGGCCAAGGGAGACCGGATCTTCATCATGCTCAACTCGTCCAACCGGGATCCGCGGGCCTTCGAACAGGCCGACCAGCTCATCCTTGATCGCAAGGGCGCGCCGCACCTGACCTTCGGCATGGGCATGCACATGTGCCTGGGCTTTCCTCTGGCCCGCACCGAAGGCCAGGTGGCCTTTCCCAAGGTTCTGGCCCGCTTCTCGGAGATCGAGGCCATTGGCTCGCAGACCTGGGTCAACTCGCTGGTGTTTCGGGGCATGCACGGGCTGCAGGTGCGGGTGAAAAGGGCATGAACCTGTTGCACTGCGCTGGCGGATCCGGCCTGCCCAGGGAATGTCCCAGCAGAGCGGGCCTGGGGGCATGCCAGAATTTTCGCGATCGGGCCCCCCCAGGCTGCACAACGCAGCGCGGACGGTCCAGCGTGACCTCAAGGTGACCATGAACCTTTCGCCTGTGCTCTCGGTCGACGACGTGCATCTGCGCTTTGGCGGCATCCGGGCGCTCAGTGGCGTGTCCTTGCAGGTCGCGGCCGGGCAGATCACGGCCGTGATCGGACCGAACGGCGCCGGCAAGACCAGCTTGTTCAATGCCATCTCGGGTTTTTACAAACCCCAGCAGGGCCGAATGGTTTTCGAGGGACGCGACATCAGCCACACCAAGCCCAATGTGCGGGCGGCCATGGGCCTGGCGCGCACCTTCCAGAACGTGGCGCTGTTTCGCGGCATGACAGTGATGGACAACATCAAGCTCGGCGGCCACCACCGCATGGGCGCCGGCACCTTGCAGGCCATGGCCTACTGGGGCCGCAGCCAGCGCGAGGAGATGGCCTTGCGCGAGGAGCTCGAGCGCGATGTGATCGACTTCCTGGAGATCGATCACATCCGCCACCAAAGCGTGGCCTCCTTGCCTTATGGGCTGCAAAAGCGGGTCGAGCTGGCGCGCGCGCTGGCCATGCATCCCAAGGTGCTGATGCTCGATGAGCCGGTGGCGGGCATGAACCGCGAGGAAACCGAGGACATGGCGCGCTTCATTTTGGACCTGCAGGAAGAGCGGGGCATGACGATCTTGCTCATCGAGCACGACATGGGCATGGTGATGGACATCTCCAACCACGTGGCCGTGCTCAATTTTGGACAGCTCATTGCCAGCGGCACGCCGCAGGAGGTTCGCAGCCATCCCGAAGTGATTCGGGCCTACCTCGGCGCGCGCGAGGGCCGCACGCCCGCCGCCCAGCAAGGATGACCATGGACTGGCTCAGCTTCATCGAGTTCTCCCTGATCGGTATTTTCTCGGGCGGCCTGCTCTCGCTGGTGGCGCTGGGCTTCGTGCTCATCTACAAGGGCACGCGGGCGATCAATTTCGCCATGGGCGAGTTCATGATGCTGGGCGCCTACCTGATCTACACCGCGCACAGCTGGCTGGGCCTGCCGCTGTGGCTGGCCGTGGCCTTCGGCCTGGCCGGCATCTGCCTGACTGCGCTGCTGGTCGAGCGGCTGGTGCTGCGCCCGCTGGCCGGGCAGCCCGTGGTCTCGGTGCTGATGGTCACCATCGGCCTGGGTGCCTTCCTGCACGGCGCGGTCGACGCCATCTGGGGCGGACGCAACCTGGAGATGCCGCAGATGCTGCCGCGCAAGCCCCTGCTGTGGGGCGACCTCCTGATTCCGGGCCCCATCTTCTGGAGCTTCTGGGTGGCATTGGCTGTGATCGCCGCGCTGTCGCTGTACTTTCGATTTTCTCGCACGGGCATCGCCATGCGCGCGGCCGCCAGCGATCCCATCACCGCCTATGCCCTGGGCATCGATGTGCGGCGCACGCAGCAGCTGACCTGGGTCTTCGCCGGCTGCGTGGGCGCGGTGGCGGGCACCATCGTCGCGTCCATCAGCAGCCTGTCCCCGGCCCTGAGCGCCACCGCGCTGGGCGTGCTGGCCGTGGTCATCCTCGGCGGGCTCGACAGCATCCTGGGGGTGATCATCGCCGGGCTGGTGGTGGGCTGGCTCGAAAGCATTGCCGTGGGCTTTTTCGGCGGCAAGGCGCGCGACCTGGTGCCCTACCTGGTGGTGCTGGCCATCCTGATGGTCAGGCCCTACGGGCTGCTGGGCACCCGCGACATCGAAAGGCTCTGACACCCATGCGCATCGGCGACTTCAAGGCCAGCTACGCCCACGACGAGTCCCTGCTCACGACGCCGGTGCAGCGCAGCTGGATGCTGGGTTTTGCGCTGTTGGTGATCCTGTTTCCCTGGCTGGGCGCCAATTACCTGACCTACCTGGCCTGCCTGACTGGCATTCATGTGATTGCCGCCATGGGGCTGAACATCGTCACCGGCTACGCGGGCCAGATCTCATTGGGCCATGCGGCCTTCATGGGCGTGGGCTGCTACACCGTGGCGTTTCTGGCCAAGATGGGGGTGCCGTTTTATCTGTGCCTGCCCGCGGGCGGGCTGGCCAGCGCCTTGATCGGGGTGTTGGTGGGAATTCCTTCGCTGCGCATCAAGGGCTTGTACCTGGCCGTGGCCACCCTGGCGGCCCAGTTCATCTTGATGTTTGTGTTCCGCGAATGGGACGGCTTCACGGGCGGGGTGCGCGGCGTCAACCTGCCGCCGGCCGAGCTGGCGGGATGGGTGATGGACACCGACCCCGAAATCTACTACGTCATCATGGCCTGTGCCTTCGTCATGCTGCTGGGGGCGCGCAATCTGTTTCGCACCTACATCGGGCGCTCTTTCATCGCCATCCGCGACAAGGACATCTCGGCCGAGGTGCTGGGCATCGACCTGTTTCGCAGCAAGCTGCTGGCCTTTGCGCTGGGTTCCTTCTACGCGGGCGTGGCCGGCGGCCTGATGGGCTACTTCTACCGCGCCATCACCCCCGAGCATTTCACGCTGACCTTGTCCATCTTCTATCTGGCGGCCATCATCGTCGGCGGCCTGGGCACGGTGCTGGGCACCATTTTGGGGGCGGCCTTCATGGCCCTGGTGCCCGAGGTGCTGCGCGGCATTGTTTCGCTGATCACTGTATGGGCGCCCGACGCCATGGCCTTGCTCTCGCCGATGCGAGAGATGGTGTTTGGCGCGCTGATCATCTGCTTCCTGATTTTCGAACCGCATGGCCTGGTCGAAATGTGGCGGCGCGTGCGCCGCTTCTTCCATTTATGGCCATTTAAAACCTGAAGGAGACATTCATGACCACTCGCCGACATGCGCTCAAGGGCGTCGCCGCCGCCACCGGGCTCACCGCCATGGGCCTGCCATTGACCAGCTGGTCGCAGGCGGGCGACCTCGTTGTCGCCGCCGCGCCGCCGATCACCGGCGTCTTTGCCTTCGCGGGTGTGGGTCTGAACATGGGCCTGAACGACTACTGCGAATGGCGCAATGAAGCGCGCGGCGGGATCGCGGGCCGCCGGATCCGGTACATCAGCGAAGACTCCGCGTACAAGATGGACCAGGCCATGGCCGTTTTCAAGAAACTCATGGCGGCGCACCGGCCCCCGGTCTTCTACGGAGACTCCACCGCATGGGCCAAGGCCGCCGCCGTGGAAGTGAGCCAGCTGGGCACGACGCTGACCTGCAGCCCGTCCTTCGCCTCCGACTTGGCCGACCCGGAAAAAGTGCCCTACTACTTCATGGCCGGGCCGACCTACGCTTCCATGTGCTACATCCTCCTGGAGTACATCAACAGCCAGGCCAAGGGCGGCAACAAGCCGACCGTGGCCCTGGTCTACAGCGACACCGAATTCGGCCGTGACCCGATCGAAGCCGCAAAGGCCCGCGCCAAGCAGCTGGGCCTGAACGTTGTCCAGGAAATCATCACCAAGCCGGGCAGCGTGGATGTGTCGGCCGAGGTGGCCAGGCTGCGCCGGGCCCGTCCGGACTATGTGATCTTCCACGGTTACGTGCTGGCGCCCATTCCCGAGTTCATCCGGCAGATGCGCGAGGCCGGCATGACCGGCACGCAGTTCATGGGCACCATCTGGAGCATGGACAAGTCCACCGCCGAGGCCATGGGCCCGGCCGGCGAAGGCTGGATGGGCGTCATGCCCTACCGTTACAGCCACGACGTCAAGGACGCGCCGACCATGGTCACCATGAACCAGTTTGCGCAGAAGCGGCGTCCCGAGATCAAGTACGTGAGCACCTTCTACACCCATGGCTGGCTGGTGGGCAGCATCTTTGCCGAAGTCATCGAGCGCGTGCTCAAGGCCAACCGGCCCCTGACCGGCCCCAACATGAAGGCGGCCCTGGAGGGCCTGAGCGATTGGGACTCGGGCGGCATCAGCGGGCTGCCCATCAACCTCAAAGGCCACCAGATCGCCACGGGCCGCATTTACCGCTTCGACGCCAACGCCAAGCTGTTCGAGCCGGCCAGCGGCTGGATCCGCACCAGCTGAGTCCGCGATGTCACAGCACTGCGGCGCCGCCTTGCGCGTCGAGAACATCGAGGTGGTCTACCACCACAGCGTGCAGGTCCTTCGCGGCCTGTCGCTGGAGGTGGCGGCCGGCGCCATGGTCGCGCTGCTGGGCTCCAATGGTGCGGGCAAGACCACCACGCTCAAGGCGGTGTCGGGGCTTTTGCCCCTGGAAAAGGGCGAGGTGCGCAGTGGCGCCATCGTGGTCGACGATCGCAGGCTCAACGACGTGGCGCCGCACCTGATCGCTCGCAGCGGCATCGCGCATGTGCGCGAGGGCCGCCATGTTTTTGAGGATCTGAGTGTTGAGGAAAACCTCATTGCCGCCACGCTGGCGCTCAAGGGCCGGCCCGACGCGGGCAAGCCCGACTTCGACCGTCTGTGGCATTACTTTCCACGCCTGGCCGAGCGGCGCCGCCAAAGGGCAGGATACCTGTCGGGCGGAGAGCAGCAAATGCTGGCCATCTCGCGCGCCCTGATCGGCAAGCCCCGCCTGATGCTGCTCGATGAACCCTCCCTGGGGCTGGCACCCCAGGTGGTCGAGGAGATCTTCGACATCATCGAGCGCATCAACCGTGAGGAAGGCGTCTCCATGCTCCTGGTCGAGCAAAACGCCTTCGCGGCCTTCGACATCTGCAGCCAGGCCTACATCATGGAAAGCGGCAAGATCGTGGTCAGCGGCGCTGTCCAGCGCTTGCGCGACGACCCCGATGTGCAGCGTTTTTATCTCGGGTATTCCGAAAACGAAGCGGCCGTCTCCAGCTTTCGGGATGTCAAACACTACAAGCGCCGCAAGAGGTGGCTGTCTTGACCGACTTTGAGCACCTGACCCTGGCCCAGAAACTGCAGCACTGGGCGCGTGTGCGCCCGGGCGACATCGCCTTGCGTCAGAAGGACTTCGGCATCTGGAGCCCCATCACCTGGCGCCAGTACGAGGCGCAGGCCCGCCACTTCGGCACAGGTCTCATGGCGATGGGCCTGCCGGCGCAATCGCGCATCGCCATCCTCAGCGAAAACCGCTGCGAATGGGTCTATGCCCAACTGGGCTGCGGCATGGCGGCCATGGTCACCGTGGGCATCTATCCCACCAGCCCGGCCGCCGAAGTGGCCTACCTGCTCAAGGCTGCCGATGTCAGCGCCGTGGTCTGCGAAGACCAGGAGCAGCTCGACAAGGTGATCGAGTCCCTGGCTGAGCTGGACCAGGCGCCGCTGTTGATCGTCATCGATCCCAAGGGGCTGCGGCGCTACACCTCGGTGCCCTGGAAAAGCTTTGCCGCCATCTGCGAGCTGGGCCGACTGGCGCCCCCGGCCGTGCAGGAAGAGCAGCAGGCTCGGCTTGATCGCCAAGCCCCGCAGGACACGGCACTGATGATCTTTACTTCGGGCTCCACAGGCCGGCCCAAGGCGGCCATGATTTCCTACGGCAACATCACGGCCATGGCCATGGGCGCGCAGCAGTTCTACCGCTGCGACGGACGGGACAACATGCTGTCCTACCTGCCTTTGTGCCACGTGGCCGAGCAAATCTTTACCATCTCGCTGCCGATGCAATCGGGGGCGGTGGTCAATTTCGCGGAATCGCTGCGCACCGTGCAAAGCGACCTGCGCGAAATCGCGCCCACGGTGTTCCTCGGGGTTCCCCGCATCTGGGAGAAGATGCACGCCTCCATCGTGCTGAAGATGCGCGAAGCGCAGCCCTTGCAGCGCTGGATGTTCAACCGTGCGTTTGCCGCCGTCAGCGTCTTTGCCGATCGCCCCCGCCAGCGCTGGAGCTGGGCGCAGAGGCTTCACTATGCCTTCTGGCACGCGCTGGTGTTTCGCGCCCTGTGCAATTTCCTTGGCCTGAGAAAGTGCCGGCGCGCCATGTCCGGCACGGCGCCGGTCTCGCCAGATCTGCTCAGGTTCCTGCGCACCATGGGCCTGCAGATCACGGAAGGTTATGGCATGACGGAGACCGCCGGCATCGCCACGCTTCAACGCGACAGCGCCTCACCCGTGGGTTCGGTGGGCGAGCTGCTGGCCGGCCTGCAGGCCCGCATTGCTGAGGACGGGGAGCTTTTGCTGCGGGGCCCCACCGTCTTTCAGGGTTACTTCCGCAACCCGCAAGCCACGGCCGAGGCCATCGATGCCGAGGGCTGGCTGCACACCGGTGACATCGCGCAGTGGGTGCCGACCCCGGGGCTGCCGCAGGAAAGGGAGATCAAGATCGTCGATCGGAAGAAAGACATCATGATCACGGCCGGCGGCAAGAACATCTCGCCCAGCGAGATCGAGAACATGCTGAAGTTTTCCGGCTTCATCAAGGAAGCGGTCATCGTGGCCGACAAGCGCCATTTCGTCAGCGCGCTGATCCAAATCGACCCCGAGACCGTGGGCAAGTGGGCCGAAGAAAAAGCCATCACTTACACCAACTTCAAGAGCCTGGCTGAGCATCCGTCGGTGCGCGATCTGATTGCCGCCGAGGTCGATTCGGTCAACCGCAAGATGCCGCAGGTCCAGCAGGTCAGAAAGTTCCATCTCCTGACCAAGGAGCTCGATCACGACGACGGGGAAGTGACCGCCACCATGAAGATACGCAGGCAGAGCATCGCCCGCGGGTATGCCGATGAGATCGAAGCCATGTACCGCAGCGAGTCTGCCGTTTCCGCAGGAGCTCTGGCATGAGCGACGGCCTGAGCTTTGAGGGCCGCGTCGTCATCGTCACGGGTGCCGGCGGCGGCCTGGGCCGCGCTCATGCGCTGGCCCTGGCCGCGCGCGGTGCTGCCGTGCTGGTCAACGACCTGGGCGGCAGCGTCAGCGGCCAGGGCGGCAGCGTCAGCGGCCAGGGCGGCAGCACGCGCGCGGCCCAGCAGGTGGTCGAGGAGATCAGCGCCCAGGGCGGGCGGGCCGTGGCCAGCTTCGACGACATTGCCACCGAGCAGGGAGCGCAGGCCCTCGCGGACGCCGCCGTCAAGGCCTTTGGCCGCATCGACGCCCTGATCAACAACGCCGGTTTCCTGCGCGACAAGTCCCTGGTCAAGATGGATCCGGCTGATTTCGAGGCCGTGGTCCGCGTGCACCTGCTCGGGTCGGCGCTGTGCACGCGCGCCGTCTGGCCGGTCCTGCAGGCCCGGCAGTACGGCCGCATCGTCATGACCACCTCGGCCGCTGGCCTGTACGGCAACTTCGGCCAGTCCAATTACGCGGCCGCCAAGATGGGGCTGATCGGCTTGATGAACACGCTCAAGGATGAAGGCGAGCGCCATGGCATCAAGGTCAACGCCGTGGCACCGGTCGCGCTGACCCGGATGACCCAGGGGCTGACGCTGGCGCAATGGATGGCCCAGGCCAGCCCCGAAAAGGTCAGCGCCGCCGTGGTCTACCTGGCCAGCCAGGCCTGTCAGGGCAGTGGACAGATCGTGGCCGCAGGCGCCAACCATTTTGCAGGCGTCCAGGTGGTCGAGGGCCTGGGGGTGGTGGCCCCGCAAGGGCAGGTGACGCCCGAATTCGTGGCCGCGAACTGGGCCCGCATCCAGGACATGAACGGCGCCCGCTCTTTTGCCAATGCGACGCAGGCCCTGGTCCAGACCTTTGGTCCGGGGAGCGCATGAGTCTGGCCCCGTTGAACCACAGGCAGGCTGCGGAGGTCCGGCAGGAGGCTGCGCCGCCAGCCCGAAAACTGCGCTCGCACAACCGTCATGCACATCTGCTGCTGGCTGCCGCCGGGGTGTTTCGCGACAAGGGCTACGCCCAGGCCACCATGCGCGACATCGCCCAGGCCTCGGGCATGACCGCCGGCTCGATCTACTACCACTATGCAGCCAAGAGCGATCTGCTGCTGGCCGTCTACACCGAGGGCGTGCGCCTGGTCAGCCAGGCCACTGACGAGATCCTGGCCAGCCAGGCCAGCCACTGGGTCCAATTCGAACGCGTGGTGCTCAACCATCTGCAGATGATGATGGGCGCGCTGCCAGGCGCCTCGCCCTTTGCCAGCGTGTTCATTCACGTCCAGCCGCACGATTTTCCCGCCGAAGCCCATCAGGCCCTGATCGCCCTGCGAAACAGCTACGAGGACAAGTTCAAGGTGCTCATCGACCGCCTGCCGGTGCGCCGGGGGGTGGACAAGAGCCTGCTGCGGCTGCAGCTCATCGGCGCGCTCAACCACGTGCCCATCTGGTACAGGCCCGGCGGTCGCAAGTCGCTGCCAGCCATCGCCCGAGCCATGACCGCTCACGTCCGGCTCGCGCTGGACGAGCCGCGCCACTGAGTCCGACCAGCTTGACATCGAGGGGGAGCAACTTCATGAGTCTGCCGTGGCAGTGGGAAGACGAAGACGACGAGGACATGGCCGCGCTGCGGCAGACCGTCAGGCGCTTCATCGACAAGGAAATCGCACCGCATCACGCCCAGTGGGAACGCGAGGGTCAGGTCTCGCGCGAGGTCTGGCGCCGGGCCGGCGAGCTGGGCCTGCTGTGCATGGGGCTGCCTTCATCGCTGGGTGGCGCCGACGCGCATTTCGGCCACAGTGCCATCCTGACCCGGGAGCTGGCGCGCGGCGGCCACAGCGGCCCGCTGTTCTATCTGCACTCGGACATCGTCGCGCCTTACCTCCTGCACTACGGAAGTGAGCAGCAGCAGCAGGCCTGGCTGCCGAGGATGGCCAGGGGCGAAGTCATCTCGGCCATTGCCATGACCGAGCCGGGCACGGGCAGCGACCTGGCCGCCATCCAGACGCGCGCGGTGGCGCACGAGGGGGGCTATCGCATCCAGGGCCAGAAGATCTTCATCTCCAACGGCCAGCTCGCCGACCTGGTTCTCTTGGCGGCCAAGACCGACACCGAACGCGGCGCGCGTGGCATCAGCCTGTTCCTGATCGACACCACCCGCCAAGGATTTTCCCGGGGCCGCCGTCTGCAAAAAATGGGCCTGCACGCTCAAGACACCTCCGAACTCTTTTTCGACGATGTGTGGGTTCCCGGCGATTGCCTGCTCGGCCAGCCGGGCGAGGGCTTTGCCTACCTGATGAATGAGCTGCCGCAGGAGCGGCTGCTGGTGGCTGTCACCGCCGTGGGGGCCATGGAGTCTGCCCTGCGCTGGACCTGCGAGCATGTGCTCGATCGCAAGGCCTTCGGCGCGCCCCTGGCGAGCAAGCAGGTGGTGCGCCATGCGCTGGCTCAGGCCTATGGGGACATCCAGGTCTCCCGGGCCTTTCTGAAGGACTGCATCGGCCGGCATGTGCAGGGCCAACTGGACACCGCCACCGCCTCGGTGGCCAAGTTCTGGACGACCGAGATGCAGTTCTCCGTGCTCGACCGCTGCGTGCAGCTCTTCGGTGGTTATGGCTACATGCAGGAATACCCCATCGCCCGCGCCTGGGCCGACGCCCGTGTGCAGCGCATCTACGGCGGCACCACCGAGATCATGAAGGAAATCGTGGCTCGGCACCTTCTGGACACACCGTCCCGAGACCGCTGAACCCCGTCCACGGATAACGGATAGGAAATTCAACCGCATGAGGCCAAGTATCGCAGGGGTTTTTGGGCGATCTGACCTCGTTGAAATCTGCAGGTTGAGCGCCCACA
>JBILDR010000007.1:0-55451 GCA_044352515.1 Polaromonas sp.
GTTTGCTCATCCAGTTCTTTTTTCGCGAGTTGAGTTTCGGCGGCAACCTCAACGACTACTACGACCCCGACAACAGCTATCTCAATGCGGTGCTGCGCACCCGGCGGGGTATTCCCATTACGCTGGCGGTGATCTGGCTAGAGCTCGCACAGGGCCTGGGCCTGCATGCCCGGGGCGTGGCTTTTCCCGGGCATTTCATGGTCAAGGTGACGCTGCCCAAGGGGCAGGTGGTGATCGACCCCTTCACCGGCCAATCGCTCAGCCGCGAGGAGTTGTCCGAAAGGCTGGAGCCTTACCGCCAAAGGAGCGGCCTGGTCGATGAGTTCGAGGTGCCCATGGGCTTGTATCTGCAGTCGGCCACGCCGCGCGAGATCATCGCCCGCATGTTGCGCAATCTCAAGGAGATCTACAAGGGCCAGTCCGACGCCGCGCGGCTGATCGCGGTGCTCGACCGCCTGCTGGTGCTGCAGCCGCAAGCCTGGAGCGAATACCGCGACCGGGGCTTGGCCTGGGCCGAGCAGGGCGAGGCCGCCCGCGCCCTGAGCGATTTACAGGTGTATCTGGAGCATGCCGAAGACGCCTTTGACCTTGACGAGGTCAACCAGCGCATCGAGCAACTGCGCCGGGCCTTGGGCTGAGGAGCCGTCCGCGCCGGGCCGGCGCCTGCGTCAAGGCCCCAGTCCGCCGCAGCGACTGAACGCCGGGTTTTAGCGCACCTGAACTTGCGCGCCCTCGCCCTGTGGCGCGATGCGGCCAATCTCGTAGACCTGCTCGCCGGCCGCGCGCAGGGTCTGTGCAGTGGCTTGGGCCTGGGCCGGCTCGATCACCACCACCATGCCGATGCCGTTGTTGAAGGTGCGGTTCATTTCCAGGTCGGCTATGCCGGCGGTTTTTTGCAGCCAGGCAAACAACTCGCTTTGCGGCCAGCTGCCCTTGACCAGGTGGGCGGCCAGACCTTCGGGCAGCACGCGGGGAATGTTCTCCAGCAGCCCGCCGCCGGTGATGTGGGCCAGCGCTTTGATCGGATGCTGCGCCAAGGCTCCAAGCATGCTTTTGACGTACAGCCGGGTGGGCTCCATCACCGCGCTCTTGAAGGGCTTGCCGTCGAGCGTGGGGGGAAGTTCAGCCCCCGCGCGCTCTATGCACTTGCGCACCAGCGAAAAACCGTTGGAATGCACGCCACTGGAGGCCAGGCCCAGCACCACGTCACCGGCCTGCACGCTGCGGCCGGTGAGGATCTTGCTCTTTTCAACCGCGCCCACGCAAAAGCCGGCCAGGTCGTATTCGCCGGCCGGGTACATGCCGGGCATCTCGGCGGTCTCGCCGCCAATGAGCGCGCAGCCCGAGAGCTCGCAGCCGCGCGCAATGCCACCGACCACCGCAGCGGCGGTGTCCACATCGAGCTTGCCGCAGGCAAAGTAGTCCAGAAAGAACAGGGGTTCTGCGCCTTGCACCAGCACGTCGTTGACGCTCATGGCCACCAGGTCTATGCCCACGGTGTCGTGCATATTCCATTCAAACGCCAGCTTGAGCTTGGTTCCCACGCCGTCGGTGCCGCTGACCAGCACCGGCTCCTTGTATTTTTTCGGGACTTCAAACAGGGCGCCGAAGCCGCCGATGCCGGCCAGCACGCCTTCGCGCATGGTTTTACGGGCCAGGGGCTTGATGCGCTCGACCAGGGCGTCACCGGCATCGATATCGACGCCGGCGTCCTTGTACGACAGGGGGGTGGTGCTCATGACGGGGTGGTCCGGTGGGGCAGGCTCCAGGGCCTGAGGGTAGGGGCTGGCTCAGGGGTGCGGGCCAGCCGATAGAATCGGGGCTTCATTTTAAGGGTTGACCCTTGGCTCTCCCGATGCAGCGCCTCTTACGGCCGCCGGCGACCGACGTCTCACAGGCATGAAGCAGATCGCTTTGGACATAGGCCTGGCCTGCGTGCCCTCGTTTTCCAACTACCTGGCCGGCCCCAACGAACCCGCACTGAGTCATCTTCAGCTGTGGGCGGGCAGCGCTTTGCGCTCGCCGGTGCCCACTTATCTGTGGGGCCCGACCGGCAGCGGCAAGTCGCACCTGCTGCGTGCCGCCGCACAGGCGCTGCGCGAGGGCGGCGCTCGTACAGGCTGGCTCGATGCCAGTGTGCTCGAGCCGCCGCCGTTTGACGAGTCCTGGGTCGCTGTGTTCATGGACGATTGCCACCTCTACACTGCTGTGCAGCAGCATGCGGCCTTCAACTGGTTTGTCCATGCGGTCAACGCGGCCGACGGACGCCCACGCGGCGTACTGGCTGCCGGAGCGCTGCCGCCGGCCGATCTGGCCCTGCGCGATGACCTGCGCTCGCGCCTGGGCTGGGGCCATGTGTTTGCCCTGCAGTCCCTGAGCGATGCGCAGCGGCGGGCGGTGCTCAGGCGGCAGGCCGATGCGCGCGGTTTGCTGCTGAGCGACGAGGTCATGGATTTCGTCCTCAAGCGTTTTGCGCGCGACCTCACCCACCTGGTGGCGCTGCTCGACCAGCTGGACCACTATTCCTTGCAGACCCAGCGGCCCATCACCATCGCGCTGGTCAAATCCATGCTGGAGGCCTCATGAGCAAGCCCCGTCTGGCCCTGTTCGATCTCGACCACACCCTGCTGCCGCTCGATTCCGACTATGAATGGGGCGAGTTCACCATCCGCCTGGGCTGGTGTGATGCCAGCGAGTTCAAGCGCCGCAATGCCGAGTACTTCGAGCACTATCGCGCCGGCACGCTCGACATCCATGAGTACATCCGCTTTGCCACTGAAGCCATCCGAAGCCGCGGACCGCAGCAGGCGGCGCAGGCGCATGCGCGCTTCATGGACGAGGTCATACGCCCAGCGCTGCGGCCACAGGCCCTTGATCTGGTTGAGCGCCACCGGCAGGCCGGCGAGCAGTTGCTGATCGTCACCGCCACCAATGATTTTGTGACCGCGCCGATTGCCCAAGTTTTTGGCGTGGCCGAACTCATCGCCGTGCAGCTGGAGCGCGATGCGCACGGTCAGGTGACCGGCGAGATCCTGGGCACGCCCTCGGCGCGCGAGGGCAAGGTGCAGCGCATGAACGAGTGGCTGGCCCAGCGCTCACTGGACTGGGCCGATGTTGAAACCACTTTTTATTCCGACTCGCTCAACGATCTGCCCTTGCTCGAACGAGTGACCTACCCTGTGGCTACCAATCCCGATGACAAGCTGCGCTCGCTGGCGCAGGCGCGCGGCTGGCCCATCCTCGACCTTTTTTCATGATCAAAACATTTATCAATAAGCTGCTGGGCAAGTCGGGCGCTACGCGCAGCAGCAAATCGCCCTATGGGCAGCGCCAGGACGTGGGCCCACAGGACCACGGCATAGACCCGGGCCTGGTTGACCAGCGGGCCGCCGATGTGGTTCATACGCTAAAGGCGGCTGGCTTTGAGGCCTATATCGTGGGCGGCGCGGTGCGGGACCTGATTCTCGGCTTGCGTCCCAAGGATTTCGACGTGGCCACCAATGCCACGCCTGAGCAGGTCAAGGGCCTGTTTCGGCGCGCTTTCATCATCGGGCGGCGCTTTCGCATCGTGCATGTGGTCTACGGCCGCGGGCGTGAGCACGAGGTGATCGAGGTCTCGACCTTTCGCGCCCACCTGGACAGCAGCCAGGCGCAGCAGGTCGGTGGCAATGAGCGCACCAGCAAGAGCGAGTTGGCCGGCATGAAGCATGCCGTCGATGCTTCGGGCCGGGTGCTGCGCGACAACGTCTGGGGCAGCATCGATCACGACGCAGCGCGGCGTGACTTCAGTATCAATGCGATGTACTACGACCCTGAGACCCAGATCGTGGTCGACTACCACCAGGGCATACGCGATGCCAAGAAGCGGGTGCTGCGCATGATCGGTGACCCGGTGGCGCGCTACCGGGAAGACCCGGTGCGCATCATCCGAGCGGTACGTTTTGCGGCCAAGCTCTCAGGCCTGGGCTTCAAGCTCGAAGACAAGACTGGTCGGCCCCTCAGGGAGATGATGAGCTTGCTGGCCGACGTGCCGCAGTCGCGCCTGTTTGACGAGATGCTCAAGCTGCTGCAGACCGGCCATGCGGTGGCCAGCATCGCTCAGCTCAAGACGCTCGGGCTCGAGCGCGGCATTTACCCGCTGCTCGATGTGATCGTGGCCGGCGCCGACGAGCCCTTTTTGCGCCTGGCCCTGGAAGACACCGACCGGCGGGTGCGCGAGGACAAGCCGGTGGCGCCCAGCTTCCTGCTGGCAGCGGTGCTGTGGTCGGATGTCAAGACAGGGTGGGACCAGCTGCTCAGCCAGGGCATGCATCCGATGCCTGCGCTGCACCAGGCCATTGACTCCGCCTTTGATGCCCGCATTGGCGATGTCTCCGGACGCGGCAAACTGGGCATAGACATGCGCGAGATTTGGACCCTGCAGCCGCGCTTTGAAAAGCGGGTGGGCAGCGGCCCTTACACCTTGGTCGAGCAGCCACGCTTTCGCGCCGGGCTGGATTTTCTGCGCCTGCGCTCGCACATCGGTGAGGTTGATGCAGAGCTTGCCGCCTGGTGGGAGAAGTTCTCTTTGGCCAGCGACGACGAGCGCGAAGACATGATGCAGGCGGTGCGCCAGCAGACTCAGCCGCGTGCGACCCGGGTGCGCGGGCGCGGCAAGGCTGAGGCGTCTGCTCAGGGTCAGGCCGAGCCGCGAGACGGGCAGCCTGCCCCGGCGGATGCTGCCGATGTCGCTCAGGCGGGTATGTCCGGTGACGGACTCGATGATGCGCCCCGCAAGCGGCGCCGGCGGCGGCGCTCGCGCTCCGGCGATGCAGGCGAGGGTGGCGCTGGCGATGCGCCGCCGAGGGGCGATGGCGCCGCCTGAGCCTGCGCCGAGCCCGCCCGCCTTGCGCGAGCCGGTGCGCGCCTACGTGGGCTTGGGCGCGAACCTGGGTGAAGCCGCAGCCACCTTGCGCTGGGCGGCGGCGGCGCTCGGCGATTTGCCCGACACCCAATTGCTGCGGGTCTCCGCTCTTTACCGCAGCGCTCCCATAGACTGCGAACCAGGGGCGCCGCCTTTTCTCAACGCGGTGGCAGCCCTGAGCACCCACCTGAGCGCGCCGCAGCTGCTGGCAGGCCTACAGCAGCTCGAACTCGCGGCCGGCCGCCAGCGGCCCTACCGCAACGCACCACGCACACTCGACCTGGACCTGCTCCTTTACGGCGAAGGCCGCATCGAATCGCCCGCCTTGTGCGTGCCGCACCCGCGCATGCACCAGCGTGCCTTTGTGCTGCGGCCACTGGCTGAGATCGCGCCCGAGCGGGTGAATCTGCTGGATTCTCAGTCCGTGGCCCTGCAAGTCACAGAACACCTGGGCTCGCTGATCTGAATCCAACGTTGTCAGGCCTGTTGGCTGAATAATTTTCAAGCTGTTTGTTTTGTGTGCAAAAAAAGCGCAAAATCAACTCATTTATATTGCATGAAAAGGATCAGGCCATGAGCGTTCGCTTCAGCGTTGTTCTCTCAGACGACCTCAACCGCGAAATTGACCGGGTGGCCGAGGAGGCTGAGACCAATAAAAGCGAGATTCTTCGCAAGGCCTTGCAGCTCTTTCTTGCGGCCCGTGAAGGTAAGCAGCGCGGCTTGAAGCTTGGGTTGGTTGAGCCCAAGAGTGAGAAGTTGCAAACCGAAATCATCGGTCTGTGAGCACCATCGACTTGAATACGCCGCCGCCGAACCATCAGTACAGTGTGTCGGTTGAGCGGGAGGAAACGGCCGGTGAGCGCCGCGTCCGCCTATTCAAGGATCTTGTCTTGTTTATGGTTGCCGTTGGCTTTGTGATTCTGGTGGTGGGCCTGTGTTACAGCACCCTTGCGTCGCCGACGGCGGCAGCCGACGAAAAGAAGTGGGCCATGTCGGTGCTTTCTGCAGCGACGGGCGGTATTGTTGGCTATCTGGTCCGCAAGTAGCAGGTGATGACGCTCTTTCTGTTGCGGCATCCCCGCGGTCTTTGGGCGTATGCCCGGTGCCGCGCTATCTTGCCTCAGGGCGCCAGCCGCTCTCTGAGCCATTGCGCGCCCTCGAGCCGATAGCGCAGCCTGTCGTGCAGCCGGCTTTTGCGGCCCTGCCAAAATTCCCAGCGATCGGGCACCAGCCGGTAGCCACCCCAATGGGGCGGGCGTGGCGGGTTGAGCAGGAACTGCGCGCTGTACTTGGCCGCATTGGCCACCAGAGTGCCTCGGCCAGGGATCACCTGGCTTTGCGGGCTGGCCCAGGCGCCGATGCGCGAGTCCAGGGGCCGGCTGGCGTAGTAGGCGTCGCTTTCCTCGGCCGAGACTTTGTCGACCCGGCCTTCGATGCGCACCACCCGCTCGAGCTCGACCCAGTGAAACTGCAGTGCGGCATAGGGGTTGCCGGCCAAGGCTTGGCCTTTGCGGCTGTCGTAATTGGTGTACCAGACGATACCGCGCTCATCCAGGCCCTTGATCAGCACCACCCGGGTCGAGGGCCGCATTTGGGCATCGACCGTGGCCAGCGTCATCGCGTTGGGTTCGGGCAATTTGCCCGCGATGGCCTCTTGCAGCCATTGCTGAAACTGCTGCAGCGGGTCAGCGTGTGAGGCGTTTTCGTCGAGCTCGGCGCGCTCGTAGCTCTTGCGCAGGTCGGCGATTGAAGCGAGGGTGTCAGTCATCGGTGCAGTATACGAAGCACCCTGCTCGCGCAGGCCCCGCAGGGATACCCGCTCAGGCGTGTCTGAGCATGCGCTGCAGCAGGTGGTCCTGTATGCCCGCCTGGCGCAGACATTCATAGGTCTGCTGTGCATAGTCCAGCGTGGTGCCATAGCGGCCGCGGGCGTGGGCAAAGATATGGCGCAGCCGTTCGGCCTGCAGCTCACCGGTGTAGTTGGGGCTGCGCCGCGACAACGTGAAGGCCAGGGCCTGCACCGGGCCGTCTTCGGTGATGCAGGGCAGCCAGCGCGGGTCGTAGACGCCGGTGGGCATTTCACGCAGCCACAAGCGCTCGAGCGCCTCGTCGGCCTGTGCCCGCGCTATCCGGTAGGCCACGCCCCGGCAACTGCCGCCTTGCAGCAGCGCGAAGACCAGGCCGGGGCAGTCGGGCGTGCCTCGGTTAACCCGGCTCCACATCTTGAGCGCCCGGTGGTAGCCGTGAATGCGTGCCCAGCGCCGCTCGGCGTATTCAAACTCCGGCCGCCAGATCAGGGAGGCGTAGCCGAAGACCCATAAATCACGCTGGCCACCCCATTGCTGGCGTGTGGCGGCCAACATGGCCTGCACATCGCGCAGGGGCGGGGGGAAGCGAAAGCCCGGGTCCGACATGGCGCAACTGTAGCGCGGCCGCAGGGCTGTTGACCGGCGCGTGAGTGCCTCAGTGCCGCTCGATCAGCTCGATCTTGTAGCCGTCAGGATCGGTGACAAAAGCGATCACCGTGCTGCCGCCCTTGACAGGCCCGGGTTCGCGGGTGATGGCGCCGCCGGCACTGCGGATTTTTTCGCAGGCCGCATGGACATCGGGCACGCCCAGGGCGATGTGGCCATAGGCCGTACCCATCTCGTAGGTGTCGACGCCCCAGTTGTAGGTCAACTCCAGTTCGGCATGGTCCGGGTTGGAGCCGTAGCCCAAAAAGGCCAGGCTGTACTTGTAGTCTGGGTTGTCCCGGGTGCGCAGCAGCGTCATGCCCAGCACTTGGGTGTAGAAGGCGATGGAGCGCTGCAGATCGCCAACCCGCAGCATGGTGTGTAGGAGTCGCATCTTTGGATTGTGACTGGATTGAATAAGACGGAAAGGACGGGCAGGGGACTGAATCAGGCGCTGTTCATGCCCGTCTTCAGCGATTCAATAAAAAAACCTTTTCGGGGGGCAGCAGTTTCGTGAAGTCGCGGTCAAAGGTGTGAACCACCTCACCGAGTTGCGCGGCCGTGGCTGCGATCCAGGCGTCAGAGACCATCTGCGGCTTGTCTCCAGCTTTCAAGCAGAGATCTCTGAAGGCCGGCCAGGCGCTGCCAGCGGCTTGAAAGCTCACCCCGGGGCAGGCCAGCAGGGCATCTACAAATTGGCTCGCCTGCTGCATCGAGCTCGGCTCTTTGAAAACCTGTGCGTGGGTCACGACGCGCATGAAGCCGGCCACCACAGAGCCAAGCAGCAGGATCGACGCAGTCCTGGGGCGCTGCAAAGCCAGCTGCAACTGCTGCTGCACATGATGGAAGGCCAGACTGTGACGCGGGTGATCTTCCCGCATGGCGGCCACCAGCAGATTGACATCGGGTGTCATGACCGAAGTTTTTGATCGACCGCGTCCATCGCATCGAACATGGAGCGGTTGCTCCTTGGGTCTACGCCCGGCTGAAAACCGCCACGGCCGCTTGTTGGAAGACTGGGAATGACGACCGGTTCTGCCGGCAGGTCTTGTTGCACGTAGTCCGATAGCCATTCACGCACTTTGGCACTCAGAGAAGTGCCTTCCTGAATCGCCCTAATGCGGGCCTGCTTGACGAGTCGCTCGTCAATCGAAAGGGTCAGGTTTGCCATGAAGAGCTTGAATTCTTGTGTTTACGTGAATCAGTGTAGCACTTAAAAACGGGGCATCGATGCCAGAGCTCTGAGCTTCAGAAAGACCGGCACAAGGCGACGGCCAGAACAACCCCCGTACAAAACAAGGGTAATCATCCGGGGCGACTGGCGCCTCCATGAAGGCTATATTCCAAGCTTTAGTTGTTAGCGCAAACCGCAGCTTGCACCATGAAACTCATCGACTCCATCGTGGGCCAGGCCCCGTCCATCGCCGCCTTACGGCGCCAGATCCACGCTCATCCGGAGCTGTGCTTTAAGGAAGTGCATACGGCTGATTTGGTGGCCCAACAACTCGAACGCTGGGGCATTCCGATGCACCGTGGCATGGGCACCACCGGGGTGGTGGGCATCATCCACGGCCGCGATGGCGGCGCCAGTGGCCGTGCGCTCGGTCTGCGCGCCGACATGGACGCGCTGCCCATGCAGGAGTTCAACACCTTCGCTCATGCCAGTCAGTTGCCCGGAAAGATGCACGCCTGCGGTCACGATGGCCACACCGCCATGCTGCTGGCCGCCGCCCAGCATTTGGCCGCGCAGCGCGACTTTGACGGCACCGTGTATGTGATCTTTCAGCCGGCCGAAGAGGGTGGTGGCGGCGCGCGCGAGATGATGCGCGATGGCCTGTTCGACCGCTTTCCCATGCAGGCGGTGTTCGGCATGCACAACTGGCCGGGCATGGCGGCGGGCCAGTTTGCGGTCAGTGCCGGGCCGGTCATGGCCTCGAGCAATGAATTCAAGATCACCATCCACGGCAAGGGCGGCCATGCGGCGCTGCCGCACAATGGCATCGACCCGGTGCCGGTGGCCTGCCAGATGGTGCAGGCCTTCCAGACCATCGTCACACGCAACAAAAAGCCGGTGGACGCGGCGGTGATTTCGGTCACCATGATCCACGCCGGTGAGGCGACCAATGTCATCCCCGACCTGTGCGAGATGCAAGGCACGGTACGCACCTTCACCACGGAGGTGATCGACCTGATCGAGCAGCGCATGCGTGAGATCGCTGAGCACACCGCTGCGGCTTTCGGTGCGCGCTGCGAGTTTGAATTCCAGCGCAATTACCCGCCCACCATCAACAGCACCGCCGAAGCCGAATTTGCCCGCGCTGTCATGCAGGGCATCGTCGGTGCAGACCAGGTGCTGGCGCAGGAGCCCACCATGGGCGCCGAGGACTTCTCCTACATGCTGCAAGCCAAGCCCGGCGCCTATTGCTTTATCGGCAACGGCGACGGCCTGCACCGCGAGATGGGCCACGGCGGCGGCCCCTGCACTTTGCACAACCCCAGCTACGACTTTAACGATGAGCTCATTCCGCTGGGGGCGACTTACTGGGTGGAGTTGGCACGGCGCTGGCTGGCGCGCTAAAAGACCGACCGCGAAGACAGTCCGGGCGATCGGTAAATGTGATGGGAGCCGCGCCCTAGCGGCGACGGGGTTTTGAAGGTGCATCGCCACCGATCTAACGCCGCATCGCCGCGAGGGCGCGGCTCCCACACCTCAATGCGGTTCGCTGCACTTGGGTGGGAGCGCCGCCCTCGGCGCGATGGGGCCTTTGAACGATACCTGTTGGCTGATCTAACGCTGCATCGCGTCGAGGGCGCGGCTCTCACACCCATGCCACGGCCTGAGACGAGTGGTGGGGCGGGAGCGCCGCCTCGGCGAGATGGCGCC
Organism: Polaromonas sp.; assembly: GCA_044352515.1. GTDB lineage: Bacteria > Pseudomonadota > Gammaproteobacteria > Burkholderiales > Burkholderiaceae_C > Polaromonas. The sequence goes on from JBILDR010000007.1 coordinate 10,241, forward strand.
TTTGAACGATACCTGTTGGTTGATCTAACGCTGCATCGCTGCGAGGGCGCGGCTCCCACACCTCAATGCGGTTCGCTCGAGCTCGTGTGGGAGCGCCGCCCCGGCGCGAAGGGGCCATTGAACGATGCCTGTTGGCTGATCTAACGCCGCATCGCCGCGAGGGCGCGGCTCCTACAGTCATTGCCGAGGCTGATGTGATCTTGTGGGAGCGCCGCCCCGGCGCGAAGGGGCCGCCGGACCGCCCTCAGCGCTTGAGATCGCGCGCGCAGCGAAAGCCGATGTAGATCACCGCGGTATCGGCGGGCTTGCCCTGCACATGCCCGTCTTGCATGGGGCCGGCGCCGTACCACCAGGAGCCGCCGCGGGTGCGCTGCTCGCTGCCCGACCCGCTGTTCACCCACTCCCACAGATTGCCGCCCATTTCAAACAGGCCGTTGACGCCTGCCGCTGTGCTTCCAGCCAAAGCATGGCCCCGGCCGCGCGAGGTGATGGCATGCGCGACCGGGCTCACCGGGCCGCAGTCGCCCAGGCAGTTGGCCCCGCGGGGGCTGTCGCCAGTGGGGTAGGGGTAGGTCTTGCCGCGCACAAAACCGGGCGCTGGTTGGCTGCGCCGCTCGGTATAGGCCGCTTCGCCCCATTCGGCATCGGTGGGCAGGCGCTTGCCCGCCCAGCGGCAAAACGCCTGTGCCTCGCCATGGGTCAGATGCGCAGCGGGTTCATCATCGGCCCCTGGCTTGCCATAGGGCGAATGCCAGAGCCAGCCGCGCCGCTGCTCCCAGCCCGCCTCAAAGGTGCTGCCCCCACCGGCCCGCTCGGCCTGCGTCATCGTGCCGGTGGCTTGCACAAAGCGGCGGAACTGGCCTATGGTGACCTCGGTGCGGTCGATCTCGAAATGGCTGATCGGCTGCATTTCGGCGGCATGGGACGGGGGGGCGGCCAGGCACAGCGCGAGGGCGGCGGCCAGGGTGGGTTGGGCGAGAGGGCGGTGTGTCATGGCGGATGTCTTACGAAACCCAGATTTTTACGCTGGGCCTCATGCGACGGCCGCCGCTCTCACTCTTGCCCCGCTTTGCCGAAGGGGAACGCCAGCTCTGTGTTTCGGGTCTGGGGCAGCGCCGGCCGCGGGCGACAATCCCTTAAAAAACCACAGCGGAGATGCCATGCCCGAATTCACCCAAACCATTCTCTACACCGACACCGACGGCCGCGCCCGCTTTGGCGAGCGTGTTCTCGCCCTGAGTGAGGGCACGCCGGCCTCGCGCCTATCGCCCGTGATGCCCTCGGCCGGCTACCAGCTGCGCCACAGCCCTGTTGGCTTTCGCAGCCAGTTCCACTGCACCGAAAAGCCGCAATGGGTGTTCATCCTGGGCGGGCAGATGGAAATCGGCCTGCAAGGCGGGCACAGCCGCATCTTCAAGCCGGGCGAGCATTTTTATTCGGCCGATGTGCTGCCGCCGGGCGCTACTTTTGACCCCGCCGTGCACGGCCACTGGAGCCAGCAGGTGGGCGATGAGCCGCTGGTGACCCTGTTCATCAAGGATCTTTGAGCCTGGCTCAGGTCCTGGCTGATTTCTCAGTCGACCTTGGCGCCCGAGGCCTTGACCACCGTCTCGTATTTGGCCAGCTCCTGCTTCATGAAGGCACCGAACTGCTCGGGGCTGTTGCCCACCGGCTCGGCCATGAGCTGGCCAAAGCGCGCCTTGACCTCGGGCTGCTGCAGCGCACCGGCAAAGGCTTGGTGCAGCCGGGCGGTGAGTTCTTGCGGCAGCTTGGCCGGGCCGACCAGGCCCCACCAGGTATCGACTTCGAAGCCCTTGAGTGTTTCGGCCACCGCAGGCACTTCGGGCATGAGGCTGCTGCGCTGCACGGTGGTGACTGCCAGGGCCTTGAGTTTGCCGGCCTTGATGTTGCTTGAAGCGGTGGCCAGGTTGTCGAAGTTGAAGTCGACCTGGCCGCTGAGCAGGGCCAGCTGGGCCGGGTTGCCGCCGTTGTAGGGAATGTGCACGATGAACAGGCCGGCCGCTTTCTTGAACATCTCGCCAGCCAGATGACCCGCGCTGCCATTGCCGCCGCTGCCGTAGTTGAGCCGGCCTGGGTTGGCTTTGGCATAGGCGATCAGATCGCCCAGGCTGTTGATCTTGAGCCTTTGAGCGGTGTCAGCATTCATCACCAGCACATTGGGTACCCGCAGCATTTGCGTGATGGGCGTGAAGTCGCTGGTCGCGTTGTAGGGCATCTTGCTGTAGAGCCACGGGTTGATGGCATGGGTGGCCACCGCTGCAATGCCTATGGTCAAGCCGTCGGGCGCTGCCTTGGCCACCAGATCAGCACCGATGTTGCCGCCGCCGCCAGGCCTGTTTTCAATGATGACCGTACCCAGGCTGGCTTGCACCCGCTCGGCCAAGAGCCGTGCCGTGACGTCGATCGGTCCACCCGGGGCATAGGGCACGATGATGCGCAGCGGCTTGCCCTGCGCCCAGGCTGTGAGGGCGGTGGGTGCGGCCAGGGCGGCGGCCAGCAGGCTGCGGCGCCGGGGTGCATAGGCTAGTGTCATGGTGGTCTCCTCCAGAAACTGCGGTCAGGCGCGGGCCTTGTCGGCCTCGGTGGTGAATGAATCAGCGAAAAACTCTTCTTCGGGCAGGCCGGCGCTGGCGCTGAAGTCGGCCCGGGCCGAATCGACCACGATGGGCGCGCCGCAGGCGTAGACCTGGTGGCCTGAGAGGTCCGGCAAGTCTTGCAGCACCGCTCTGTGCACAAAGCCGGTGCGGCCTTGCCATTGGTCTTCAGGCAAGGCGTCAGAGACCACCGGCACATAACGCAGATGGGGCATTTCGCGGCAGCGCGCTTCGATCCAGTCGTGCATATACAGGTCGGCTGGCCGCCGGCCGCCCCAGTACAGCACAGCAGGGCGTGTGATGTTCTTGAACTGCATATGCTCAATCAGGGCTTTTATCGGCGCAAAGCCGGTGCCCGAGGCCAGCAAGACCATGGGCTTGTTGCTGGTTTCGCGCAGGTAGAAGCTGCCGTAGGGGCCTTCGATGCGCAGGATGTCTTTCTCCTTCATCGTCGAAAACACCGTGTCGGTGAACTTGCCGCCAGGCATGTGGCGCAGATGCAGCTCGATGGACGGCGACTGGGCCTGGGTGTGCGGCGCGTTGGCCATGGAGTAGCTGCGCCGGTCACCATCGCGCAGGAGGAATTCCACATACTGCCCAGCGTGGTACTTGAAGACCTCGTTGGCCGGCAGCTGCAGCCCGACGATCATCACATCGTGCGAGGCGCGCTTGAGGCCATTGACCCGCGCCGGCATCTTGCGCACCGCAAAAGCGCCTTCCTCGCCGACCTGGCGCGACTCGATCACCAGGTCGCTGTGCGGCAGTGCGCAGCAGGCCAGCATCAAACCCTGGGCTTCTTCCTGCTCAGACAGCGCCTTGGATTGATGCGGCCCATGGCTCACCTGGCCCTCGAGCTTTTTGCACTTGCAGGAGCCACAGGCGCCGTCTTTACAGCCGTAGGGCAGGCCTATGCCCTGACGGATGGCGGCGGCAAGCACGGTCTCGCCGTCCTGGGTGCTGAATGTGCGGCCACTGGGCTCGACCTTCACCTTAAAACTCATCTTGGTATCCTTGGGCTTTTGCTTCAACAAATGGCCGTGCGTGCTGAGCGCAGACCAAAGTCCCGATTTTGCCCTCCTTTGCCGCCAGCCCCGTCAACCTCCACGCAGCCCGCCCCGGCGCGCTGCCGGCGCGCTTTCGCCGTCAGCGGGTGCTGATCGTCGGCTGCGGCGATGTCGGCCAGCGGGTCGCCCAGCTCCTGCCCAAGCGCGTGCAGGTCCTGGCCCTGACCTCCTCGCCCGAGCGCCTGCCCGCGCTGCGCCGCCTGGGCCTCATGCCCCTGGTGGGTAATCTGGATATGCCGAGGACCTTGAGCCGCCTGGCCGGCCTGGGCACACGGGTGCTGCACCTAGCACCCCCGCCGCAGGAGGGCCTGGCCGATTGGCGGCTCGACCCGCGAACCCGGGCGCTCATGCGCGCTCTGAGCCTGCGGCCGGCGCCGCAGGCGCTGGTCTACGGCTCCACCAGCGGCGTCTACGGTGATTGCGGCGGCGCGCGCATCGACGAGACCCGGACGCTCGCCGCCCACACCCCCAGGGCCCAGCGGCGGGTGGATGCCGAAGCTCAGGTGCGGTTTTACGGTCGCCACGCGGGCGTGCCTGCCCATATTCTGCGCATTCCTGGCATCTATGCGCCCAATCGGGAAGGCGGCACGCCCAGGGGCCGGCTGCTCAAAGGCACACCCGTGCTGCGCGAGCAAGACGATGTCTACACCAACCATATTCACGCTGACGATCTGGCGCGGGCCTGCATTGCCGCTCTCTGGCGTGGCCGGCCGCAGCGGGTGACGAATGTCTGCGACCAGACCGAATTGAAGATGGGCGACTACTTTGATCTGGCGGCCGATCTGTACGGCCTGCCACGCCCGCAGCGCATCGCCCGCGAAGGCGCCTCTGAGCAGCTGCCGCTGATGGTGCTGAGCTTTATGAGCGAGTCGCGCCGGTTGGATAACCGGCGCTTGCTGCGGGAGCTGCGCTTACGCCTGCACTACCCGACGGTGGTCGAGGGCTTGGGCGCCGCCTGAGCGTTGCTCAAGCTCAGATGCCGGTGGCCTTGCGCAAATTGGCCATGCGGTCTTGCGGCTGCACCACCACCGTGTTGACGTCGGCGCCTTGCAGCACTGTCAGCTTGACGGGCTCTTGCGGGGTGGCTCGGTCCCAGAGCTTTTTGTAGAAGGCCTCCAGCGAGGCGACCTTGTTGCCATCGACCGCCAGCACCACATCGCCGGCTTTGAGGCCGGCTTTTTGCGCCGGGCTGTCCTCGCTGACCCGCAGCACCTGCACCCGTCCGCCGCTTTCGCCCGAGGTCAGACCCAGCCAGGGCCGGATGCTCAGCCGGCTGGTGCCCGACTTTTGCATCTCGCCCAGGATGGGCTTGAGCAGATCGACTGGCACGAACATATTGCCCGGCATGCGGCGGTTTTCGCCCATGGCGTCCATCACCAGCAGCGAGCCTATGCCCAGCAGCTCGCCTTTTTGGTTGAACAGGGCGGCGCCGCTGTGGTTGCCGTTGCCGGCCATCACCGGCGGGCTGGTAAACAGGGCGCTGTCGATGTGGTATTCCCAGCTGCCCGAAAAAGCCCGCTTGCTCACCAGCCGCGTCAAACTGACGTCGGCCTCAATGTTGGTGTCGGTCGAGCCGATCGCTGCCATCAGAGCCTCTCCGGTCTGCACGCTGGCCTGGCTGCCCAACTCAACCGGGGCTACCCCCGCCATCGGCAGCAGGGGGCGGATCAGGCCGAAGCCCGTGGCCAGGTCATAGCCGACCGCCACCGCCGGCAGGGTCTTGTTGTCCTGGGTGACGATGCGAATGTCCTGCGCCTCCAGCATCAGATAGCCTATGGTCAGGATCAGCCCGTCCGAACCGATGACCACCCCCGAGCCCGCCCTTTCCTTGCCCAGGGTGGCGGTTGAACGGGCCTCGTCGGCGGCCGTCACCCGCACGCCCACCACCGCCGCGCTGGCCCGGCTGAGCGCATCGACCACTGCTGCCTGGCTGGCGTCTGGGCTGGCTGTTGGACTGGCTATTGGGCTGGTTATCGGACTGGTTATCGGATTGGTTATTGGGCTGCCAGGTGCCTGCGCCCACAAGGGCGCCGCGCTCAGGCAAGCCAGCGCGCTCAGGCCGATGAGCCAGTAGCGACGTGCGTGGGCAGCAAGAAAGGCGGTCATGTTTTTCTCCGGCGAGGTGCGGGGTAAGTGCGGTGCTGGTGCCCGGCAGTACCCGACAGCATGGACTTCTCGATGTTCAGAGAATGCGCCTGAATGTGAAACCCTGCAAGCACATCGGTGAATGGCCTGGGCCTGCATTCGGCCGTCGGGCCTAGAACGGGGGAGGGGGGCGCTCAGCTTGAGCCGGTGGGCGCGCTATTGGCTGGCTGTCTGAGTGACTCTGCAAAACACAAAAGGGGCGGCGCTTTACATGGGGGCAGGTTCGACGGTTGTACCCCTTGCCGTGCCCCGCCCACGCCAGGGGCATTGTGTTGATGCATTCCCTTTGATTCCCGTTTATGAAAACTTCACATTGCACGAGTGATGCTTTAAATTTTTGTATCTATAGTGCGGGCTGAGGGCCGAAATTGCCAACCTGAGTCGGCGTTCGCGCCAATGCCAAGGTTGGTGGCTTTCTCGGTTTTGCCATGTCTGTACATGGGTGTAGTGCATAAGGGCAAGCGAATGCTGTCAACCGACTTTCCTCCTCTTGTGTTGCCCGGTGATCCAGCGGTTGGCTGACATATCCGGTGATTTGTCGGATGCATCAGATTTAGGGGCTCGATTCATGGAGTCTTGGCAAATGTTTATAGCAGCCCTCCTCAGCAACGCTACAGTGCTGGCAGTTATGAGCTGGCTCGGGAAATCATTGCTGGAAAAGCTGCTTCAACGGGATTTCAAGCGCTTCGAGATTGAAATCAAAGCAAAGGCAGACAGAGCGATCGAACAGCTAAAGAGTGAGCTACAGCTTCGCACCATTGAACATCAGGTCGCCTTTTCGGGCCTACATCAGAAACGCGCTTCGGTCATCGAAGAGCTCAATGCTCTCCTCGCAGAGACACTCTGGGAAGCTCAGAGCGTGCTGTCTCCCATCAGATGGGCAGGCGGCCCAGACGAGCGAGAGCTGCATAAAGCCGCCGAGGCAAAGTTGGTCGAGTTCTTTAGGTACTTCGACAAGCATCGAATCTATCTGCCCGTCGATTTGAGCAATGCGGTTGAAGAGCTCGTGCGCGCGGTTCGTCACCATGTCATTGGTTTTGGCGTCTATCTCGCCTGGGACGACTACGCCCTTCAGGATCACACCCGGAAAGAAAAGTCGGACGCTTTGCTAGCGGGCTACACACTTCTCAAGGATCAGGTCCCGCAACTGAGAGCGAAGCTTGAAAATGAATTTCGCTCGCTGCTTGGGCCGAGCGGGAAGGCCGTTTAACCCGCATAAGCCACAAAGGTCCGTCCGTGGTGTTCTTTGTTTTAATGTAGCCCCTGGGCTACAATTAGATTGTGCGAGTCGAAAAAACCGACGCGTACCGCGACTGGATAGACGGCTTGAAAGACCTCGCCGGACGAGCCCGCGTGCTGATGCGCGTTGATCGCCTGATTCACGGCAACCCAGGCGTGCATCGTAATCTGACCGAGGGCGTTTCCGAACTTAAAGTCGATGTCGGTCCCGGCTACAGGGTGTACTACTCGCAGCGTGGAGACAGACTTTTGCTGCTGATCGCAGGCGGGGACAAGTCGACACAGTCCAAGGACATCGCAAGGGCACTGGAGCTCAACCGGAATTTTGAGGAGTCGTCGTGATGGGCAAGATGGCCACAGGGAAATTGATGACGACGAAGTTAACGAAGACCAAAGCTTCGGCTTACGACGTGTCGGAGCATCTGCGCACACCGGAAGAAATGGCGGCCTACCTGAACGCCTGGCTAGAGGAGGCGCCCGAAGACGCGGCAGGCATTGCCCGCGCCTTGGGCGACATCGCGCGGGCCAAAGGAATGTCGCAGGTGGCCAAGGACGCGGGGCTCAGCCGTGAGAGTCTCTACCGCGCGCTCAGCGCCGAGGGAAATCCTAGCTTTGCTACCGTGCTCAAGGTGGCTAAAGCACTTGGCCTCAGGCTTCATGCGCTGGCCGTGCCAGGGGGCGCCTAAGCCCTCGCTTAACCGCGCGTGCAACTGCGTGGGCCGCCCGGATCTTGTTTCATTCTGGCCCGGCGGCTGCCGCACACCGTTTAGCTTCACCTTAGCCCTCCCACTGGCACCGCGCTAGCGTCGCGGGCGTAAAATTGAGTTCCCCGTTCATGGAGTGCCCCATGCCAGATCTTGTTGCCGATCTGTCCGCCCAAGCGCAGGCGCTTTCGCCCGAGGACCGCGCTCGCCTGGCCGAAGAACTGCTTGCGAGCCTCGATCCGCATCATGGTGAAGTCGAGTCGGCGTGGGATGAAGAGCTCCGTCGCCGCATCGACGATATTGAACGCGGCGCTGTGCCATTCGTGCCTGCTGAGGAAGCCTTCGCACAGGTCCGTCGATCACTAGGACGGTGAAGACACCTGCCTTTCACCCAGAAGCGCTCGCCGAACTTCAAGAACAGGCTATCTTCTATGAAGAACGCAGCGCCGGCCTAGGCGAGCGGTTCACGGCTCAAGTTGAGGCCGCTCTCGCACTGGCAGAGTCGATGCCGGGCATTGGCATTCCCTACAAGTACGGAACCCGCAGAGTCTTTCCAAAGGACTTTCCGTACTCGGTCGTTTACCGCGAGACCGCGAACTCACTGGTCGTCCTCGCCGTGGCGCCCTTCCGACGCAAGCCAGCCTACTGGAGGAACAGGAAGGAATAGGAGCTGACGGCTCAGCTCACGCTGAGCTCCATAGAACCACGTTTGCCACAGCTGGGGCAGGCAATCGGGCGGCGATGGGTGATGTGCGCCCGCGCGGCGAAAGCCTGTTTTCGGGGAGCAAACAAAAAAGCCGCACCGTTTTGAACATGTGCGGCCTTTTGCGTGGTGCCCGGGGCCGGAATCGAACCGGCACGCCTTGCGGCGGGGGATTTTGAGTCCCCTGCGTCTACCAATTTCACCACCCGGGCGAGGGAGGGAGGGAAATTATGGCACAGTGCTGTCCATGCAATTTCAGACCATCGAAGACGCCATTGGCAAGACCCCTCTTGTGGCACTCCAGCGCCTGGGCGTTCAGGACAATGCGGCACGCGGCAATGTGATCCTGGGCAAGCTCGAAGGCAACAATCCGGCCGGCTCGGTCAAGGACAGGCCGGCGCTGTCCATGATCCGACGTGCCGAGGAGCGTGGCGAGATCAAGCCCGGCGATACGCTGGTTGAGGCCACCTCGGGCAATACCGGCATTGCTCTGGCCATGGCGGCGGCGATCAAGGGCTACCGCATGGTGCTGATCATGCCGGAGGACCTGTCCATCGAGCGGGCCCAGACCATGAAGGCCTTCGGCGCCGAGCTCATCCTCACGCCCAAGTCGGGCGGCATGGAGAACGCGCGGGATCTGGCCGAGAAGATGCAGGCCGAGGGCCGCGGGCGCATGCTCGACCAGTTTGCCAACCCCGACAACCCGCGCATCCACTACGAGACCACCGGCCCCGAGATCTGGAACGACACGCAAGGCCGGGTGACGCACTTTGTGAGCGCCATGGGCACCACCGGCACCATCACCGGGGTGTCGCGCTACCTCAAAGAAAAGAACCCGGCCGTTCGCATTGTGGGGGCTCAGCCCAGCGAGGGCTCCCGCATTCCGGGTATTCGCAAGTGGCCGCAAGAGTACCTGCCCAAGATTTATGACCCTAGCCATGTCGATGAATTGCGCCTGGTCAGCCAGACCGACGCCGAGGACATGTGCCGGCGCCTGGCCCGCGAGGAGGGCATCTTTGCCGGTATTTCGGCCGCTGGCGCCTGCCAGGTGGCGCTGGAACTCTCGCGCAGCGTGAGCAATGCGGTGATTGTCTTTATCGTCTGCGACCGCGGCGACCGCTATCTTTCCACTGGGGTCTTCCCCGCTTAAGAGGCTAGCCCCCATGGCTGAATTTCGTTTTTGCCCGATGTGCGCCAGCGCTCTGGCCTGGCAAACTCGCGCTGAGGATGGCGGCGATGTTTCCCGGCTGCGCTGCACCGCCTGTGACTACACCCATTGGAACAACCCGACGCCGGTGCTCGCCGGCATTGTGGAGGTCGAAGGCAAGATTTTGCTGGCGCGCAATGCCGCTTGGAGCGGCCGCCGCTTTGCCCTGATCACCGGCTTTATGGAGGCTGGCGAGACGCCCGAGGAGGGTATCTCCCGGGAGATCCTGGAGGAGACCAGCCTGGAGGTGACAGCCTTGCAACTCATTGGTGTTTATGAGTTCAAGCGGATGAACCAGGTCATCATCGCCTATCATGCGAAGGCTCATGGGCAGGTGAGCCTGTCCCCAGAGTTGGTGGAATACAAGCTGTACGCGCCGCAGGACCTGATCTGCTGGCCGGCCGGCACCGGTTATGCGCTGGCCGACTGGCTGCGCACCCAGAACATTGAGCCTCGGTTCATGAGCTGGGAGGAACGTGAAGCGATGAGCCGAGAATCATGATGCAGATCGACAAAGAACTCGACACCCGGGGGCTCAATTGCCCTCTGCCCATCCTCAAGGCCAAGAAGACCCTGGCCGAGATGAGCAGCGGCCAGCTGCTCAAGGTGATGTCCACTGACGCCGGCTCGGTGCGCGACTTCCAGGCTTTTGCCAAGCAAACCGGTAATGATCTGGTGGCCCAGGAAAGCGCCGGCGGCGAGTTCACCCACGTTCTCAAGCGTCGCTGAGCGAACGCCGCTCAGGGCGGGTGAGACTCTCGCTTACTGAATCTGCAACTGCTGCAGATATTCCCGAAACGCGGGGCCTACCTCGCTGTGCTGCAAGGCCAGCTCCACGGTGGCCTGTAAAAAGCCTTCCTTGCTGCCGCAGTCATAGCGCTTGCCCTGGTATTTGTAGGCGTAGACCGCCTCGTCGGCCATCAGGGCGGCAATACCGTCAGTCAGTTGAATCTCACCGCCGGCGCCGCTGCCCAATTGTTTGAGGTGACGGAAGATGGCAGGGGTGAGGATGTAGCGGCCGGCCACGCCGATGCGCGAGGGCGCCACTTCCGGGGCTGGTTTTTCCACGATGCGCTCGACCTGGGTCAGTCGATCTTCGATAGCCTTGCCGTCCACGATGCCGTAGCGGCGGGTGTGTTCCAGGGGCACCTCTTGCACCGCCAGGACCGAGCGGCCCAGGCGTGCAAACTGCTCGTTCATTTGGGCCAGCACCGGCGGCTCGCCGACCATCAGGTCGTCGGCCAGCAAAACGGCAAAAGGCTTGCTGCCCACCACATGCTCGGCGCACAGCACGGCATGGCCCAGGCCCAGCATGCGGTGCTGGCGCACATAGGAAAAATGCATGTCGTCCATGCGCACCGAGCGCAGCAATTCCAGCAGCGTCTGTTTGCCAGCGGCTTCCAGCTCGCTTTCAAGCTCGTAGGCGGTATCGAAATGGTCTTCAATGGCGCGCTTGCTGCGGCCGGTGATGAAGACCATATGGCGGATGCCGGCGGCGTAGGCTTCTTCCACCGCGTACTGAATCAGCGGCTTGTCGACCACCGGCAGCATTTCCTTGGGCTGGGCTTTGGTGGCCGGCAAAAACCGTGTGCCCAGGCCGGCGACGGGGAATACGGCGATCTTCAGTGCTGAATTCATGAGAGCGTGTGCTTTTAGGGCAGAGGAGGGTAGATTAGGGCAGATCATCGCATCCCGGCTGGCTCATCGGCACGCCTGATCCGTGCGCCTTAGCTCAGCCGCTGCAGCTGTGCGCGCAGCTTGGCCAGGGTGCTGGAAAAATCCTCCAGCCGTTTCTTTTCCTGTTCAATCACCGCAGGCGGCGCCTTGTCGACGAAGGCCTGATTGCCCAACTTGCCCTGGGCTTTGGCAATCTCGCCTTCAATGCGGCTTGCCTCTTTGCTCAAGCGGGCTTTCTCAGCGGCCACGTCAACCTCGATGAACAGGCAGATGCGGCTGGCGCCCACGACGGCCACCGGCGCGGCCTGCGCGGCGGACTGCCAGGCGGCCTCGTCGTCGAAGACCTTGACCTCACTGAGCTTGGCCAGGGCTTGCAGCAAGGCGGCGTTGCTGCGCAGGAAGTCGGCGTCGCCCAGCGCATACAGCGGCATCTTGGCGGCTGGCGAGACGCCCATTTCACCGCGCAGATTGCGGCAGGCGTCAACCAGGGCCTTGAGTCGGGCGATGTTGGCGATCGCCTGCTCATCGACCTTGCCCATCTGCGCCTCGGGGTAGCGGGCAAGGCTCACCGAGGGACCGGGCAGGCCGGCCACCGGCGCCACCTTTTGCCACAGCTCTTCGGTGATGAAGGGAATCAGCGGATGGGCCAAGCGCAAGATGGCTTCGAGCGTGCGGATCAGGGTGCGGCGGGTGGCGCGCTGCTGGGCCGCGTCGCCTTGCTGCAGTTGCACCTTGGCGATTTCCAGGTACCAGTCGCAGTACTCGTTCCAGACAAATTCGTAAATCGCTCCGGCCACATTGTCGAGCCGGTATTCGGCAAAGCTCTTGGCGATCTCGGCCTCGACCTTCTGCAGCACCGAGCTGATCCAGCGGTCGGCCTGGCTGAACTTCATGTATTGGTAAAAGGGCCCGGCGGGAATCAGCTCGCCGTTTTCGCCGGTGCGCGGCGGCGTGCATTCGGCTTTGGTGTGCTCTTTAAGTCCGCAGTCCTGGCCTTCGCAGTTCATCAGCACGAAGCGGGTGGCGTTCCACAGCTTGTTGCAGAAATTGCGGTAGCCCTCGCAGCGCTTGCTGTCAAAGTTGATGCTGCGGCCCAGGCTGGCCAGAGCGGCAAAGGTAAAGCGCAGCGCATCTGCCCCGTAGGCCGGTATGCCGTCCGGAAATTCTTTCTGGGTGTTCTTGCGCACCTGCGGCGCTGTTTCGGGCTTGCGCAGGCCCTGGCTGCGCTTGTCCAGCAGCGGTTCGAGCGCGATGCCGTCGATCAGGTCCACCGGGTCGAGCACATTGCCTTCACTTTTGCTCATCTTCTTGCCCTGTGCGTCGCGCACTAGGCCGTGGATGTAAACATCCCTGAATGGCACCCGCCCCGTGAAGTGGGTGGTCATCATGATCATGCGGGCGACCCAGAAGAAGATGATGTCGTAGCCAGTGACCAGCACCGAAGAAGGCAGGTAGAGGTCGTAGTCGCTGCTCGCATCGCTGGCCTCGGCCGCTTGCGGCCAGCCCATGGTGCTAAAGGGCACCAGAGCGCTGGAATACCAGGTGTCGAGCACGTCTTCGTCGCGCTTGAGCGTCTTGCCGGGGGCCTGCGCTTGGGCCTCGGCCAGGCTGCGAGCCACATAGACCTTGCCGTCTTCGTCATACCAGGCGGGGATCTGGTGGCCCCACCAAAGCTGGCGCGAGATGCACCAGTCCTGGATGTTGTTCATCCACTGGTTGTAGGTGTTGATCCAGTTTTCCGGCACAAAGCGCACCTGGCCCGATTGCACCGCGTCAATGGCTTTTTGCGCGATGCTCTTGCCGGTGGGGTCCTGCGGGCTGACCTGGTTCATCGCCACAAACCATTGGTCGGTCAGCATGGGCTCGACCACCTGGCCGGTGCGGGCGCAAATCGGCAGCATCATCTTGTGCGGTTTGATGTCGAGCAGCAGGCCCTGGCTCTGCAGGTCAGCAATGACGGACTTGCGGGCGGCAAAACGGTCCAGCCCCTGGTAGGGAGCCGGGCCCTGCTCGTTGACCTTGGCGTCGAGGGTAAAGATGGTGATCAGTGGCAGGTCGTGGCGCTGGGCGCAGGCATAGTCGTTGAAGTCGTGCGCGCCGGTGATCTTGACGCAGCCCGAGCCAAACGCGCGATCCACAAAGTCGTCGGCGATGATGGGGATGCGCCGGTTGCAAAGCGGCAGGTCGACCAGTTGGCCCACCAGGTGTTTGTAGCGCTCGTCTTCAGGATGCACTGCGAGTGCGCCGTCGGCCATCATGGTTTCGGGTCGGGTGGTGGCGATCGTCATGCCCTTTTGCAGCACGCCGTCGATCATCTGCGGGCCCTGGGCGAAGGGGTAGCAGATGTAGTGCATGAAGCCGTCAGATTCCGTGGCCTCGACCTCCAGGTCCGACACCGCGCTCATCAGCACCGGGTCCCAGTTGACCAGGCGTTTGCCGCGGTAGATCAGGCCCTGCTGGTAGAGCCGCACAAAGGTTTCAGTCACCACAGAAGACAGCTTGTCGTCCATGGTGAAGTACTCGCGCCCCCAGTCCACGCTGTCGCCCATGCGGCGCATCTGCTCGGTGATGGTGTTGCCCGACTGCTCTTTCCATTCCCACACCTTGGCCACGAAGTTCTTGCGCGCCTCCTGTGGCGTCGGCCCCATGGCGTGGCGGCTGACGCCTTGGCCCTGCAGCTGGCGCTCGACCACGATCTGCGTGGCAATGCCCGCATGGTCGGTGCCCGGCACCCACACCGTGTTGTGACCCCTCATGCGGTGGTAGCGGGTCAGGCTGTCCATGATGGTCTGGTTGAAGGCATGGCCCATGTGCAGCGTGCCGGTCACGTTGGGCGGCGGCAGCTGTATGCAAAAAGCCGGCTGGCCGGCCTCGGGCTGGCCAGTACCCCGGTAGCCGGCTGCGCCGTAGCCGCGCTGCTCCCACTGCGCGCCCCACTGCGCTTCGAGCGCGGCCGGCTCGAAAGACTTGGCCAGCGATTGCAGGCCGGGTTGCTCAGGGCGGGTGTCGGGGGAGGAATTCATGGCGGAGGGATTTCGGGCGCAGGGAGCGCGTCAGGGAAAGCACGGGATTTTAGCCAGCGGCCCCTTTGCGCACCGCGCCGCGAGGGTGCTTCTTGAGTCTGTGCGTCGCCGTACCTGCATATCGAGCCAGGCTCAGGTCTTGCCTAGGCGCCCGGCTCGGAGAACAATTGACACACTTTTCTTATTCAGGGGATCCCTCATGACGCTTGCTCGCCGCCCGTTCACCGCCTTGTTGCCGCGCTTAGCTGTCTTGCTCGCCACCTGCAGCCTCGGTGCTGCTTTGGCCCAGACGCCCAAGACCCTGCGCCTGATGGTGGGCTTTCCGCCGGGCGGGGGGACCGATGCGATTGCGCGGATCCTGGCTGAAAAGCTTAAGGACGAATTGGGCGCCTCGGTGATCGTCGAGAACAAGCCCGGTGCTGGCGGGCAGCTGGCGGCCCAGGCGCTCAAGGCGGCGCCGGCCGACGGCAGCGTCCTCTTCCTTTCGCACGACCACACGATCACGATCTTGCCCATGGTGGTCAAGAACGCGGGCTTTAACTCCGCCCAGGACTTTGTGCCGGTGGCCGGCTTTGCCACCTTCGTCAACGCCTTTGCCGTCTCGGGCGGTAACCCGGCCAAAACCTTCAATGAGTATGTGGCCTGGGTCAAGGCCCAGCAGGGCAAGGGTGCGGTGGGCATACCGGCGCCGGCCTCCACCCCAGAATTTTTGGTCAAGGTCATGGGCGAGAAGTTCAAGCTTGATCTGGTGGCCGCGCCCTACCGCGGCAGCGCGCCGCTGATGGCCGACATGCTGGGCAATCAGATCGCTGCCGGCGTGGCCTCGGTGCCCGACTTTATTGAGAACCACAAAGCCGGCAAGCTGCGCGTGCTGGCCGTGCTCGGCGGCGCCCGGCAGGCGGCCCTGCCCGATGTGCCGACCTTCACCGAGCTCGGGCTTGGCGGTTTGGAGGACATGCCCTACTACGGGGTGTTTGCGCCCACCGGAACGCCCAAGGCCTTCATCGACAGCTTTTCTGCTGCTGTGGCCAAGGTCATTGCCCTGCCCGAGGTGCGCAGCCAGCTCAGCCAGATGGGCCTGACGGTCGGCCACATGCCACCCGATCAGCTTGGCCGTCGGGAGCGCGCCTATGCCCAGGTCTGGGCCCGCATCATCCGGGACAGCGGCTTTCAGCCCCAGTGATTTGCTCGGGAATTCTCGGTTCTGGATCACCCTGGGCGATCAGGTGAAGAGTGAATAAGTTTGGAAAAGCGGCCATTGGGCCGCTTTTTTGATCAAAAAGGCGCGATTCGCTTCGGATTGAGCTTTTCTCTCATGGCTGAGCGTTTGATAGGGTTCCTAAATTCAGGGCATTGATTCCCCCTATTGGACGCTCCGAGCGGATTGCCGCTATCGTTAGCGCTGTCCGAACGCTTTCAAGGCGTTTCAGGCAGTTCCCTTAGTCCTATTTCATCAATCAGGAGATTTCCATGGCAGCACTCAAAGGCTCCAAGACGGAAGAAAACCTCAAGGCCGCCTTCGCAGGCGAGTCCCAGGCCAACCGCCGTTACCTTTACTTCGCGAACAAGGCCGACGTGGAAGGCCAGCCCGATGTGGCAGCCCTGTTCCGCTCGACCGCTGAAGGCGAGACCGGACACGCCCATGGTCACCTCGAGTGGCTCGAGCAGTGCGGTGACCCAGCCACCGGCATGCCCTTTGGCACCAGCCGTGACAACCTGGCCTCCGCAGTGGCTGGCGAAACCCATGAGTACACCGACATGTACCCGGGCATGGCCAAGACCGCTCGCGAAGAAGGTCATGACGAGGTGGCAGACTGGTTCGAGACGTTGGCCAAGGCCGAGCGCTCGCACGCCAACCGCTACGCCAAGGCCTTGGCCGATCTGAAGGACTGATCTTCAGCTTCTGCGCTGGATGGGCATCTGCCCCAACCAGCGTCAAACACACCCCAGGTGCTGATGCTTTCACCCTGGGGTGTGTGGTTTTTTGCAAGGGCCTGTGCGAACCAGCGCTTTGCCAAACCTCCTTGACCCGACGAGATTTCCGTCCCGAACCTCAGCGAGCACCGACCATGGCCACCGAAGGCAACCTCAAGGCGCCCACCCGCCACCCTATAGACTGGAAGAACCCAGAGTTCTACAACGAGGAAGCGACTTTCCATGAGATGGAGCGTATCTTCGACATCTGTCATGGCTGCCGCCGCTGCGTGAGCCTGTGCGGCTCCTTCCCCACCTTGTTCGACCTGGTCGATGAGAGTTCGACCGGCGAGGTCGACGGCGTGGACAAGAAGGACTACTGGAAGGTGGTCGACCAGTGCTACATGTGCGACCTGTGCTACCTGACCAAGTGCCCCTATGTGCCGCCCCATGAGTTCAACCTGGACTTTCCGCACACCATGCTGCGGGCCAAGGCGATCAAGTTTAAGAAGGGTGAAGTCGGCTTCGGTGAGCGCCTCTTGGCCTCCACCGATGTGCATGGCTCTTTCGCCGGCATTCCCATCGTGGTGCAGGCGGTCAATGCGGTCAACAAGACCAAGTTGGCGCGCAAGGTGATGGAATCTACGCTGGGCGTGGACCAAGATGCCTGGCTGCCCACGCTGGCCACCCACCGCTTTCGCTCCAGCGCGCCCGAAGCCGCCAGCACCGAGGTCAAGGACGGCGCGAACACCCCGGGCAAGGTGGTGATCTTTTCCACCTGCTA
This sequence comes from Polaromonas sp., assembly GCA_044352515.1. Classification (GTDB taxonomy): domain Bacteria; phylum Pseudomonadota; class Gammaproteobacteria; order Burkholderiales; family Burkholderiaceae_C; genus Polaromonas. The sequence goes on from JBILDR010000007.1 coordinate 27,316, forward strand.
CGTCAACTACAACGAGCCGGGCATAGGCCATGACCTGCTTAAGATCCTCGACCACAACGAGGTTCCCTATGTGATCGTCGAGAAAGAAAAATGCTGCGGCATGCCCCAGCTTGAGCTCGGCGACCTGGAGTCGGTCGAGCACAGCAAGCAGGCCAATGTGCCCATGCTGGCCCGCTATGCCCGCGACGGCTATGCCATCTTGAGTGCGGTGCCCAGCTGCACCTTGATGTTCAAGCAGGAAATTCCGCTGATGTTCCCCGAGGACGAGGAAGCCAAGCTGGTCAAGGAGCATATGTGGGACCCCTTCGAGTACCTGATGGCGCGCAAGCGTGACGGTCTGCTCAAGACCGAATTCGAACAGCCCCTGGGCAAGATCAGCTACCAAATTCCCTGCCACGGCCGGGTGCAGAACATCGGCAAAAAAACCGAGGAGATGCTCAAGATGGTGCCCGGCACCAGTGTGCACACGCATGAGCGCTGCTCGGGCCATGCCGGTACCTTTGGCGTCAAGAAGGGCTTTCATGATCAGGCGATGAAGATCGGCAAGCCCTTGTTCAAGGCCATGGCCAATCACAAGGACGGCGGCGCCCCTGACGTGATCTCCAGCGATTGCCCGCTGGGCGGTCATCACATCGCCCAAGGCTTTGAGGTCAACAAGCTCGGCGAGGTGCCCCAAAAGCACCCGCTGACCTTGATCCGCACCGCCTACGGCCTAAAGTAATTTTTTGATAATGGCCAGCTCGCTTGCACTGCGGGCCGGCAAGAAAGGACAGCCATGATGCAAATGACCGGAAAAGTCACCCGTGACAGCCTCATGACCTTGGAGGCCTACAGCAAGTGGCGCAAGGAGCACAAGCCCAGCGTCGTTCAGCACCGCAAGTTGCGCAGCGTTCAACTCGGCGATCACCTGAACATCCAGTTCGAGAGTGAGCTGACGATTCGCTATCAGATTCAGGAGATGCTGCGCATCGAAAAGATTTTCGAAGAAGAAGGCATCGAGCACGAAATCGAGGCTTACGCGCCGCTGGTGCCCGAAGGCAGCAATTGGAAGGCGACGTTGCTGATTGAGTACCCCGACGTCAATGAGCGCAAGCGCGAACTGGCTCGGCTCATCGGCGTGGAAGACCGGGTGTTTGTCGAGATCGAAGGCGAAGGCCGGGTCTACGCGATCGCCGACGAAGACCTCGAGCGCGAAAACGGCGAGAAGACTTCAGCGGTGCACTTCATGCGCTTTGAGTTCAACCCGGCGCAGTGCGCGGCCATCAAGGCGGGCGGGGCGGTCAAACTCGGCTGCGACCATACCAACTATCCGGCGCATGTGACCATCGCGCCCGAAACCTTGGCCTCGCTGGCCGGCGATTTGAAATAAGCCCACGGCGGCGCTGTAGCCTTCATTTTGCGGGGGCGCCGCCCCGGCGCGATGTGGGTTCTGAACGCTACCTGCGCTTGGATCGACCGCCGCATCGCTGCGAGGGCGCAGCTCCCACACCCGCTGTCACCGAGTCGATTCCCTCGTAAAGCACGGCGCTGCTTCTTGTGGGAGCACCGCCCCGGCGCGATGTGGGTTCTGAACGCTACCGTGCTTGGATCGACCGCCGCATCGCTGCGAGGGCGCAGCTCCCACACCCGCTGTCACCGAGTCGATTCCCTCGTAAAAGCATGGCGCTGCTTCTTGTGGGAGCCGCGCCCTCGCGGCGATGCGGCGCTGTATCAAGCGCTGCCAGCCCGCAAACGCTCACGAACCAGACCGGCAGCAGCAGACAGCTCCTTGCCCGCCTCAATCCATTGTGATCTTGGCGGCCTTGATGGCCTTGGTCCAGTCGATGGTTTCGCGCTCAAGGAGGCGGGTGGTGTCGGCCGGCGGCAGGAAGCGCACCTCGATGCCGGCAGCGTCAGCCCTCTGGCGGATTTCGGGCAGCTCCATGGCCCGCTTGAGGTCGGTGCTGAGCTTTTGCAGTGCCGGGGCAGGCACGCCGGCGGGCGCGTAAATCGCCACCCAGGACTCCAGTTCAAAGTTGGCCAGGCCGGCCTCGCTGATGGTGGGCACCTGCGGCATGCCGGGGTGGCGGCTCTTGCCGGTCACTGCCAGGGCTTTGAGCTTGCCGGACTGGACATGCTGCATGACCGAGGGCGGGGTGGTGATGAAGACCTGGACCTGCCCAGCCAGCACGTCGGCGATGGCCTGGCCCGAGCCCTTGTAGGGCACATGGGTCATGCTGGCGCCGGTGTACTGCTTGAAGATCTCGGTGCCGATGTGTGAGACCGAGCCATTGCCCTGTGAGGCATAGTTGAGCTTGCCCGGGTTGGCCTTGGCGTAGGCGATGAAATCCTTGAGGTTGCTCACCGGCACGGATGGATGCACCGCCACCACATTGGTGGCGACCGTCACCAAGCCGATGGGCGTCAATTCCTTGAGATCCCAAGGCAGTTTGTCCATCATGATGGGGTTGGCGATGTGGTAGCCCGAGTAGGACACCAGCAGGGTATGCCCGTCCTTGGCAGCCTGCCTTGCCACCAGGCCGTAAGCCAGGTTGCCGCTGCCGCCAGGTTTGTTGTCGATCACCACTGATTGATTCATCACCTTGGCCAGGCCATCGCCGACCAGCCGGGCCGAGGTGTCGACCAACCCGCCCGGCGGGTTGGGCACAACCAGGTTCAAGGGCTTGCTCGGAAAGCTCTGGGCGAACACGGTTGTGCTCAGGGCGATCAGGCCAGTGGCCAGCAGGCGGGTCAGGGTTTTGGGGGTCGGGGTCATAGATAGTCTCTCTTTAAGGGTGGTTTTATGATCAACGCATGCCGATACGAGCATCTGGGCCAAAGATCAGCCCGGCTTCCCTGGGCAGGCAGCGCCAGTAGGGGGATTGAGCTTGCACCTGGCCTTGGAGGGCTGCGGCAGCGCTCCAGCCCCAGCGCGGGTTGTAGAGGAAGGCCCGAGCCAGGGCCACCAGATCGGCATCGCCGCGCGCCAGCACCGCCTCGGCCTGCTGGGCGTCGGTGATCAGGCCCACTGCGAAGGTCGCCAGGCCCGAGCGCTCGCGCACCGCCTTGGCCAAGGGCACTTGGTATTCGGGCCCGAGGGTGATTTTCTGTAGCGGCGAGACACCGCCGGAGCTGATGTGAACGAATTGCGCACCCCGGTCCTTAAGTCGGCGGGACAGTTCGACGGTTTCGTCGATGCTCCAGCCGCCATCGACCCAGTCGGTGCCTGAAATTCGCACGCCCAGAACGCCGCCGAAGCAGCGGCGTACATCGTCAAATACCTCCAGGGACAGCCGGATGCGGTTTTCGAAAGAGCCGCCATAGACATCCTGGCGCTGGTTGGCCAGCGGCGAGAGGAACTGATGGAGCAGGTAACCGTGGGCCGCGTGGAGCTCAATGGCCTCGATACCGATCTCGGCGCTGCGCCGTGCCGCCTCGGCGAAGTCGGACCGTACCTTGGCAATGCCCTCCAGGCTGAGGACTTTGGGCGCTGCCTCCTGCGGCAGGTGGGGCAGGGCGCTGGGCCCCCAGGTCTGCCAGCCTCCTGCGTCCACTGGTATCAGTTGCCCGCCTCGCCAGGGTACCTCGCTGGATGCTTTTCGACCGGCGTGGCCGAGCTGTATGCACACCGGCACAGGCGGGGCGAGTCGGCGCGCGCGCTGCAGCATGTCTTGCAAGGCGGCGGCGGTTGCATCGTCCCACAGGCCCAGGCAGCCCGGGGTGATGCGACTGTCGCGGCTGACGGCGGTGGCCTCCAGGGTCAGCATGCCGGCGCCACCATTGAGCAGCTGGGCCCAGTGCGCCAGATGCCAGTCATTGGCCCGGCCCTCCTCGCAGGAGTATTGACACATCGGGGCGATGACGATGCGGTTGGGTAAGGTCAACGGACCCGCCGGGGCGTCAAAAGTAAATGGTGAGAAGAGATGGCTCACGGTGTGCAGATTGTTGACAGCTGGGGATGGACCCCACCCGACAGGGGCATAGTGCGTAGCCCATAATTGTCCGCTTTCCCGCCCTTTTTTGCCTGCGCCATGCTTTTCCTGCTCTCGCCCGCCAAGTCGCTGGACTATGAATCTCCCTTGGCCGACCTGCCGCACAGCCTGCCTGGCTTTATCGACCAGTCCAGCGAATTGATCGGCCTGCTCCAGCAGCGATCGCCCCAGCAGATTGCCGAGCTGATGGACCTGTCTGACGCCCTGTCTGGGCTGAACGTGGCGCGTTACCAGGCCTGGCGGCCAAAATTCACGGCGGCCAACTCGCGCCAGGCGGTGCTGGCCTTCAATGGCGATGTTTACGAGGGACTCGATGCGCGCAGCCTCAAGCCTGCGCAGCTTGAATGGGCGCAGGAGCATCTGTGCATACTCAGTGGCTTGTATGGCGTGCTGCGCCCGATGGACTGGATGCAGCCCTATCGCCTCGAAATGGGCACCGCCTTGCCCAATGCCCGCGGCAAAAATCTCTATCAGTTCTGGGGGTCGCGCATCGCCGAGTACCTCAGGCAGCGGGCGCAGTCGCAGCCCCAGCCGCTGATCGTCAACCTCGCCAGCGAGGAGTATTTCAAGGCGGTGGACCTCAAGACTCTCCAGCTGCCGGTGGTGCAGTGTGTGTTCGAGGAATACAAGGCCGGCAAGTACAAGATCATCAGCTTCATGGCCAAGCGAGCCCGTGGTCTGATGGCGCGTTACGCGATCGAAAAGAAGGTCGATTCGGTCAAGAAGCTCGAGCGCTTCGACCGCGAGGGCTATGCCTACGCCCCCGAGGTTTCGCAGCCCGATCGACTGGTGTTTCGGCGCAGGCAAGAAGGCACCTGAGTTCCGGCCATGCTGCTACAGGTCGATACATTTGCACCAGGCCGGGACGACTCAGAGCGGCTCGCGCCAGCCGATACTGGCTCCGTCGGATCGCGATCATGAACAAAAGCATTTCCCAAGACACCCGGCCCAGCGTGGAGCATTGGCTGGCCGAGCAGCGAGCGGCCGGTTTTGATGACCTGAGCCTTTACCGTTCCCTGCGCGATGCAGGCTGGGAGCATCTGGCGGCCTGCCAGTGGGTGGGGCTCAAGCCAGCGGCGATCGAGCCACCGCTGCAAAGCGCCACCTTGGCAGCGCAAGCCGAGCGGTCGGTTCCGTGGCCCCAGGGGGCGGGGGTGAGGCCCTGGCTGGATGTTGGCGACCGCCGGGTGCAGGCCCTGGCGGTGATGCATGCGCCGGAGGTGATCGTTCTGGGCCAACTGCTCGATGCCCAGGAATGCGAGGCGCTGATTGAGGCGGCGCGCCCTCGCATGCAGCGCTCACTGACGGTCTCGGTCAAGACCGGCGGCGAAGAGGAAAACATAGACCGCACCAGCCAGGGCATGTTCTTCGAGCGGGGTGAGACCGAGCTGATCGCCCGCATTGAGCAGCGCCTGGCCCAACTGTTGAACTGGCCGGTGGAAAACGGCGAGGGCCTGCAGATTCTGCGCTACGTGCCGGGCACCGAGTACAAGCCGCATTACGACTACTTTGACCCGCTTGAGCCGGGCACGCCCACGATTTTGCGCCGCGGCGGGCAAAGGGTGGCCACAGTGGTGATGTACCTCAATGAGCCCGAAGAGGGCGGAGCGACCGTCTTTCCGGATGCCCAATTTGAATGCCTGCCGGTGCGTGGCAATGCGGTGTTCTTCAATTACAGCCGGCCGGACCCTTCGAGCCATTCCCTGCACGCAGGCGCACCGGTGATCCGAGGCGAGAAATGGATCGCCACCAAATGGCTGCGCGAAGGCCGGTTTGGATAAGCCCCTGCCGCCGCGACAATCTCTGCTATGAACACGCCCGAACAATCGGCCCTGGGCAAGACCTCGGCCTATCCCGACCAATACGACGCAAGCCTTTTGTTTCCGCTGCCGCGCGCGCCCAAGCGCCAGGAGATCGGCGTGGTGTCCGCCCCGCCTTTCATGGGCGCCGACCTGTGGACCGCCTATGAGTTGAGCTGGCTTAACTTGCGCGGCAAGCCGCAGGTGGCGTTGGCTCAGCTGGTGGTGCCGTGCGAAACCCCCAACATCATTGAGAGCAAATCACTCAAGCTCTATCTGGGCAGTTTTAGCAACAGCCGCTTCGGCGATGCCACCGAGGTGTTGGCCCACTTGAAGACCGACCTGGGCCGCGCGCTGTGGCGCACCGAGGGCGCTGAACCCGCTTCAAGCTCGGTGGGGGTCAAGCTGATCGCGCCCGAGGACTTTGACCGCCAGGCCATTGAAGAGCTTGACGGACTGAGCCTGGACCGGCTGGACATTGACTGCGAGCACTACACGCCTGCGCCCGAGCTGCTCTCGGCCGCCTTCGAAGAACAACCTGTCAGCGAAGTCCTCACCAGCCGTTTGCTCAAGAGCAATTGCCTGGTTACCGGCCAGCCTGACTGGGGCAGTGTGCAGATCAGCTACAGCGGTCCGCAGATCGAGCAGGGCGGCCTCTTGCGCTACCTGGTGAGTTTTCGCAACCACCATGAGTTTCACGAGCAGTGTGTCGAGCGCATCTTCATGGATGTCTGGAGCCGCTGCAAACCGACCCGCCTTTCGGTTTACGCCCGCTACACCCGCCGCGGCGGACTGGACATCAACCCATTTCGCACCAGCCATCCGCAGGCTTTGCCGACGGCGGTGCGTACTGCCCGCCAGTAGAGTAGTGCTGCCTGCCCCTAAAAAAGCTGCTCGCTAGGGGTCGCCGGCTGCGGCGCAGGGTCTGGCGACAGTGCTGCTGTATCGTCATGCTGGGCATCGTCCGCTGCGGCGCCCGCCTTGAGCAGTGAGCCTACCCGAACGCCGAGCAGGCGCAGCCGGCGATCGAGCGGCACCCGTTTGAGCAGTTGCCCCGCCGCTTGCCGGATGGTGCGTGCATCGTCGGTGGCATGCTCCAGCGTGTGATCACGGGTGAGGCTGCGAAAGTCCTCGTAGCGCAGCTTGACGCCTATGGTGCGGCCGCGGTAGCCCTTGCGCTGCAGATCGGCGGCCACCCGTTCGCACAGGCTGGTGAAGATGGCGCCTAACTCGCTGCGGTCGCGCACCGGATGCAGGTCACGCTCGAAGGTGGTCTCCCGGCTCATGGACACCGGCTCGCTGTGGGTGATGACTGGCCGATCGTCCCGACCCCAGGCGGCCTCGTGCATCCAGGCGCCGGTGGCCTGGCCGAAATGCTGGATCAGCCAGTCTGGCGCGCAGGCCGCCAGCTCGCCAATGCTGCGTATGTTCAGAGCCAGCAGCTTGGCCTCGGACTTGGGGCCGATGCCGTTGATCTTGCGGCAGGCCAGCGGCCAGATCAGGGTCTGCAGATCGCTGTCATGCACGATGGAAATGCCATTGGGCTTGTTGAACTCGCTGGCCATCTTGGCGATCAGCTTGTTGGGCGCCACACCGATCGAGCAGCTCAGGCCGGTGCGGTCAAAGATGCTACGCTGGATCAGCCGCGCCAGCGAGCGCCCGCCCTCGCGCTGGCCGCCGGGCACCTCGGTCAAGTCGATGTAGACCTCGTCGACACCGCGGTCCTCCATGAGGGGCGCAATCTCCAGGATGGTGTCCTTGAACAGGCGCGAATAGCGCCGCACCTCATCGAAGTCGACCGGCAACACGATGGCCTGCGGGCACAGGCGGGCCGCCTTCATCATGCCCATGGCCGAGCCCACGCCAAACTGCCGAGCCGCATAGGTGGCGGTGGTGATCACGCCCCGCCCCACATAGTCGCGCAGCCGGGGGAAGGCCTCAACCGGTATGCGCTCGCTGGCGCCGTGGGCTTGGGCCAGCGCATCGTCGGCCGGCCGACGGCCGCCGCCGATTACCACCGGCAGCCCTTTGAGCTGCGGGTAGCGCAAGAGCTCCACCGACGCAAAAAATGCGTCCATGTCCAAGTGGGCGATGCGGCGCGGACTCTGCGGTGGGCTCACGGGCTCAGCATAAATCAAGGCACAGGCCGGTCAGCGCCCCCTTGGCCTCGGTTTGAATTCAGAGTCAGCTGAATTTGGCAAGCCGCGCCCCGTTCAATCGGCTTGCCAAGCTGGCTCAGGTGTTCTTGGAGATGGTGATGGTGGGAAACTTGGCGCTGAAGTCCTTGGCCCTGAGCGCCACCTGGACTGACAGCTTGTGGGCAATGTCCCGGTAGAGCAGCGCCGCCGGGCTGTCGGGCGTGGCCACCACGGTAGGCGTGCCGCTGTCTGCCTGCTGGCGTATGTCCATCGACAAGGGCAGGGCTCCGAGCCAATTGATGCCCAATTCCTGCGCCATTTGGCGGCCGCCGTCGGCGCCAAAAATATGTTCGACATGGCCGCAGGCGCTGCACACATGGACGGCCATGTTCTCGATCAGGCCGAGGATGGGGACGCCCACCTTTTCGAACATCTTGATGCCTTTTTTTGCATCGATCAGCGCGATGTCTTGCGGTGTGGTGACGATCACTGCGCCGGCCAGCGGCACCTTCTGCGCCAGCGTCAGCTGGATGTCGCCGGTGCCCGGCGGCATGTCGACGATCAGGTAGTCCAGGTCCTGCCAGCGGGTCTGCATGATGAGCTGCTCCAGCGCCTGGCTGGCCATCGGGCCGCGCCAGACCATGGCTTGGTCGTCGCTGACCAGAAATCCTATGCTGTTGATCTGCAGCCCGTACTTGAGCTTGGGCTCCATCAGCTTGCCGTCCAGGGTTTCGGGTTTGCCGCTGGTGCCGGTCATGGTCGGTTGGCTCGGGCCATAGATGTCGGCATCGAGCAGACCGACCTTGGCGCCTTCGGCCGCCAGGGCCAGGGCCAGGTTGACCGCCGTGGTGCTTTTGCCCACCCCGCCTTTGCCGGAGGCCACGGCGATGACATTGCGCACCCCCTCCATCAGCTTGACGCCGCGCTGCACCGCATGGCTGACGATCTTGCTGTGGATGTTGACCGAGACATTGCCCACGCCTGCCACGCTGCGGGCGGCACTCACCAGTTCCTGGCGCAGGGCTGGAATCAGGCTTTTGGCCGGGTAGCCCAGCTCGACCTCGAAAGACACGTCGGCGCCGACGATTTCCAGGTTGAGCAGGGCCTTGCTGGAGACGAAATCCTTCTGGCTGTGGGGATCGACCACCTTGGCCAGTGCGTCGAGCAGATCTTGTTCGGATAGGGAAGGGGTGGACATGGGTGCCTCGGACATGGGCCTGCAGTCTAGCCGGGCTGAAATTCCCCTGCGCGGCTGCCGTTGCTGCCCACGCTCGGCGCCGCAGCTCAGTGATCGATTTGCAGAACCAGGTTGCCGCTCAAGCTGCCTTGCTCGACTTGTTCGTGCGCTTGGACGATGTCGTCCAGCTTGAGCCGCGCTGCGATGTTGTGCTGCAACACCCCGCGTTCGAGCATCCGCTGCAGCACGCTGTGTGCAAGCTCACGGTCGGCCTGGGCCAGGCTGTAGACGATGAAGAACTTGAGCTGCAGATTGCGTGAGATCAGCGGGAAAAAAGGCAGCTGCATCGGCGTAACGCTGCTGCCATAGGCCACGCACTGGCCGCCCGGCCTGAGCATCTGTACGTCGGCTTGCGCATTGGCGCCCAAATCGACCTCAATGATGCGGTCGACGCCACGGCCGGCGGTGAGTTCGGCCACCCGTTCGGCCAGGGGCTCAGACTTGTACATCACCACCTCGTCGGCACCGGCGGCGCGCGCCAAATCAGCCTTGGCCGGCGTGCTGACCGAGGCAATCACACGCGCCGCGCCCAGCTGCACCGCCATCTGCACCGCGTAGTGACCGACCGCGCCGGCGCCGCCGGCCACCAGCACGGTCTGGCCGGTGACGCCGCCGTCCATGAGCACCGCATGCATGGCGGTCAGGGCCGGGATGCCCAGGCAGGCGCCGGCCGCGTCGTCTACCCCATCGGGCAAACGCACCGCCTGCTCCTGCGGCAGGCACACCCGTTGGCAGGCGGTGCCGTGCGGCCGGCCCCAGCCGGCATTCCACAGCCAGACCCGCTCACCCAGGCGGGAGGCGGCAACGCCGGCGCCGACCTGATCGATCAGGCCCATGCCGTCGCTATGCGGTATGACGGTGGGAAAGGGCATGGGCCCGCCGCGCAAACCCTTGCGCGACTTGACGTCCGAGGGGTTGACACCCGACCACAGCAAGCGCACCCGAACTTCGCCTGGCCCCGGGCTGGGCTCGGGCCGCTCGCCCAGTTCCAGCACTTCGTGGGCGTGGCCCTGTCTTTGGTAGTAAGCGGCTTTCATGGGGGTGTTCTTTCTTGATGCGGGAGGTATGAATCAGGCCGTCGGGTAGCTGCCCGGCAGGAGGATCTCGCGGTTGACCGTGTCAACCTGGGTATGGCCGCAAAAGGCCATGGTGATGTCCAGCTCCTTGTGGATGATCTCCAGAGCGCGGGTCACGCCGGCCTCGCCCATGGCGCCCAGCCCGTAGAGCATGGCGCGGCCGATGTAAGTGCCCTTGGCGCCCAGGGCCAGGGCGCGCAGCACGTCCTGGCCGCTGCGTATGCCGCCGTCCATATGCACCTCGATCTTTTGGCCGACCGCATCGACGATGGCCGGCAGGGCCTCGATGCTCGACTGCGCGCCATCGAGCTGGCGGCCGCCATGGTTGGAGACGATCAACGCGTCGGCGCCCGAAGCGGCGGCCAGCTTGGCGTCTTCCACATCCGCAATGCCTTTGAGGATGAGCTTGCCGCCCCAGCGTTTTTTGATCCACTGCACATCGTCCCAGTTGAGTGCCGGGTCGAACTGGCTGGCTGTCCATTCGGACAGGCTGCTCATGTCGGCCACGCCGCTGACGTGGCCCACGATGTTGCCAAACTGCCGCCGGGGCGTGCCCAGCATGCCCATCGCCCAGCGCGGCTTGGTGGCCATGTTGAGCATGTTTTTCAGGGTGAGTTTGGGCGGTGCCGACAGGCCATTGCGAATGTCCTTGTGGCGCTGCCCGAGGATCTGCAGGTCCAGGGTCAGCACCAGGGCGGCGCAGTTGGCGGCCTTGGCCCGGTCGATCAGGCGCTCAATGAAGCCGCGGTCCTTCATCACATACAGCTGGAACCAAAAACCCTCACCGGCATGGCGGGCGACGTCTTCGATCGAGCAGATGCTCATGGTCGAGAGGGTAAAGGGGATACCGAACTTGCGCGCCGCACGCGCCGCCAGGATCTCGCCGTCGGCATGCTGCATGCCGGTCAGGCCGGTCGGCGCAATGGCCACCGGCATCGCCACCTTCTGTCCGATCATGGAGCTAGCGGTGCTGCGGCCTTCCATGTTCACCGCCACACGCTGGCGGAACTTGATTTTCTGGAAATCGCTCTCGTTGGCCCGGTAGGTGCTCTCGGTCCAGGCGCCACTGTCGGCATAGTCGTAGAACATGCGTGGCACGCGGCGCTCGGCCAATTGCCGCAGTTCTTCGATGTGGGTGATTACAGGCATGTCTTGTCTCCTGAGCGTATGAGTCGCACTATGCTAGCCGCGACCTCAGTGGCGGCCCGTGAAATCTACTCGGCCGGGCTGAATTAATTCACACAGAGCCGGTCGGCCAGGCGGCGCATGAAGCGCTCGCACCAGGCCAGTTGCTCCAGCGTGACCCACTCATTGGGCTGGTGGGCCTGGGCAATATGGCCGGGCCCGCAGACGATGGTGGGCACGCCCGCTTGGTGAAACAAGGCCGCTTCGGTGCCAAAAGACACCTTGCCTGCCCCGGCGGCCGGATCGAGCTGGGCGCAGTCAAAGCACAGCTGCGCGATCTCGCTGTCGGCCGCCGTCGAAAACCCCGGCAGTACTGATTTGATCTCATGGTCTATGCCGGTGTCCGGGGCCACCGCCTGCATGGCCGGCACCATGGCGTCGGCAAAGGCCTTGGCGCGGGCAAACAATTCTTCGGGCTGGTTCAGGTGGTGGTGCCGGATTTCCCAGCTCACCTCGCACTGGCGGGGGATGATGTTCAGGGCCGTGCCGCCGGCAATCACCCCGGTGTGTATGGTGGTGTGAGCCACATCGTAGATGGGATCGAAAGGACCATTGGCCGCCAATTCGCGGTGCATGCGTTTGAGGTGTGCGACGAACTCGCAAGCGATCTCCACCGCATTGACGCCCAGCGGGGTGAGCGAGGAATGGGCTTCGAAGCCACGCACCGTGGTCTTGTAGCCATGCTTGCCCTTGTGTGCAATCACCACCTGCATGCCGGTGGGCTCGCCCACAATGCAGCCGGCCGGCTTGAAGCCTTGCGCTTGCATGTCGGCGATCATGCGCCGCACGCCGATGCAGCCCACCTCTTCGTCGTAGCTGAAAGCCAGGTGTACCGGCCGCTTGAGCTTGCGCCTGAGCAGCTCGGGCACCATCATCAGGGCGGTGGCGCCGTAACTCTTCATATCGGTCACGCCCCGGCCAAACATTTTGTCGCCCTTGATCTCGACCTTGAAGGGGTCGGTGTCCCAAGGCTGGCCGTCTACCGGCACCACATCGGTATGCCCCGACAGCACAATGCCACCGGTTTTGGTTTGCCCGTCGTGGGCCGGCAAAGTCGCCCATAAATTGGCTTTTTTGCCGCTGTCGTCATAAGTGCGGCTGCAGGTGATGCCCAGGCCATTCAAATAGGCCTCGGTCCAGTCCAGCAAGGGCAAATTGCTGTCGCGCGATACCGATGCAAAAGAGACCCATTTTTCGATGAAGGGCATTGCGGCGATGCTGGGCGCGACCGCGGTCATGGGCGTGGGGGCGTTCATGGCAAGCTCCTGACAAGGCGGGAGGTAAAAAGCTGATCCGTGGATGATAGCTGCGGGGCTGGAGAAGACATTCTTCCCAAGGCCTCAGTGGGTCTCTCTGTGGTGGACAAAGCGGGGCTGTTGTCCCTCGGCTTTGAAGGCGATAAGATGCGTTGCACATGCAACGCATTTAGCCCATCCATGAAAACTGCCAGCTTTCCTTCCCTGCGCGTTGACCCGCGTTTACGCGATGCCGCCCAGAGTGTGCTTCAGGAGGGAGAGACTTTGTCGGGATTTATCGAGACCTCGGTGCGCGAGAGCATTGAACGCCGGCGCGCACGTGCTGAGTTCATCGCGCGAGGTCTGGCCTCCCGGGAACAAGCGCAGTCATCGGGGGTCTATATCGCCGCTGATGAGGTGCGGTCTGAGTTGGACAAGATGCTCAGCCAGCGCCAGGCCGACTTGCGGGTCAAGGCCCAGAGGTGAGCTTTGCGCTTAGGTTCAGCGCCAGCGCGCGCGATGACCTGATCCGCCTTTACCAGTTTTTGCTGGATCGAGCCAGCACTGCCGAAGACTTGGCGGGGGCGCAAAGGGCCCTCGATGCCATAGACCGAGCATTCGAGAGTCTGAGTCGCTCGCCATTCATCTACCGCAAGGTGGGCCTCAGTCCATTTCTGCGGGAGCTGCTGATTCCGTTCGGAAGCAGTGGCTATGTGGCACTGTTTGAGATTAATGACGCATCAACCGTCACCATCTTGGCGGTCCGCCATCAGTTGGAAGACGATTACCACTGAACCCGGGGTGGCCAGGCCGGCTTAGCTGCACCTCACAGTGTTTCCGCTGCGCGGTTCGGTCGCAGGGGGCAGGGTGTGAGGGATGGCGGTTCGTCTGACGGGCAAAAGCTTATCGGTGATGGGCTCAGCGAGCCTTTGATGCCCATCAAATGCGGCCAAGCCGCGCAAGATGTCGCGCGATCTGCGCACGAACCTGGGCCGGCGCGGTGCCGCCCAGGGTGTTGCGGGCATTGAGCGAGCCGCGCAGGCTCAGGCACTCGTAAACGTCTTTCTCGATGCTGGGGTTAAAGCCTTGCAGCACGGTCAGGGGCAGTTCCGACAGGTCGCAACCATGCGTGACGGCGGCTTTGACCGCGTGAGCCACCACCTCGTGCGCGTCGCGAAAGGGCAGGCCTTTTTTTACCAGGTAGTCGGCCAGGTCGGTGGCGGTGGCGTAGCCTTTTTTGGCAGCGTCTTCCATGGCCTGGGCGTTGACCGTGATCCCGCCTTCTTTTTGCCCGGTGGTCGGGTTGAGCTGGCCACCGACCATTTCACTGAAGATGCGCAGCGTGTCCTTGAGGGTGTCGACCGTGTCGAACAGCGGCTCCTTGTCTTCCTGGTTGTCCTTGTTGTAGGCCAGGGGCTGGCCCTTCATCAAGGTGATCAGGCCCATCAGGTGGCCGACCACGCGGCCGGTCTTGCCGCGGGCCAGTTCGGGCACATCCGGGTTCTTCTTTTGCGGCATGATGGAAGAGCCGGTGGTGAAGCGGTCAGCGATCTTCACAAAGCCGAAGTTCTGGCTCATCCAGAGGATCAATTCTTCCGACAGGCGGCTGATGTGCACCATGCACAGGCTGGCAGCGGCGCTGAACTCGATGGCAAAGTCGCGGTCGCTCACCCCGTCCAGGCTGTTTTGACTCACCTGTGGCTGACCTTGCTCGTCGACCATGCCCAGCGTGCGTGCCACCCGTTCGCGATCGAGTGGGTAGGTGGTGCCCGCCAATGCCGCCGAGCCCAGGGGCAGGCGGTTGATGCGTCGGCGCGCGTCGGTGAAACGTTCGGCATCGCGGGCGAACATTTCCACATAAGCGAGCAGGTGGTGGGCAAAGCTGACCGGCTGGGCGACCTGCAAATGGGTAAAGCCCGGCAGGATGACCTCCACATTCTTTTCGGCCACCTCGATCAGCGCCTTTTGCAGATCGGCCAGCAGGGCGATGATGAGGTCGGTCTCCCCGCGCAGCCACAGGCGCACGTCGGTGGCCACCTGGTCATTGCGGCTGCGGCCGGTATGCAGGCGTTTGCCTGCATCGCCCACCAGTTGTGTCAGGCGCGCCTCGATGTTCAGGTGCACGTCTTCCAGATCCAGCTTCCATTCGAAGGCACCAGACTCGATGTCCTGCCGGATGGTGGCCATGCCGCGCTCAATGTCGGCCAGGTCCTGCGCGCCGATGATGCCCTGCGCGGCCAGCATCTCGGCATGGGCCAGTGAGCCAGTGATGTCAGCCTGCCAGAGCCGCTTGTCGAAGAAGACGCTGGCGGTATAGCGCTTGACCAGCTCGCTCATGGGTTCCGAAAACAGCGCAGACCACGCCTGGGATTTTTTGTCGAGCTGGTTTGTCATAGGGGGGCGATTTTATTCGGGTACAGGAACTGTGAGCCCAAGGCGCTGGCATGCCTGTGCTGGCGTGAGGATCTGCAAGCTCCCGGGGGCGACTGCGCTTAGCAAGTCCTGGTCCCCGCTGACCAATATCGCCCCCGGCACTTGTAAGGCAGTGGCGATGAATTTGTCGTCATCAGGGTCGCGGCTCCAGCCCGACATGGTCGGCCCGATCTCTACCCAGACCGCGCAGGCAGACACATCGCGCAGGATGCGTTCACGCAGATCCAAGCTGATGTAAGGGTCAAATTTCGGCCGGTAAATGCGGCTGCGCAGTTCTTCAAAAGTCGGTGGTGAAAACACCAGTCTGGCGTTCGCCAAGAGATGCTGCACCAGAGCGTAGGGGCTGCTTTTTCGTGACAGCGCCGCGCTGATCAGGACATGGGTGTCCAGTACCCAGTCATGATTCGTCACGCAGCAGATCCTCAAGCAGCGGCTCGGTCATGCCGGCTTGCTCGGCGAAGGCGGTGCTGGCGGCCAAGCTGTGCTGGAGGCGGTTGGCATAAAACTCGCGCATGGCCTCGTAGTCTTGGGCAGACACCAGCACACCCACCACACGGTCGCGCCGGGTCAAACGCACAGGCTCGCGCTGGGCCATGTCGATGAGTTGGCCAAACTGGGTTTTGGCTGCATTGGCGGTGAGGGTGCGCACAAGAGAAATAGTAGCACGAATCGTTCGATTGGTGCGATTGGGTTGATTCGTGGCTTGCTTGCGCTCAATGATGCACACCGCCACCGTAGAAACGGCTTTACACGTTCCGGAGCGTCCAAAGCCATTTCCAGGACGAATTGCGGCCGATTTTGCGGGGATGGACTCCACACCCTCTGCCACAGCGGCCCTCAGGGTCGTGCCTTAGCTGAAGTCATGGTCCTGGGATCTGACGGCTGGGCAATCCGTGCCGACGTCCACGACGGGGTCTGAGCGAGCGGATCAGCCCGTATTCCTCAGCCCTGCCGCAATTCCATTGATCGAAATATGTATGCCGCGCTGGGCCCGCTCATCGGCCTGGCCGGCGCGGTAGCGGCGTATCAGTTCGACCTGCAGATGGTGCAGGGGGTCGATATAGGGGAAGCGGTGACGCATGGAGCGCTGCAGGGCCGGGTTGCCGGCCAGGCGCTGCTTGTCGCCGGTGATCCACTGCAGCGCCTCGACGGTGCGCTGCCATTCGGCCTCGATGGCCGAGAAAATTTTCTTGCGCAGGCGGGCATCGTCGACCAAATCGGCGTATCGCGAAGCCAGCGCCAGGTCGCTCTTGGCCAGCACCATGTCCATATTTGAGAGCAGGGTGCGGAAGAACGGCCATTGCTTGTACATTTTTTGCAGCAATGCCAGGGTCTGCTTGCGCTGGGCACTGTCTTGTCCCAGCAGGCCTTCGACCGCCGAGCCGAAACCGTACCAGCCCGGCAGCGCCAGACGGCACTGGCCCCAGCTGAAGCTCCAGGGGATGGCGCGCAGGTCTTCGATTTTTTGCGAGGCTTTGCGCGAGGCTGGCCGCGATCCGATGTTGAGCTCGGCGATCTCGCGGATGGGCGTGGCCTTGAAGAAATAGGCTTCAAAGTCGGGCGTTTCGTAGACCAGGGCGCGGTAGGCCTGCATGCTGGCCTGCGACAGCCGGGCGGCGGCCTCCAGGAAGACCTTGGACGCTGGCCGGGTGGGCTGCAGCAAAGTGGCCTCCAGCGTGGCAGCCACCAGGGTTTCCAGGTTGCGTCGGCCGATTTCCGGGTTGGCGTATTTGGAGCCGATCACCTCGCCTTGCTCGGTCAGGCGAATTTGGCCGCGTACCGTGCCGGGCGGCTGAGCCAAGATGGCTTGGTAGCTGGGGCCACCGCCGCGGCCGACCGTGCCGCCACGGCCGTGGAACAGGCGCAGCTGGATGTTGTGGGAGTTCGAGAGCTCATCGAACAGAGCCACCAGCGCGATTTCGGTGCGGTAGAGCTCCCAGTTGCTGGTGAAGATGCCGCCATCTTTGTTGCTGTCGGAGTAGCCCAGCATCACCTCTTGCTCGGCGCCGCTGGCCTGCATCAGTTCGGCGATACCCGGCAGGGCGTAGAACTGGCGCATGATGCCGGCGGCATTGCGCAGGTCTTCGATGGTCTCGAACAGCGGCACCACGATCAGGTTCATGCGTGCCTGGCTCTGGCGCCTCGGTCCAGAGGGGCGCAGTACGCCATGCAGCAAGCCGCATTCCTTTTGCAGCAGCATGACTTCCAGCAGGTCGCTGACGGCTTCAGTGTGGCTGATGATGTAGTGGCGTATGGCCTGTTCACCATAGCGTTGGCGCACGCTGGCGGCGGTCTCAAAGATCGCCAGCTCCGAGCCGGTGAGCTCGCTGTAGGCGGCCTCGCGCAGCCGCACGGGGCGGGGGTCGGCCAGCAGCTGCAAGAGCAAGGACTGGCGCGCCGTTTCGTCCAGGGCCGCGTAGTCAGGCGCCAGGTCGGCCACTTTGAGCAGCTCGGCGATCACCTGCTCGTGCTTGTCCGAGCTTTGCCGCAGGTCCACCGTGGCCAGGTGAAAGCCGAACACTTCGACCGCTCGAATCAGGCCGTGCAGGCGCTGATCGGCCAGCGGTTTGGCATGGTGCGACAGCAGCGAGGCCTCGATGGTGCGCAGGTCGACCAGCAGCTCCTGCGCCTGGGCGTATGGGTTTTGGGGGGGCAGGGCGTGGCGGGCCGCATCGCCGCCGCTCAGTACCTTGAGGGTGGCGGCCAGGCGCGCATAAATGCCGGTCAGGGCGCGGCGGTAGGGCTCGTCGAGTCGGTGCTCGTTGACGTCGGGCGACTGGTCGGCCAGCTCTTGCATGCCGGGCGAGATCGGGGTCAGCAGGGCCGACATCGACAGCTCGCGCCCCAGCAGGTGCACCTCGGTGAGGTAGTGGCGCAGCGCCAGATCAGCCTGGCGCTCGAGCGCATAGGTCAGGGTCTGCGCGCTGACATGGGGGTTGCCGTCGCGGTCACCGCCTATCCACTGGCCCATGCGCAGGAAGTTGGCCACTGGGTGCTGACCGAGTTCGCGTTCGAGGTTGGCGTAGATCTTGGGGATCTCGCGCAGGAAGGTGGCCTCGTAGTAGGACAGGGCGTTATCGATCTCGTCGGCCACCGTCAGCTTGGTAAAGCGCAGCAGCCGGGTCTGCCACAGCTGCATCACCCGTGCCCGCAGCTGCGTTTCGTTGGCTTCGAGTTCGCGCGGGGTCAGCGCATCGCGGGCGGCGTTGAAGGCGGCTGCCCGCAGCCGGATGTCTTCGCGCGAGGCCAGCAGCTGCGCGATGTCGCGCTCGGCGTCGAGGATGCTTTTGCGCTGTACCTCAGTCGGGTGCGCGGTGAGCACCGGCGCCACCAGGCTGTGGGCCAGGGTCTGCGAGATGGTGCGGGTGGACAGCCCGGCCCAGCGCAGGCGGGCCAAGGCCACCTCGATGCTGCCTTCCTGGGTATCGCCTTGGCGCTCATGGACTGCGCGCCGGCGGATGTGGTGGCGGTCTTCGGCCAGATTGGCCAGGTGGCTGAAATAGGTGAAGGCCCGGATCACGCTGACGGTCTGGTCGCCGCTCAGGCTTTTGAGCAGCTTTTTCAGGGCTTTATCGGCCTCATGGTCGGCGTCGCGCCTGAAAGCCACCGACAGCTTGCGCACTTGCTCGACCAAGTCAAAGGCGGCTTGTCCTTCCTGTTCGCGGATCACATCGCCCAGGAGGCGACCGAGTAGGCGGATGTCTTCCACCAGCGGCCGCTCGTTTTGGCGGCTGCGCGACGGTGCAGCGCTGGTTCGGGTGGGGGCAGGGTGGTTCATGACAGGCGACGTAAATACCCCATGCTAGCATCGGGTATTGACACCCAATTACCACCGAGTTACCGGCGATCCATCCCATGTCCAGCCCTAAAAAAGTCGTCATCGCCACCCGTGAAAGCCGCCTGGCCCTGTGGCAGGCCGAGCATGTCAAAGCCTTGCTGGAGCAGCAATTGGGCTGGCAGGTCGAGCTTTTGGGCATGACCACCCAGGGCGATCAGATCCTGGACCGCTCCCTGAGTAAGGTCGGTGGCAAGGGCCTGTTTGTCAAGGAGCTCGAAACCGCGCTGGCCGACGGCCGGGCCGATTTGGCGGTGCATTCGCTCAAGGATGTGCCCATGGACTTGCCCGAAGGCTTTGCCCTGGCCTGCGTGATGGAGCGCGAGGATCCGCGCGACGCCTTTGTGTCCAACGAGTTTGGCACGCTCGCTGACCTGCCCGCAGGTGCGGTGGTCGGCACCTCCAGCCTGCGCCGGCAGGTGCTGATCAGGGCCTTGCGCCCCGATCTGAAGATCATGCCGCTGCGCGGCAATCTCGACACCCGTTTGCGCAAGCTTGACGAGGGCCATTACCAAGCCATCGTGCTGGCCGCCGCTGGTCTCAAACGCCTGGGTTTGGCCGCGCGCATCCGCTCGGTGTTCGAAGAAACCGACATGCTGCCGGCGGCTGGTCAAGGCGCCTTGGGCATCGAGGTGCGGGCCGATCGGCAGGACATGCTCGACGGCTTGGCCACACTGGCCCACATGCCGAGCTGGTTGGCGGTGACGGCTGAGCGCGCGGTCTCGCGCGCCATGGGTGGCAGCTGCTCGATGCCGCTGGCTGCCTTCACCCGCGGTGCTGCCGCCGATGGTCTTTTGCGCCTGGACGCCGCCTGGGGTGACCCCGGTGATCTGGGCGATGAAGTGGTGCAGGCGGCGCCGCGGCCGCTCTCACCGCTGGTGCGGGTCAGCGAGCAGGCAGTCGTGACCAACCAGGGCCAGGCCCGAGACCTGGGCGAGCGGGTCGCGGCTTTGCTGCGCGCCGGTGGCGCCCAAGGCCTGCCTGTCCTTTGAGGCCCGCCCCTGTGGCAGCCGGCCCGGCTGAGCCGGCGACCTGATGAAAACCACCGCTTGCGTCTTGGTCACCCGCCCGCTGGCCGATGCTCAGCGCTGGGTGGCTCAGTTGCAGGCCGCTGGCCTGCCTGCCCTGGCCATGCCTTTGCTCGAAATAGCGCCACAGTTGCAGCCGTCCGAGTTGGCGCTCTGGTGGCAGCGCCTGCCGCAGTTTTCAGCGCTGATGTTCGTCAGTGGCAATGCGGTAGAGTATTTTTTCAAAGGCTGGTCGGGACCCTGGCCGCAGGACCTGCGTTGCCTTGCCCCCGGGCCAGGCACCGGCGCCAGGCTGCGCTCACTGGGTATTGCTGAGTCCCTGATCGATGAACCGGCTCAGGACGCCGCGCAGTTTGATTCTGAAGCGCTTTGGCAGGTTATCGCTGAGCGCCCCTGGGCGGGCCGACAGGTCTTGCTGGTGCGCGGCAATAGCGCGCAGAGCGATGGTACGCGCAGCGATGGCGGGGCTGGCCGCAACTGGTTGGCTGAACAACTCGAGCGCGCTGGCGCATCGGTGGCCTCGGTGGCGGTCTATGAGCGGCGCTCGCCGCAGTTTTCGAGCGAGCAGCATCAGCGTATCCTGGACGCCAGCCGGGACGGCTCGCTGTGGCTGTTCAGCAGCTCGGAGGCGATCTCCCATTTGCCGGCCGGGCTGGACTGGGGTGAGGCCCGCGCACTGGCTACCCATCCGCGCATCGCGCAGGCTGCACGAATGGCCGGGTTTGGCCAGGTGCTTCAATCCAGACCTGCACTGCCTGAGGTGTTGGCCTCGATAAAATCGGCCTTCCATGAATGAGCCCGCGGCTTCGGCCACTTCTTCCGCATCGGTGTCCGGTCCAGCGCACGGCGTATCTGCAACAGCGGCGCCCTCGGGGGCTGCCGATCTGCCGCCCCCCATCCAAGATCTGACCCCGGCCACCGACTGGTGGCAGACCCGTTGGTGGGCCTGGCTGGTGTTGGCCCTGGCTGCGGCCGGTCTGGGCCTGGCGGTGCTGCTGTGGCAAAAGCTCAGCGGTATCCAAGAGGAGTTGGCACGCCGCAGTCAAGATACTGGGGCCCAGGCCATCAGTGCGCGCACCATGGCCCAGCAGGCGCAGGAGACCGCGCGCGACATGGCCGCCCGGGTGGCGGGGCTGGAGTCGCGGCTGAGTGAGGTGAGTTTGCAGCGCCAGCAGCTGGAGGAGTTGATGCAGAGCCTGTCGCGCTCGCGCGATGAGAACTTGGTGGTGGACATCGAGTCGGCCCTGCGTCTGGCCCAGCAGCAGGCCCAGCTGACCGGCAGTGCCGAGCCGCTGCTGGCCGCCTTGCGCACCGCCGAACAGCGGCTGCAGCGCGCCGCCCAGCCGCGTCTTAACCCGGTGCTGCGTGCCATCACCCACGACAGCGAACGCATCAAGGCCGCTGCGGTCACCGATATTCCGGCGCTGTTGGTCAAGATCGACGAATTGGCCCGCTTGTTCGATGACCTGCCCTTGGCCAACGGCGCTGTGCCCGAGTTGCCGGCGCCGCAGGCGTCCGTTGTAGCGGAGGAAAAGCCCAAGGACCAGGGTCTGATTCGGGCCACCACCGGCGCGGTCAGCGATTGGTTCGGCCGGACTTTCTCTTCGGCTGTGGCGACCGTTCGCGATGAGGCGCGGCGGCTCTTGCGCGTCAGTCGCATCGACAGGCCCGAGGCCGCCTTACTGGCGCCGGAGCAGGCTTTTTTCCTGCGTGAGAACACCAAGCTCAAATTGCTCAATGCCCGCCTGGCGCTGCTATCGCGCCAAAGCGAGGTGGCTCGCTCGGACCTTGTCGGGGTGCAAGCCGCGCTGCAGCGCTACTTTGACGCCTCCTCGCGCAAGACCCAGGCTGCAGCGGCGCTGCTGCAGCAGATTCAAGCCAGCCTGAAGTCCACGGAGCTGCCGCGTCTGGACCAGACGGTGACTGCCCTGGCGGCGGTGGCCGGCGGACGCTGAACGCCCGATCATGCGCGCCGCCCTCTGGCTCATTGCCCTGTTTGCCATTGCGGTGGCGGTGGCCCTGTTTGCGGGTAACAACCAGGCGGTGCTGACGCTGTTTTGGCCGCCGCACCGGGTTGACCTGTCGCTCAATTTGGCGCTGCTGCTGGCGGCGCTGGCCTTTTTGGTGCTGCATCTGGCTTTGCGCGCTTTTGCCGCTGCCTTTTCTTTGCCGATGCAGGCGCGTCGCTGGCGGGCCCAGCAAAAAGAGCGCGCCATGCAGGCCGCGCTGATGGATGGCTTGGCCCACCTGCTGGCCGGGCGCTTCATCCGCGCCTCGCGGGCGGCGCAAAGCGCGCTGGCGCAAGAGCGCAGCCTGGCGCAATTGGCCAGCGAAGTCGGCCAGGACAGCGGCTACAACCCGCAACGCGCGCTGCAACTGCGCTCTCTCGCCCATCTGGTGGTCGCCGAAAGCGCCCAGGCGCTGCAGGACAAGCCCTTGCGCGACGAGCACCTGCGGCTGGCGCTGGAGCCAGCACCGCAGCGCATGGGGGTGGAAACGCGTGAAGGCATAGCGCTGCGCGCAGCCCGTTGGGCGCTGGAGGATCGGGAGCCCCTGTTGGCGCTTGAGCGCCTGGAGCAGTTGCCGGTGGGCGTGGCCCGACGCACGCTTGCGCTGCGCCTGCGCCTGAAGGCAGCACGTCTGGCCCGGCGCAGCGCCGAGGCGATGGAGACGGCACGCCTGCTGGCCAAACACCGTGCCTTCTCGCCGCAGGCCGCGCAAAGCATCGTGCGGGGGCTGGCTCTGGAGTGGCTGCAAGGCGCTATGGATACGCGTTCCCTGCAGCAGGTCTGGCTCAGCCTGGATGCCGAGGAGCGCGCCATGCCTGAGGTTGCGGTCCATGCGGCCGGCCGTTTGATGAGCCTGGGCGGCGATGCACTGCAAGCGCGCCAGTGGCTCGATCAGGTTTGGGACGCGATGGTCGAGCCCGGGGCCGTCGTGCCTGAGGATCTGCAGGTTCGCCTGGTCACCACCTTGGAGCGGGGCCTGGACAGCATCGATTCAGACTGGCTGGCGCGCATTGAGGCGGCCTTGCTTGGCCGTCCGCGCGATCCCAATTTTCAGTACCTGGCCGGCATGGCCTGCATGCACCGCCAGCTTTGGGGCAAGGCGCAGCAATTGCTGGGGCAAGCGGTGCTGAACCTGCAGGACGCCGGTTTGCAAAGGCGAGCCTGGCGGGCGTTGGCGCAACTGGCCGAGCAGCGCGGCGATGCCGCTGCGGCCCAGCAGGCCTGGCGCAAGCTCAGCCAAGCCTGAGCTAGCGGCTCAGGCGCTAGGTCGAAGGCCACGCAGCAGGCCAGCGGCTAGCCAGGACGCAGGAGCTACTTCGCAGGCGCTGGAATCAGGATGCAGACGTCGGAAACGAATCAGGGGCCCGCAGGCCCCTGATTCATGCGCTGTCAGCCCTTGGGCTGGGACGCCTCGAAGGGCAGTTCCATATTGCGCAGATCGCGCCGCGTCTCGACCAGAATCAAGGGTCCCTGGTCAATCTGAACCACCGGCGGCCGCTCGCGCGGCACATGGACGGGTTTGGGCTCGGCTGCGATGGCAGCCTGGACCTGAGCGATCTTGTCGGCGTCCGAGTTCACCCATTGCAGGCCGGAACCCTGGGCGACCTGCAGCAGGTCCTGAATCGGCAGCTGGTAGGTCTGCACCTTGGGCAGGGCAGGCTTGGCTGGTGACGAACTTGTGCTGGCCACCGGTGCTTTCTCAGCGGTGATCACAGTCTGCGCTGGCGCAGCTTCAGCCAGCGGCAGGCTGGCTTGCACCTCGCTGGCGCTGGGCCCACCGGGGCCTTCGGCGGCCGATGTGTGTCCCTCGCCGGTCTCGGTACGCTCACGACGGTCACGGCCAGAGCGGCCGCGGCGTTCGCGGTTGGGGCGCCCATCGGTGCCCTCTTCGCGGCCCGCCGGTGCGCCCGCCGACTCCTGGCCTTCGGCAGCGCCGACTTGTTCGGCGACAGCGCCCTCGCTGGAAGCCTCGCGCTCGCCCCTGTCGCTGCGCTCGCGGCGTGGTCGCTCGCTGCGCTCGCCCCGTTCACGACGGCCTTCGCCTTCGACGCGGTTGCCCGAGCCTTGTTCTGCGGCCTGCATCGCGGCCAGATTGGCCGCTGCCAGTTCCTGCTGGCTGACTTCATCGGCACTGGGCGATGCCTGCTCATTGCGATCGGCCCGCTCGGCGCGATCGCCACGTTCACCACGCTCGCCACGTTCACGCCGACCGCGACCGCCTTCACGGCCCTCGCGCGGCTCACGCGCTTCCCTGGGCTCACGCGCTTCACGCGGTTCCCTGATCTCGCGGGCTTCGCCGCCATCGGCTCGGGCTTCACCGAGTTTTTCTGCAGGGCGCTCAGCCCCGCGCTCAGCGCTCCGTTCGCCTTGCGGCCGACCCGAGCGTCCACCGCGGCGGCCGCCTTCGCGCCCTTCCTGGCCCTCGCGTTGGCCATCGCGTTGGCCATCCCGTGCTTGCGCGTTATCGCCGGCCCCCGGCGCGCGGGCTTCGCCGCTGCGCTCGGAGCGCTCGCCACGGCCACGGCCGCCGCGGCGGCCACGTTCACCGCGTTCGCCTCTTTCGGAGCGCTCGCCGGGGCGGGCTTCGCGCTTGTCTTCGGCTTTTTCAGCCATCGGCGTAGACGCCGCTGCCGGTGCCGGTGCCGGGCTGGCGGGGGCGCCGCCAAACAGGCCTTTGAGCCAGGAAACAAAGCCTTTTTCTGCCACCGGTGCAGGCGCTGCGGCCTGGGGCGCGGGGGCCGCCGGGCGCGGCTCAGGCGCCGGCTTTCTGGCCTCGACCGGTTTAGGCGTCTCGGGCACGATGGGGGCGGGCATATCGGGCAGCACGCCCTTGATGACCGGCTCCTGTTTGTTGTGCTTTTCCTGGCTGCGACGGGTGACGGTGGTGGGGTCCTCGAACTCTTCGGCCGTCTTGTAGCTGGCGGCCATGCCATCAAGGCGGGCATCATCGTGCTTGAGGCGCTCGAGCTTGTAGTTGGGCGTCTCCAGGGTCTTGTTGGGCACCAGCATCACTGCGATACGCTGCTTCATCTCGATCTTGGCGATCTCGCTGCGTTTCTCATTGAGCAGGAAGGATGCCACCTCGACCGGCACCTGGCAGTGGACTGCGGCGGTGTTGTCCTTGAGGGAGTCCTCTTGAATGATGCGCAGGATCTGCAGTGCAGAGCTTTCGGTATCGCGGATGTGGCCGGCACCGCCGCAACGAGGGCAGGGAATGGAAGCGCCTTCCGAGAGTGCCGGGCGCAGGCGCTGGCGGCTCATCTCGAGCAGACCGAATTTGCTGATTGAGCCGAACTGAACCCGGGCACGGTCCTGGCGCAAGGCGTCGCGCAGGCGGTTTTCCACCTCGCGGCGGTTCTTACTTTCCTCCATGTCGATGAAGTCGATCACGATCAGGCCGCCAAGGTCACGCAAGCGCATCTGGCGGGCCACCTCGTCGGCCGCTTCCAGATTGGTGCGGGTGGCGGTTTCCTCGATGTCGCCGCCCTTGATGGCGCGCGCCGAGTTCACGTCCACCGAGACCAGGGCCTCGGTATGGTCGATCACGATGGCCCCGCCCGAGGGCAGGTTGACCGTGCGGGCATAGGCCGACTCGATCTGGTGCTCGATCTGAAAGCGTGAGAAGAGCGGCGTGTCGTCACGGTAGCGTTTGACCCGGTGTTCATGCTCGGGCATGACGTGGGCCATGAACTGCTTAGCCTGCTCGTAGATGTCGTCGGTGTCCATCAGGATGTCACCGATATCGCTGTTGAAGTAATCGCGGATGGCGCGAATGACCAGGCTGGACTCCTGATAAATCAGGAAGGCACCCTTGCCGGCCTTGCCAGCGCCGTCAATCGCATTCCACAGCTTGAGCAGGTAGTTCAGGTCCCACTGCAATTCGGGCGCGCTGCGGCCGATGCCAGCCGTACGGGCGATGATGGACATGCCATTGGGGTATTCAAGCTGGTCCATCGCCTCCTTGAGCTCGGCCCGGTCGTCGCCCTCGATGCGCCGGCTCACACCGCCGCCGCGCGGGTTGTTGGGCATGAGCACCACATAGCGGCCGGCCAGCGAGATGAAGGTGGTCAGCGCAGCGCCCTTGTTGCCGCGCTCTTCTTTTTCGACCTGAACGGTCAGCTCTTGGCCTTCGCGGATCACATCGTTGATGCGGGCCTGGCTGACCGAGACGCCCGGTGCAAAGTACTGTTTGGAAATTTCCTTGAAGGGCAAAAAGCCGTGGCGGTCTTCACCGTAGTCGACAAAGCAGGCCTCCAGCGAGGGTTCGACCCGGGTGACCACCGCCTTGTAGATGTTGCCCTTGCGCTGCTCGCGCCCTTCGATTTCGATTTCATAGTCAAGCAACTTTTGGCCGTCGACGATGGCCAGGCGGCGCTCTTCGGCCTGCGTGGCATTGATCAGCATTCTTTTCATAGCAATTTCCTGTCGTTCGCGTTCACATGCCCGAAATGGGCTGGGATGCCTTGAAGCAGGCGCGAAGCGAACGGGGGAATTGCCGGAGAGCCGGCACCGACCAGGCAGACCCTTGTCAGGGTCAACTCAGTAGGTGGGGCGTGGGCGCGTGGACGAGGCGAGCCAGGGTCCGAGTCGGAGGGTGCGGGCCGTCAGCGGCCCGCTGTGCCGGGATGAGCGCGCGCAGATCGGACCCGGGGCATGTCTGTGGCAGCCAAAAGCGCCACAGGCCCAGCAGTCCCAAAAGCAGTGTCATCGAGAGCATTTCCGAGTAAGACCTTGTGCTCACCTGAATCCGCCAGCAGCCTTGAAGTAGGGGCTGCCAGCTGGGGTATTCCGTGTGTGTTCGTATCGCGTCGACTTGACCGCACCGTCGTTGCGAGTGGGGGCGTCTGGGCCGGGTCCCTCGATGGCGACGGTCGGCGGGCACCGACCTCCAGTGGGGCCGTCACGGATTGGCTTGCATGGTCTAAACTGCCAGACAAATCAATCACTTACGGCGCGTCTCTGGTGAAATCCATTATAGGGGCAGGACCCGTGTCAGCCAAGCAGCCCGCAGGCACCGGGTCGGCACCGCCGAAAATGCCGGCTTCTGTTGCGTCGAGAGCCGATGGCGCCGGCGAGCCGCCCCAGGTCAGCATGGTGACCGTCGATGCGGACTGGGCCGGGCAACGCTTGGACAACTTCTTGCTGCGCCTGCTCAAGGGCGTTCCCAAGACCCACGTCTACCGCATCATCCGCAGTGGCGAAGTGCGCATCAACAAGGCCCGTGTTTCGGCCGACACCCGGCTTCAAGCCGGCGATCAGCTGCGCCTGCCGCCGGTACGCACCTCGGCGCGGGCCGAGCTCAAGGCCCGCGAAATCAGCCGGCATGGCGCCATGTCCTCGACCGGCCTGGTGGCGCCGGCGCGCCAGTTTCCCCTGCTCTACGAGGACGAGCAGCTGCTGGCCGTCAACAAGCCGGCTGGGGTGGCGGTGCATGGCGGCAGCGGTGTGGCCTTTGGCGTGATCGAACAATTGCGCATGGCCAGGCCGGCCGAGAAGTTCCTTGAACTGGTGCACAGGCTCGATCGTGAAACCAGCGGCGTGCTGCTGGTGGCCAAAAAGCGCATGGCGCTCAAGAACCTGCAAGAGCAGTTCCGCGAGCGTGATACCGACAAGGTCTACTTGGCGCTGGTCCAGGGCCATTGGCCCGATCGGCTCAAGGTGCTCGATCAGTATCTGCTCAAGGTCACCCGTGAGGATGGCGAGCGTCGGGTGAGCATTGTGAGCAAAGACCATCCCCAGGCGATGCGGGCCCTGTCGTTGGTCAAGGTGCAACAGCGCCTGAACCTGGCGCAGGAGGGCGAGCTGAGTTTGCTGCAGGTGACGATACGCACCGGCCGCACCCACCAAATCCGGGTGCACCTGGCCGGCGCCGGCCATCCCATCGTCGGCGACGACAAATACGGCGACTTCGAGCTCAACCGGCGCTTGCAAAAAATGCCGGGTCAGGCCATGCTTTCGCGCATGTTTCTGCACGCTTGGCAGCTGCAATTCAACCATCCCGTCGACCGTAAACGCATCGCCCTGCAGGCTGCTTTGCCGGCCGAACTTAAACAATTCATAGACCATGCCAGCCCTCCAATTTGACCTGATTGCCTTCGATTGGGACGGCACCTTGTTTGACTCGACCGCCCTGATCGTCAAGTGCATACAGGCTGCGGTTCGCGATGTGGGTGGAACTGTCCCCAGCGAC
>JBILDR010000232.1:0-5095 GCA_044352515.1 Polaromonas sp.
GGCTCCAGGCCCTGGCTCAACAGACTCTCGCGCACATCGGGCAGGGCCATAACAGCAGCGATTTCGTTCGCCAATTTATTGACCAGATCCTTCGGGGTCGAGCCGTGGGCCAGGATGCCGGCCCAGGTGCCTGCCTCATAGCCGGGCAGGCCGGCCTCTGCAAAGGTGGGCACATCAGGCAAGGCCACCGAACGAGCGCGACCCGATATGGCAACACCCTTGAGCTTGCCAGCCTTGATGTGCGAGATCACCGCAATGGGCGAGCTGAAATACGCTTGCACATGTCCGGCCAGGGTGTCATTGAGGGCCGGGCCACTGCCCTTGTAGGGCACCACCTGCAACTTGACACCGGCCATGGTGTTGAAGGTTTCAGCCGCCAGATGGGTCAGGCCCGCATTGTCGCCAGCGGCGAAATTGATGGCCGAGGGATTGGACTTGGCCAGGGCGATGAACTCACGCAAATTATTGGCGGGTACGGCCGGATGCGCGACCATGATCAGGTCGAAACGGTAGAGGGTGCTGACCGGCGAGAAATCACGCTCGGTGTTGTAGGGCAGGCGGGCCATCATGTGCGGGTTGATGGTGTGGGTGTTGACCACCATCACCATATGGTGGCCATCGGGCGGGGACTTGAGCAGCTCCTCGGAGGCGATCACGCCATTGCCCCCAGGTTTGTTGTCAACGACCACCGCTTGGCCAAGGCGCTCGCTGAGTTTTTGGCCCAGCAGGCGGGCCACCACGGTGGTGCTGCCGCCGGGCGGAAAGGCCACGATGATGCGCATGGGCTTGTTTGGGAAGCCAGGCTGAGCCCAACTGCTGCCAGCGGCTGCGGCCAGGCTCAGGCTGATGAAGCTGCGGCGGGTGCTGTGGTTCATGATGGGCTCCTTATTCCGAACGGATGTTGGCGCTGCGAACCACGGCGGTCCACTTTTTTTCTTCGGATATCCACATCTTGCCGAAGCCCTCGAGCGTGCTAGGCACCGGCTCGGCGCCCAGCTTTTCATAGCGAGCCCGCACCGCTGGATTGGCCAGGGCCTTGTTGACCTCGGTATTGAGGCGCTGCAGCACCGCCTGCGGCGTGCCCTTGGGGGCCACAAAACCATACCAGGCAGTGACATCAAAGCCCTTGATGCCCTGCTCGGAAATCGTCGGTATGGTCGGCGTGAGGCTGGCCTTCTCCAGGCTGGTGACGGCCAGGGCCTTGACCGCTCCGCTCTTGACATGCTGCGACGAAGACACGACCGTGTCCATCATCATGCTCAACTGCCCACCGAGCACATCGGCCAGGGCGGCCGAGCTGCCCTTGTAGGGCACATGCAGGATGTCGACCTGGGCCATGGACTTGAACAATTCCATGCCCACATGGTTGATCGAACCATTGCCCGCCGAGCCATAGGACAAGCTGCCCGGCTTGGCCTTGGCCAAGGCCAGCAATTCGCCGAGGTTAGTGACGGGCAGCTTGTTGTTCGTGATCAAAATAAACGGCGAGCTGCCGATCAGGGCGATGGGCACAAAGTCGCCGATGGGATCAAAGCTCAGGTTTTTGCTGAGCGAGGGCATCATGGAGGTCGCGGTGGTGCCCACATAGAGTGTGTAGCCGTCGGGAGCGGCCTTGGCCACCAGCGCCGCGCCCAGCGCCCCACCCGCGCCAGGGCGGTTGTCGATCACGATCTGCGCTTTCATGTCCTCGGACATCTGCTGGGCCACGATGCGGGCCAGCACATCGGTACCGCCGCCCGGCGCAAAAGGCACGACGATGCGGATCGGTTTATCCGGAAAGCCGGCTTGTCCCATGGCTGTCGCACACGACAGGACGAGACTCATGGCGAGCAAGAGGCGGCGGCAGGATCTGGGTTTCATGGCAGTCTCCAGGTTATGGGTCAGAAAAGGTGCGAGGGCTTATGCACCGACGGATCGGCGTGGCGCGTTCTTGTCGATGTAGGCGATGATTTTTTCGATGGGCGTGCCAGGCAAAAAGATTTCGCTCATGCCCGCTGCCTTGAGCGCCGGGATGTCCTCGTCGGGGATGATGCCGCCGGCCACCACCATCAGGTCCTCGCGGCAGCCGCGCGCGCGCAGGGCCTGCATCAGGTCCGGGCCGAGCTGCAGGTGGTCGGCGGCCGCGAAGTTGACCGCCACCACATCGGCGTCTTCGTCCACAGCGGCGCTGGCGATCTGGTCGACCGACAGGCGCATGCCCAGGTAGATGACTTCCATGCCGGCGTCACGCAGCGCGCGGGTCACCACCTTGATGCCGCGGTCATGCCCGTCCAGCCCGGGCTTGCCGGCGATGATGCGTATCTTGCCCTGTGGGTCTTTGGCTTGCATATCAGTAACTCTGCATTGGGTTGTGCACGCCCCAGCAGCGGCGCAGCACGCCGCAGATCTCGCCCAGGGTGACGCGGGCCTTGGCAGCCTCGATGAACAAGGGCATCAGGTTGTCGCTGCCGCGCGCAGCCTGCTCAATGCGCTCAAGCATGGCGGCAG
Organism: Polaromonas sp.; assembly: GCA_044352515.1. Taxonomy (GTDB): domain Bacteria; phylum Pseudomonadota; class Gammaproteobacteria; order Burkholderiales; family Burkholderiaceae_C; genus Polaromonas. Next base: position 2,488 of record JBILDR010000232.1, read on the forward strand.
CGCGGTCCGCGTCACGCCGCTGGCGCAACAGGGCCAGGCGTTCGCACTGGGCTTTTTCCAGGCTGTCGTCGACGCGGAAGGTCTCGATCGGGTCGGCCTCACGACCTTCTTGCGGCAGGTATTTATTCATCGCGACAAACACATGCTCTGCGCTTTCGACCTTCTGCTGAAAGGCGTAGCTGGACTCTTCAATGGCTTGCTGGACCCAACCGCTCTCGTGTGCGGCAATCATGCCGCCCATCTCGTCGATCTGCTGGAGGATGGCTGCGGCGCGCTCTTCAATCTCATTGGTCAGCGACTCGACGTAATACGATCCGCCCAGCGGGTCTATGGTGTTGGTGATGCCAAATTCATCAACCATCATCTGCTGGGTGCGCAGCGCGATCTTGGCGGCGCGCTCGGTCGGCAGCGCGAAGGCCTCATCCAGGCCTGCCGTGAAAATGGCTTGGGCGCCGCCCAGCGCGCCAATCAGGGCGTGCATGGCGATGCGAACAATGTTGTTCTCAGGCTCCTGGCGGGTGAGCGTGGAGCCCAGCGTGCCGCAGTAGATGCGAAACATCGCAGAGCGCGGGTCCTTGGGCTGGAAGCGCTCTTGCATGACACGGGTAAACAGGCGCCGGGCCGCCCGAAACTTGGCCACTTCTTCAAACAAGTCGCGGTAGCAGCCCAGCGAATACGAAAGACGCGGCGCGAATTCATCGACATCCAGGCCCCGCTCCAGCGCCGATTCAATGTAGACGATGGCATGGGCCAGGGCAAAAGCCACCTCCTGTACGGCCGTCGCACCGGCCTCGCGCATGTGCACACCGGTGATGGACAGGGTATTCCACTTGGGCACATGGTGGAAGCAGTGCTCGATCAGGTCGGTGGTCAGGCGCAGCGAAGGACGCACCGGGAAAATATAGGTGCCGCGCGCCACATACTCTTTGAGGATGTCGTTTTGCGTCGTGCCTTGCAGCACCCCCAGATCAATGCCGCGCTCCTGCGCCATCGCCAGGTAAAAGGCCAGGATGATGGGGGCCGTGGCGTTGATGGTCATGGCCACGCTCACGTCCTGCACCGGGATGCCGTCGAAGAGCGCATGCATGTCTTCGATGGAGTCGATCGCCACCCCCACCTTGCCAACCGAGCCCTTGGCCTGCGGCGCGTCAGAGTCGTAACCAATCTGGCTGGGCAGATCAAAAGCGATGGTCAGGGCCTTCTCATTGAGCCCGAGCAGATACTTGAAACGCTGGTTGGTCTCTTGCGGCGTGCCAAAGCCCGAGTAGGGTCGGATGGTCCAGAGCCGGCCCCTGTACATGGTCGGGTAGACGCCCCGGGTAAAAGGCGCCTGGCCTGGAAAGCCAAGGTCACGCTCATAGTCGCGGCCCGCCAGATCGGCTGGTGTGTACAGGCGCTTGATCGGGATGTTGGCCTCTGAGATGAACTCGGCCTTGCGCTCGGGTGATTTTTTGAGCACCGGCGCGAGCGTTTGCTCATGCCAGCGCTTCATCGCCTCGGCCAGGTTGGCGCTGCCCGAAGCAGCGGTAGATGTCGCTGAATCGCTCATGCGCCTGCCCTTGTCTTGGAGCTTGACCATTTATAGATGTTGTTGCGCTGTACCGCCGAAGAGCCGCCAATGATGGGCAGCAGCAAGGCGTCGCGCACATAGCGCTCAGCGTCGAAGTCCTTCACATAGCCATAGGCGCCGTGGATGGTCTGGCATTCCAGCGCAATCGTCTTGGCCGCTTCGGTGGCAAACAGCTTGGCCATGGAGGTTTCGACGCCGCAGGGGATGCGCTCATTGGCCATCCAGGCGGCGTGGTAGAGCATGAGGCGGGCGCCGTGCAACTGGGTCTTCATGTCGGCCAGCTTGTGCTGGATGGACTGGTAGTTTTCAATGGTCTTGCCAAACTGGCGCCGTTGGCGGGCGTAGTCCCAGGCGTCGTCAAGTGCCGCGCGGGCAATGCCCACCGCAATGGCGGCCACTTCGAGCTTTTCAACATCGAGGCCGGAGCCGACGATCATCTTCCAGCCGCGGTTCCAACCCTCTTCGCCGCCCATGACATTGTCAAAAGGCACCTCGACGTTGTCAAAGCTCACGTCGGTGGTTGCCGCGCCGTGGGTGCCCAGGGTGTGTATGGGGGTGATGGTGACGCCAGGGGTAGCGGGCGGGATCATCACCATGGACAGGTTGTTGTAGCGCTCCTCTTCCGGTCCGGTGCGCACCAGGGCGTAGATGTAGTTGGAGATGGCCGAGCCGGTGCAAAAGCGCTTGGCGCCGTTGATGCGCACCATGCCGCCGGCCACCCGTTCAGCCCGGGTTTTCACGCTGGCCAGGTCGGCGCCGGTGTCGGGCTCGGTCCAACCGTAAGAGAAGATGAGCGAGCCATCGACCACCTTGGGCAGCAACTCGCGCTTTTGCGCCTCAGTGGCACAGTCGACGATGTTCATCCCCGCGTAGCAGGCGCCCATGATGTAGGGAATGCCCACAGCCGAGCTGCGCCGAGAGAGCTCTTCAATCACCACCATGGTGGCCAGAATGTCGCGGCCGGCGCCGCCGTATTCCTCGGGCACGGTCAGCCCCATCACGCCAAGCTGGGCCAGCTTGTCAAAGACATCGCGCGGG
>JBILDR010000233.1:0-5076 GCA_044352515.1 Polaromonas sp.
TGCTCACCTTGCGGCCGGCTTTCTCGCCCGACTCCATCAGGTAGCTGAACTTGATTTCTTCATCGCCCGAGCCGTGCAGCAGCACCTGCTGCACCGTCGGCGGCAATTCCTCGAAGGGCTGCTCGGCGTCAAAGCCGTAATGCCGGGCCAGGCTCTCGATGAGGGAAAAATAGTGCGCATTGCGCCGGTCCCAGCCCTTGATGGCGCCACTGGCCAGGCTCAGCGTCGGGAAGGCGACCACCCGAGCCGGGTCAAAGTAATCGCGCTGGCCCAGCCCGTCGCAGCTCGGGCAGGCGCCGACCGGCGAGTTGAAGGAAAACAGCCGTGGCTCCATATCGGCCAGCGAGTAGTCGCACAGCGGGCAGGCAAAGCGGGCGCTGAACAGGTGCTCGGCCTGCGCCGGCGGGGCGTCCAGATCCAGTGCCACCGCCTTGCCGCCGGCCAGCAGCAGGGCCGCCTCGAAGCTCTCGGCCAGGCGTTGGCGCAGGGACTGCGGCTCGCCGTCCTCGGCGCGGCGCACCTTGAGCCGGTCGATCACCACATCAATGTTGTGCTTTTCGGCTTTTTTCAGCTGCGGCAGCTGGTCGGCCTCGAAGGTCTGGCCGTCGATGCGAAAGCGCACATAGCCGCGCGCGCGCATCTGTTCGAACAGGTCCAGGTACTCGCCCTTGCGCTCGCGCGCCACCGGTGCGAGCACCATCAGGCGGGTGCCTTCGGGCCAGGCCAGCACCGCATCGACCATCTCGGCCACGGTCTGCGCCTGTAGCGGCAGGTCGTGCTCAGGGCAATGGGGCGTGCCGGCGCGGGCAAACAGCAGGCGCAGGTAGTCGTGGATCTCGGTGACCGTGCCCACGGTCGAGCGCGGGTTGTGCGAGGCCGCCTTTTGCTCGATGGAAATGGCCGGACTCAGGCCTTCGATCAGATCGACATCGGGCTTGTCCATGAGCTGCAGGAACTGCCGGGCGTAGGTCGACAGGCTTTCGACATAGCGCCGCTGCCCTTCAGCGTACAGGGTGTCAAACGCCAGCGATGACTTGCCCGAGCCCGACAGGCCGGTGATGACCACCAGCTGATTGCGCGGAATGTCGAGGTCGATGTTCTTGAGGTTGTGGGTGCGCGCACCGCGCACGCTGATGCGCTGGGCGCCCAGGACCTGTGCCAGGTACTTGCTGTCGGTGGAATTGTTCATGCGGCGGGGCTGGGCAAGGTAACCGAGCATCATACGGCCGACCGGCCGTTCCTGCACCAGCTCAGCCTCAGAGGGTGGCGACGGCGGCCTCTTGGACGAAGGCCTCGAGCTGTTCGACCGGAAGTGCCGGGCTGAAAAGAAAGCCCTGGAACACCCGGCAACCCGCCTCGGAGAGCATCTGCAGCTGCTCGGCCGTCTCTACCCCCTCGGCGGTCACTTGCAGGCCCAGGTTACGGGCCAGCTGGACGATGGTGCGGGCGATGGCCGCATCGCGCGGGTCGCCCGCCATGTCGGTCACGAAGGAGCGGTCGATCTTCAGGCGCTGCAGGGGCATGTGTTTGAGGCAGGACAGGGCCGAATAGCCCATGCCGAAATCGTCGATGGCCAGGCCCAGGCCGGCTTGGCGCAGCAGGCGCATGCGGGCGATGGTGCCTTCCAAATCGGTGGCCAGCAGGCTTTCGGTGATTTCCAGCTCGATCTGCTGTGCCTGAACGCCGTGGCGCGCGACGGCCTGCAGCACCTGCTCGACGAAGCTGGGCTGCAGGAACTGGCGGGTGCTGACGTTGACCGACAGTGTGAGCGAGCGCAGATGGGCTTGGCCCGCCCACAAGGCCAGTTGCCGGCAGGCTTGCTCGATCACCCACTGACCCAGCGGCAGGATGAGGCCACTTTCCTCGGCCTGTGCAATGAAGCTGTCCGGTCCGCGCAGCTCGCCCGTGGGCAGGCGCCAGCGCAGCAGCGCCTCGACACCGATGACCTGCCCGCTGGCCAGCACCTGCGGCTGGTAGTGCAGCACAAACTGCTGCTCATGCAGCGCCTGGCGCAGTGCGCTGCTCAAGGCGGCTTTGGCCAGCGCGGCGGCCTGCATCTGTGGGTCAAAAAAGCACAGGGTATTGCGGCCCGCTGCCTTGGCCTGGTACATGGCCAGATCGGCCTGTTTGAGCAGGTCGGGCAAGCTGTTTTCGTGGTCGCGCAGCAAGGTGATACCGATGCTGCAGGTGCCGTGGTAGGGCTGGTTGGCCAGCTCATAGGGCTGGCCCAGGGTGCGCAAGATCAAGGTGGCTGCCTGCCGGGCGCGCTCACTGGCCTGCGCCGGACGCTCGGCCAGCTCATGCATGACCACCACAAACTCGTCGCCGCCCAGGCGGGCGACGGTATCGCCTTCGCGCACGCAGGCCCGCAGCCGTGCGGCCACCTGTTGCAGCAGTTCGTCGCCCCGGTCGTGGCCCAGGGTGTCGTTCAGGAGCTTGAAGTGATCGAGGTCGATGAACAGCAGCGCCCCGATGCGGGCACCGGCGGCGGCTTGCGCCAGCGCTTGCTGCAGCCGCACCATCAGCAGCTGCCGGTTGGGCAGGCCGGTCAGCGGGTCATGAAAGGCCAGGTGCTCGATCACCTCTTCTTGTGCCTTGCGGGCGGTGATGTCGCGGCCTACCGCCACCCAATGGGCGCTGCCGCCGCTGTCGTCAAGTTCGTGCCACAGGCGCCGGCCCAGCAACTGCCAGGCCTGGCGCTCCAGCAGTCGGCAGGCGGGCGGGTTGAGGTAGCTCAGCCGGCCGTCGGGCGTCATCGTCGCAAAGGCGGCGGTCATGCTGGCCAAGGTGGTGCTCAGCTGCATCTGCTCGCGCCGCGTTTGCTGCTGACGCTGGCGGTGTTCGCTGCGGTCTTGCAGCACGCCTTGCCACAGCAGGCCGCCTGCTGCCGCCTGGCAGCGCAGCAGCAGGCGAGCGGGCAGCTTCATGCCCCCAGCGGTCAGCGCCAGGGTCTCCAGCTCCAGCGAGTCGCCATCGCTCGTTGTGGCCTGCATCAAGGTCTGCAAATCGCCCCTGCATTCGCTGGCCAGGAGATCGCAAGGGTGGCGCCAGGGGGGCGACTCGGTGGTATCCCACTGCAGCAAGCGGGCCAGGGCGGGCGTCCAGCGCAGCAGCGCCGGCTCGGTATCCGAACGGTCCAGCCATTGCCAGCTGCCGGCTTGGCCTGCTTGCTCGAGCAGTTCGAGCCCATCGGGTCGTGGGGCAGGCGGGTCGTTGGTGGTCATGGGAAACTGCCGGCTGAGCCAAAAGGCTCAAGGGCTTCATGTGCAGTCGGTGCGTGCGGGAGGGCGCTTAGCTTAGAGCCGCAGGCGGTCCGCATCAGCGCCTGGCGACATGCGCCGACAGGGCCTTGCGCCGCTACCGCTGGCTCTGCCGCGGCTTGGTCCTACGGCAAGGCGGGCAGACTGGGCTGCGCAAGAGCAGCCGGCCCGGCCTACAGTGATTGGCCCAACTTCACGTTACGCTGGCGCACCATGTCCTTCCTTGACCGCAACTGGCATGACCCGGCAGCGCCCCTGTCTGCCAAGCCGCCGCGCATGGGCGGCGAGGATATTTCGATTTGGCGCGACCGCTTGCATGCGCTGTTTTCCGAGCACGGTCATGTGAGCCGGCTCGACCTGGTGCGCGCCGATCAAGCCGGCCAGCGGCGCTACCTGTGTTTTTTGCGCATGGCCAGCGAGGAGGAAGACAGCGCAGTTGCGCTGGCCTTGGGCCTGGGACGCTTTGGCGGTGATCTGGTGATGCTGATCTCGCCCGACGAGCCTGCGCTCATCAACCCGCCCTGGCTCAACGCGGTGATGCCCGCCAGAGTGGACCAGGCCCAGCGGATGTGATGGCCTAGGGCTGTTGCAAGCTGAAGACGGCGCGCCGCGCGCCGACCACCTCGCCCTTGACGCTCACGATGGTCTCGGCCTGCCAGGGTTTGAGGGCCTGGCGCTGGGCCGGCGTGAGCCAGCCGAGCTGATCGAGCACCGCCACGGTGGCGGCCGTTTGGGCGGTCCGGCTGCCGTCGGACATCTTGAGGGCGATGCCGATGCCGCGGCTGACGCTGCCCAGGGCCTGCACGCCATCGGCGCCCGTCTTGCTGACCCAGTCGCCGCCGCCGATGCGCATGAAGGCCTCATCATGCCGACCCGTGCCCGAAACCAGATCAGGATGCTGGCGCATCGCTTGCGACAGCCGCGCCAGGCTGTCGCCTGCAATTGGCGAGGCCGCGCCGGCGGCCAGCCGCGCATAAGCCAGCGCCAAGCCCGACAGAGGCATGGCGTAGTTAGGCGCCGAGCAACCGTCGATGCCAAGGGCCAGTTGATCGGCGCGCAAGCCCATTACCCGCATCACCGCCTGGGCAATGGCTTGCTGCAGGGGATGCTCGAGGGCAAGGTAGTTGTCCAGCGGCAGACGGTGCTGAATGCAATAGGCCAGAAAGCCGGCGTGCTTGCCGCTGCAGTTGTGATGCCTCTCGTCATAAGGACCGCCCGAGCCCTTGAGGCCAAACTCGACCAAGTAGGGCGTGTGGCAGCCGCATTGCAGGCGCTTGTAGCCCAGGCCGGTAGCCGCCAGCAGGCGGTCGATGTGGGCCACATGCCGGTCCTCGCCGCTGTGCGAGGCGCACAGCATCGCGATTTGCGCCGGCTCGAGTTGGAAGTGCTCGGCACCACCGCCTTCGATGAAAGGCAGGGCTTGCAGTGGCTTGAGGGTCGAGCGGGTGAAGCTGATCAGTTCCGGATTACCGGCACTGGCCAACAGCTTGCCTTGCGCATCGACCACTGCCACCGCGCCGAAATGCAGACACTCGGCCACACCGCCGCGCTCGGTTTGTATCAGGGGGGTCCAGTTCATGGCGCTCATTGTCGACCCTCTGCTTCAAGTGGGAGCGCCGCCTCGGCGCGATGGGGCGCTTGATCTTTTGTGGGAGCGCCGCCTCGGCGCGATGGGGCCTATGAACGAGGCCCGCTGGCTGAATCATCGCCGCATCGCTGCGAGGGCGCAGCTCCCACACCCCCTCCAACGGGATTCGCTGGAACTTTGTGGGAGCGCCGCCTCGGCGCGATAGGGCGCTGGAGCTTTGTGGGAGCG
>JBILDR010000061.1:0-16633 GCA_044352515.1 Polaromonas sp.
GGAAGATCTCGCCGTGGATGTAGTTGTAGCCCACCGAGATGCCCATGGCGTAGGCTGCAATGGCCATGCCCTCAATCACCACATGCGGGTTGTAGGTCAGGATGTCACGGTCCTTGGCCGTGCCCGGCTCGCCCTCGTCGGAGTTACAGACCAGGTACTTTTGGCCCGGAAACTGGCGGGGCATGAAGCTCCACTTCAGACCCGTGGGGAAACCCGCGCCGCCACGGCCGCGCAGCGAGCTGGCTTTGACTTCAGCGATCACCTGATCGGGGGTGAGACCCTCGCCGCCGTCCTGGCCCAAAATCTTGCGCAGGGCCGCATAACCGCCCCGGGCCTCGTAGTCTTTGAGGCGCCAGTTGCTGCCGTCGAGCCCGGCCATGATCTGCGGGCTGATATGCCGGCCATGAAAGGCGCTTTGCACGCCGGTGGCTTTGAATTGCGAGAGGATGCTGGCAGCGTTCATGCCTGGCCTTCCGCGGCCTTCAGGCCGTCAATCAACTGGTCGAGCTTGTCATTGCTCATGAAGCTGCACATGTGGATGTCATTGACCAGTATCACCGGTGCGTCGGCGCAAGCGCCCAGGCATTCGGACTGTTGCAAGGTGAACAGGCCGTCGGCCGTGGTGTCGCCCATGGACACCCCCAGTTTTTCTTCAAGGTGGGCCAGTGCATGGGTGCCGCTGCGCAACTGGCAGGGCAAATTCGTGCAGACGTTGAGCTTGTACTTTCCCAAAGGCTTTTGGTTGTACATGTTGTAGAAGGTGGTGACCTCGTGCACCGCCATCGGCGCCATGCTGAGGTAGTCGGCCACCGCCTTCTCGCTGGCCGGGCTCACATGGCCCTGCTCTTCCTGCACGATCTGCAAGCAGGCCATGACTGCCGACTGCTTCTGGTCGGCCGGGTATTTGGCGATCTCGCGGTCAAAGCGAGTGCGGGTCTGGTCGGAAAATATCATGGTGTCTCAGCGGTCGATTTCACCAAACACAATGTCCATGGTGCCGATCACGGCCACCGCATCAGCAATCATGTGGCCGCGCGCCATCTCGTCCATCGCAGCCAGGTGGGCAAAGCCGGGCGGACGGATCTTGAGGCGATAAGGCTTGTTAGCCCCGTCGCTGATCAGGTAAATGCCGAACTCGCCCTTGGGATGCTCCACCGCGGCATAGGCCTGGCCTTCGGGCACATGCATGCCTTCGGTAAAGAGCTTGAAATGGTGAATCAGCTCTTCCATGTTCGACTTCATCGCCTCACGGGCAGGCGGCGCCACCTTGTGGTCATCGGTGATGACCGGGCCGGGGTTGGCGCGCAGCCAATCCACGCACTGACGAATGATGCGGTTGGACTGACGCATCTCTTCGATGCGCACCAAGTAACGGTCGTAGCAGTCACCGGTCTTGCCCACCGGGATGTCGAAGTCCAGGCGGTCATAGACGTCGTAGGGCTGCTGCTTGCGCAGGTCCCAGGCAATGCCCGAGCCGCGCAGCATTGCGCCGGTAAAGCCCAGGTTGAGCGCACGCTCGGGCGTGACCACGCCCACGCCCACGGTGCGCTGCTTCCAGATGCGGTTGTCGGTGAGCAAGGTCTCGTACTCGTCGACCAGCTTGGGGAACTTTTGCACAAAATCGTCGATGAAATCGAGCAGCGAGCCTTGGCGGTTCTCGTTGAGCGCGGCAATCGCCTTGGCATTGCGCACCTTGCTGGCCTTGTACTGCGGCATGACCTCGGGCAGGTCGCGGTAGACGCCGCCCGGGCGGAAATAGGCAGCATGCATGCGCGCACCAGAGACCGCCTCGTACATGTCGAACAAACTCTCGCGCTCGCGAAAGCAGTAGATGAGGATGTTCATCGCACCGCAGTCAAAGCCGTGGCAGCCCAGCCAGAGCAGGTGATTGAGCAGGCGTGTGATCTCGGAATACATCACCCGGATGTACTGCGCGCGCACCGGCACATCAACGCCCACCAATTTTTCAATGGCCAGGCAATAGGCGTGCTCATTGCACATCATCGAGACATAGTCCAGCCTGTCCATATAGGGCAGCGACTGGATGTAGGTGCGGCTTTCGGCCAGCTTTTCGGTGGCCCGGTGCAGCAATCCGATGTGCGGGTCGGCGCGCTGGATGACCTCGCCGTCCAGCTCAAGCACCAGGCGCAGCACGCCGTGGGCAGCCGGGTGCTGGGGCCCGAAGTTCAGGGTGTAGTTCTTGATTTCAGCCATGGTGGTCGCCTCAGCCCTTGCGGTCGGCCGGCCGGCCGGCATAGCCGTCTTCACGGAGGATGCGCGGGGTGACCTCGCGCAGCTCTATGCTCACCGGCTGATAGATCACGCGCTTTTGCTCAGGGTCGTAGCGCATCTCTACATGGCCGGTGGTCGGAAAATCCTTGCGGAAGGGATGGCCGATAAAGCCGTAGTCCGTCAGGATACGGCGCAGGTCGTTGTGGCCTTCAAAAATGATGCCGAACAGGTCGAAGGCCTCGCGCTCGAACCAGTTGGCCGCATTCCACAACTCGTTGATCGAAGGCAGCACCGGAAAATCGTCGTCCGGGCAAAACACCTTGAGCCGCACCCGCTGGTTCAAGCTGACCGACAGCAGGTGCGAGATCACCGCATAGCGCGGACCCTCGTGCACACCGCCTTTGTAGTCACTGAAGTCGACGCCGCACAGGTCTATGAGTTGCTCAAACCGGCACTGCGGATGATCGCGCAGGATGGCCGCCGCATCTAGGTAATCGGCCGCGGCCACCAGCACCGTCACCTCACCGAGGGCCAGGCTCACCTGCCTGGCTTTGTCGCCCAGGGCGTCGGCCAGCGTCTGGCGCAGGCCGCCCGGGGCTGGAATTTGCTGCGCGGGGGTCAACACGGCATCAAAAGACATCTCAGGCCCTCGCTATGGTGTTGGTGCGGCGTATCTTTTGCTGCAGCTGGATGATGCCGTAGAGCAGCGCCTCGGCCGTCGGTGGGCAGCCGGGGACGTACACATCGACCGGCACGATACGGTCGCAGCCGCGCACCACCGAATAGCTGTAGTGGTAGTAGCCGCCGCCATTGGCGCAGGAGCCCATCGAGATGACCCAACGCGGCTCAGACATCTGGTCATAAACCTTGCGCAAGGCAGGACCCATCTTGTTGCACAGGGTGCCGGCCACGATCATGAGATCGGACTGGCGGGGGCTGGGACGAAACAGCATGCCGAAACGGTCGATGTCATAGCGCGCCGCACCGGCATGCATCATCTCGACCGCACAGCAGGCCAGACCAAAGGTCATGGGCCACAGCGATCCAGTCTTGGCCCAGTTGACCACCGAGTCGTAACTGGTGGTCATGAACCCTTCGTTGAACACACCTTCAAGTGACATAGACCTACCTTTGAGGCAAAAAGTCGCAGACAAGCATCAGCACAAGGTCGCAGGCAAACGCGGCCCTCAATCCCAATCGAGGGCGCCTTTTTTCCATTCGTAGATGAAACCCACCACCAAGATGCCGAGAAAGACCATCATGGCCCAAAAGCCGACCAGACCGATGTCCTTGAAGGCCACCGCCCAGGGAAAGAGGAAGGCGATCTCAAGATCAAAAAGAATGAAGAGGATGGCTACCAGGTAGTAGCGCACATCGAACTTCATGCGGGCATCTTCGAAAGCCTCGAAGCCGCATTCGTAGGGGGAGTTTTTTTCGCTGTCTGGGCGATGGGGGCCGAGCACCCTGCCCAGGACTTGGGGAACGACGCCGACTGCGACCCCCACCAGAATGAACAACAGGACTGGAAGGTACTGGTCGAGATTCATTGTGTCGTGCCGCCTCGGTCGCGCTTGAACTTTGCAAAACCCCGAGCCTGTCCTTCAGACCTGACCCGAGGCTTGCAAAAGCCCTCCTGATGCGCTACTGCCCATTATTGGTGCGGACGGCGAGACTCGAACTCGCACAGCTTTCGCCACTACCCCCTCAAGATAGCGTGTCTACCAATTTCACCACGTCCGCTTTACTTGTTCTTGCTTTGACCCGATACAACCGGGCCTGAGGACAGCCCGTCAAAGCGCGGGTAGTTTACCCCGAAAACCCGTGCTTTCCCCGGGATAAATAGCCAATACGCGGATGCAGACGCAGTGGCTAGCCCCAATTTACTTGGAGGGGATTTGCCCCGGCCCGGGGGCAGGTGGCACGGCAGCAGGCGCACTGGCCGCCGCAGCAGCGCTGGCTGCGGGCGCAGCCCCCGGAATTTGTTGCGCTGCGGGCGCCGCTGCGCCTTCAAGCACGCTCGAGCTGCTGCGCGGCTGAGCGCTGCCGAAATAAGCCAGCCCCAGCGTACAGACGAAGAAAACCGCAGCCAGCGCAGAGGTCGAGCGCGAAAGGAAGTTGGCACTGCCTGAGGCGCCAAACAAGCTGCCCGAGGTGCCGCTGCCGAAGGCTGCACCCATATCGGCACCTTTGCCGTGCTGAACCAGGATCAATCCAATCATGGCCAAGGCCGAGAGGATCTGTACAGCCAATAAAACGGTCAAGAGAACATTCATACTCAACTCCAAATGCGTGTCGGAAAACTCAGCGCGCAGCGCCAATGATGGCCAGAAAGTCAGCGGGCTTCAGGGAGGCGCCACCAATCAGTCCACCGTCAATATCAGGCTGGGCCAACAAGCCTGCGGCATTGCCCGCATTCATGCTGCCACCGTAAAGAATCTTGATGCGCTCGGCATGAGCGCTGGCCGCCTTGAGCTGCTCGCGCAAACGCGCGTGGACCTCCTGGGCCTGCTCACTGGAGGCGGTTTTACCGGTGCCTATGGCCCATACCGGCTCGTAGGCCACCACAATTTCGCTGATGCAGTGGCCGTTGAGGTGAATCACCGCAGCGAGTTGCCGCTTGACCACTTCAAAGGTTTGACCCGCCTCCCGCTGCTCCAGGGTTTCACCGAGGCAGACGATGGGGGTGATGCCGTGGGCCAGCGCCTGCTGAGCCTTCGCCGCGACCACCGCATCGGTCTCGCCGTGATATTGGCGGCGCTCGGAATGGCCGACGATGGCGTAGCGGCAGCCAAAATCCTTGAGCATGGCCGCACTCATCTCGCCGGTGTAGGCACCCAAGACATGGGCCGAGACATCCTGCGCGCCCAAGGCCACTGCTTTAAGGCCCGGATGCTGCGCAGCGAGCGCACGAAACTGTGCCCAATAGGGGGCAGGAATGCACACGGCCACCTGCGCAGGGGTCTGCGGACCCAGGCCGGCAGCCAGGGCACCGAGCAAGGCCTCGTTGGCGCCCAGGGTGCCGTTCATCTTCCAGTTGCCGGCGATCAGTTGCGTCATGGCTTGCAAGCTCACCAGGTCAGAACCAACTTGCCGATGTGCTGATTGGACTCCATCAGCGCATGCGCCTGCGCAGCCTCGGCGGCCTCGAAGGTCTTGAAGATCACCGGAACAATGGCGCCGGACTCGATCTGCGGCCAGACTTGCTCGCGCAGCTTATCGGCAATGGCAGTTTTGAAGGCCACCGAGCGAGGACGCAGGGTCGAGCCGTAAATGCTCAAACGCCGCCGCAGCACCAAACCGGCATTGATTTCCGCCTTGATGCCGCCCTGCACTGCAATGATGGCCAGCCGGCCGTCATCGGCCAGACACTCGATTTCGCGGGCAACATAGCTGCCGGCGACCATGTCCAGGATGACGTCAACACCCCGACCCTCAGTGATACGCCGGACCTCGGCCACGAAATCCTCGGTCTTGTAATTGATCGCATGGTCGGCGCCAAGGGCCAAGCAGGCTTTGACCTTGTCCGCGTTGCCCACCGTCACGATGACCTTGGCGCCAGCGGCCTTGGCCATCTGGATCGCCGTCACGCCGATGCCGCTGGAGCCGCCCTGAACCAACAAGGTCTCACCCGCTTTAAGCGCGCAACGATCGAAGACATTGCTCCAGACCGTGAAGAAGGTCTCGGGCAAAGACGCGGCCTGCACATCGCTCAAGCCCTGAGGCACCGGCAGGCACTGGCCCACCGGCGCGGCACACAGCTGGGCATAGCCACCGCCGGCCACCAATGCGCACACCCTCTGGCCCAGGCGCAAGCCACGCGAGGCCATGGCCTGAGTGTCGCCGCCAACAATCTCGCCGGCCACTTCCAGCCCTGGAATGTCAGACGCGCCGGGCGGCATCGGATAGTTACCGGTGCGCTGAAGCACATCGGGCCTGTTCACACCGCTGGCCCCCACACGGATGAGTACTTCCCCAACGCCAGCCTGAGCATCAGGGCGTTCGATCAGGCGCAGCACTTCAGGCGCGCCGTAGGCAGAGATCTCGACAGCTTTCATGGCAGCACTTTTTGGGCCCCAGCGGCGAGCCGGGGCCGGGGCATCAATCCTGAGCAGGCCTCTCAATCAGTGCCTTCATCGACAGCTTGACGCGGCCTTTTTCATCCGTCTCAAGCACCTTGACGCGCACGACTTGGCCTTCGGAGAGGTAGTCAGTGACTTTTTCGACGCGCTCATGGGCGATTTGGCTGATGTGCAGCAGACCGTCCTTACCCGGCAAGAGGTTGACCAGGGCGCCGAAGTCGAGCAGCTTGGTGATCGGGCCTTCATAGACCTTGCCGATTTCAACCTCAGCGGTGATTTCTTCAATGCGGCGCTTGGCCTCGTCGGCCTTGGCCGACTCGGTAGCGGCAATGGTGATGGTGCCGTCTTCCTCGATGTTGATCTGGCAGCCGGTCTCCTCGGTCAGCGCACGGATGACCGCGCCGCCCTTGCCGATCACGTCGCGGATCTTGTCCGGGTTGATCTTCATGGTGAACAGCTTGGGCGCGAAGCTCGAGACCTCGGTCTTGGCCTCACCCATGGCGTCCTGCATCTTGCCCAGGATGTGCATGCGCGCCTCCTTGGCCTGGGCCAGAGCGACCTGCATGATTTCCTTGGTGATACCCTGGATCTTGATATCCATCTGCAAGGCGGTGATGCCGTTGGTCGTGCCGGCCACCTTGAAGTCCATGTCGCCGAGGTGGTCCTCATCGCCCAGGATGTCGGTCAGCACCGCAAAGCGGTTGTCTTCCTTGATCAGACCCATGGCGATGCCGGCCACATGGGCTTTGAGCGGCACGCCAGCGTCCATCAGCGACAGGCAGCCGCCGCAGACCGAGGCCATGGACGAGGAGCCATTGGACTCGGTGATTTCCGAGACCACCCGCATGGTGTAAGGGAACTCTTCCTTGGTCGGCAGAACTGCCACCAAGGCCCGCTTGGCCAGACGGCCGTGACCGATCTCGCGGCGCTTGGGGCTGCCCACGCGGCCGGTCTCGCCAGTGGCAAACGGAGGCATGTTGTAGTGCAGCAGGAAGCGGTCTTCATAGTCGCCCGACAAGGCATCGATACGCTGGGCATCGCGCTCGGTACCCAGCGTGGCCACCACCAGCGCCTGGGTTTCACCACGGGTGAACAGAGCCGAGCCGTGGGTGCGCGGCAGCACCGAATTGCGAATTTCGATGGGACGCACGGTACGCGTGTCGCGGCCATCGATGCGCGGCTCGCCAGCCAGGATCTGGCTGCGAACAATCTTGGCTTCAATTTCAAACAACAGACCTTCGACCTTCACCGCATCGAAAGCCATGCCGGCCGCGGTCAAGGCATCCTTGGTCTCGGCGTAAGCCACGCGGCAGGCCTGGGTACGCGCCTGCTTGCTGCGGATCTGGTAGGCGGCCTGCAGCTTGCTCTGGGCCAACTCATTGACCTTGGCGATCAGCGGCTCGTCCTTGGCAGGAGCTTGCCAGTTCCAGACCGGCTTGCCTGCATCGCGCACCAGCTCGTGAATGGCTTCGATCGCCACCTTGCCCTGGTCATGGCCGAACACCACAGCGCCAAGCATGATGTCTTCGGGCAGTTGCTGGGCCTCAGACTCGACCATCAGCACGGCCGCTTCGGTGCCGGCCACCACCAGGTCCATCTGAGACTTTGCCAGTTGCTCTTTGCTGGGGTTGAGCACGTATTGGCCGTCGACATAGCCGACCCGGGCCGCGCCAATCGGGCCATTAAAAGGAATGCCGGAGACAGCCAGGGCAGCGCTCGATGCAATCAGGGCCGGGATGTCACCTTCGACCTGCGGATTGAGCGAAAGCACATGGACGACCACCTGCACTTCGTTGAAAAAGCCATCTGGGAAAAGCGGGCGGATCGGGCGATCGATCAAGCGCGAGGTCAGGGTTTCAAACTCGCTGGGACGGCCTTCACGCTTGAAAAAGCTGCCCGGAATTCTGCCTGCAGCGTAGGTTTTCTCAAGGTAGTCCACGGTCAGTGGGAAAAAGTCTTGGCCGGGCTTGGCATCGGTGCGTGCCACCACCGTCGCCAAAACCACAGTGCCATCCATGTCCAACAACACCGCGCCGGTGGACTGACGGGCGATCTCGCCGGTTTCAAGGGTGACCTTGTGTTGGCCCCACTGGAAGGTTTTGCTGACTTTGTTGAAGATACTCATATTCGGTCTCCGTTACTTGAATGAGGGCATGAGGCTGCCCTGAGGGGCCCGGAGCGGGGCTGGAGAACACGATGCCATTCCAGAAAAAACCGACCGCAGTTTCTTGTGGAATGACACAGCGCGTGTTCGAGGGGCCTTGCTCCGAAGTAAAAAGCGCCTGAGCCAGCGAACCAACTCAGGCGCTCTTGTCTGTCATACGGCGCTTATTTGCGCAGACCCAGCTTGGCGATCAGCGCGGTGTAGCGATCCGCATCCTTGGCCTTGAGGTAATCCAGCAGCTTGCGACGGCGGCTGACCATGCGCAGCAGACCCCGGCGACCATGGTGGTCCTTGCCGTGGGTTTTGAAGTGGGGGGTGAGTTCGTTAATACGACCGGTCAGCAGCGCGACCTGAACTTCCGGGCTACCGGTGTCACCGGCGGAGCGGGCATTGGCCGCAACAATGCTGGCCTTGATGTCTTTGGCAATCATGAAGTTTCCTTGACTTGCGAACGCAGCAGTCAAAAGGACCGCCTGCGCCGTGTTGGTTTTAAACCCTTCAGCTGGGCCTAAACCCAGTGAAGCCCACGATTATAGCCCGATCCAGCCGGCCAGCCTATCGGCCCCCTGGCGCAGGCGCTGCAGGTCGGCGCTGGCAAAGCACCAGCGCAACCAGCCCTGCATTTCATCTTGAGAGCTGTCATGGAAGGCATGGCCAGGCGCCAGCCCCAGACCGGCTTCGCGCACCAAGCGCTGGGCCAGACCCAGGCTGTCGGGGTACTGCGGCATGCATAGAAAAGCATACATAGCCCCGGGGGCCGGCGCCACTTGCACCCCAGGCAGGGCCTGCAGCAGGGGCAACAGGGTATCTCGACATTGACGCAAATGGTCAACCACAGCCGGGGTGATCTGCTCGGCATGGGCCAGCGCCGCCAGCCCTGCCCTTTGCACAAACACGGGCAGGCAGGAGGTATTGAACTCGATCAATTTGGCCAAGGCAGGCGTCATCGCCGGCGGCACCGTCAGCCAGCCCAGGCGCCAGCCGGTCATCAGAAAGCTCTTGGAAAAGCTGTTGACCACCACCAAACGGTCATCGGGAGCGGCCAAATCCAAGAAACTGGGCGCGCACTCGCCAGGGACGCCGGCAAAGTAAAGGCGCTCATAAACCTCGTCGGCCACGATCCAGATGCCATGGCGGCGGCAGTGGGCCAGGATCTGGGCCTGCTCGCTGCGGCTCAATGTCCAGCCGGTCGGGTTGTTGGGCGAATTGAGGATCAAGGCCCGGGTCTGCGGGCCCAGGGCCGCAAGCAGCTCGTCCATGTCCAGCGACCAACGCCCCTGGTGCGGGCGCAGACTGAGCGTGCGCACCTGCGCCCCCATGACCCTGGGCTGGGCTACCAGATTGGGCCAGACCGGCGTCACCACCACCACCGAGTCGCCGGGGTCAAGCAGGGCCTGGGCGGTGAGCATCAGGCCGTTGACGCCACCAGCGGTAAGCGCCATGCGCTCGGGCCCTATGGTCTGCCCGTGCAGAGCGCTGCAGTAGCCAGCCAGGGCCTCGCGCAGCGAAGCCAGTCCCAGGTTGTGGCTGTAGAAGGTTTCACCCGCAGCCAGGGAGGCGCTGGCGGCATCGCGGATCACTGCCGGCGTGGTCTCGTCGCTCTCGCCAAACCAGAACTTGAGTACATCACTCTGATCCAGGGCTGCGTTGGCAACCACCCGGATCATGGATTCGCCAAGCTGGTCGACGGTCGCTCTCATTGCGTTAACGGCTGGGCCGCACCATCTTGCAGCTGTGGTCCTGCTGGGCCTGCTCGGCGCTGACCGTCTTGACCACGCGAAAACCATAGCCCGAGCCCTCGGCATCAAAACGCACCCCGGAGCTGCCCTGCCTGTCCATGATCACCACCCGCAAATCCTGCTGGAACTGATGGTCGGCCGCCCGCATACGTCCACTGTGGCCTGCCATGCTGAGCTCGGCCCGCTCAAGTTGCCCTGCGATGGCTGCGGCCTCCAGGCCCTGGGCTTTTTCGATGGCCTGGGCCAACGCTTCCATCATCAGCTGCATGCGCATATGCACGTAGTCGTCCTGCGGGCGCGGAAAGCGCTGGCGAAAGCTCTGGTAGAACTGCAGCGCCGGCTCACCCGGCACATTGGCGAACCACTCGGCCACCGCCACCACCTTGCCCACGCCGGCTTCACCCAGCACGCCGGGCACGCCCAAAGCGTTGCCGTAGAAGGTATAGAACTTGCCATCAAACCCGACATCGCGGGCGGCCTTGACCAGCAAAGTCAGGTCATTGCCGAAATTGCCGGTGAGCACCGCCTGGGCGCCGCTGAGCTTGATCTTGGTGGCATAGGGAATGAAGTCCTTGACCCGGCCCAGGGGGTGCAACTCGTCGCCGACGATCTGCATGTCCGGGCGTAGCGACGCCAGCTGCCTGCGCCCCTCACGCAGCACCGCCTGGCCAAAACTATAGTCCTGCCCGATCAGGTAAATTTTCTGTACCGCCTTGTCCTCGCGCAGCACCTGCATCAAGGCGGCCATGCGCATATCGGCATGGGCGTCAAAACGAAAGTGCCAGAAGCTGCAGCGCTCATTGGTGAGCACCGGGTCGACCGCCGCGTAGTTGAGAAACACCACCCGCTTATCAGGCTCGCGCTCGTTGTGCTTGCCGATCGCATCGATCAAAGCGGCGGCCACGGCAGAGGAGTTGCCCTGCATCACGATGCGTATGCCGTCGTCTATGGCCGAGCGCAAGGCAGCCAGCGCCTCTTCGCTCTGGCCTTTGCTGTCGTAGCGGACCATCTGCAGCGGTCTGGCACCGCCAGGCAACCTAAGGCCCCCACGCGCATTGACCCGCTCGGTCGCCCAGACCAGGTTGCGAAAGGCCGCCTCGCCGCCGGCGGCCAGCGGCCCCGACAAGGTTTCGATGAGGGCGATGCGCACTGGCGCTTGCGCCCAAACCGAGGTGCCCAGGCAAAAAATCCACAGCAGGCAGCAGCGTTTGAAGAGCGTGAGCATAGAGGCAGTGCGATACATCATCGGGTGGTCAGTTCTTCAAGGCTCCAACGGGGCCTCACGTCGAAGGCATAGCTCACGTCGGGCTCAGCCAAGCTAGCCTGTAGCCGCATGCCGGCAGCCAAGGCGATCATGGCGCCGTTGTCGGTACACCACTGCAACTCAGGGTAATGCACCCGCACGCCCAAGTCACGGCATGCGGCATCGAGCCGTTGGCGCAGCAGGCGGTTGGCCCCTACGCCACCGGCCACCACCAGCCGATCCAAACCAGTGCGATCCAGAGCAGCCGCGCTCTTGGCCACCAGCACATCGACGATGGTCGCCTGCGTGGCGGCGGCCAGATCGGCACTGCGCACAGCGACCTGATCGCCCAGGCGCTGCACCTGGGTCAGTACCGCTGTCTTGAGGCCGGCAAACGAAAAATCCAGATCACCGCTGTGTAACAAGGGCCGAGGCAGCTTGAACGCCTGTGCATTGCCCGTTTCGGCAAGTTTGGACAGGTGCGGGCCGCCGGGGTAGGGCAAGCCCAAAAGCTTGGCCGATTTGTCGAAGGCCTCACCGGCTGCGTCATCGATGGTCTCGCCCAGCAGTTCGTAACGCCCTACCCCACGCACATGCATCAACTGGGTATGCCCGCCCGACACCAGCAGGGCTACAAAGGGAAATTCGGGCGGGTCTTCGCTCAGAAAAGGAGACAGCAAATGCCCTTCGAGGTGATGGATGCCCAGTGCGGGCTTGCCCAGGGCCGCGGCGAGGGCACACGCCAGGCCAGCCCCGACCAGCAAAGCGCCAGCCAGACCGGGGCCTCGCGTATAGGCCACCAGGTCGACATCAGCCAGCCCGCGGCCAGCTTGATCCAAGACTTGCTGCATCAGAGGCAGAGCGCGCTGGATATGGTCGCGGCTGGCCAACTCAGGCACCACACCGCCATAGGCCTGGTGCAAATCTATCTGGCTGTGCAAGGCATGCGCCAGCAGCAGTGGCCTGGCCCCACCCGTGGCGTCGACCAGGGCAATACCCGTTTCGTCACAACTCGATTCGATACCCAATACACGCATGAGCGCCAGTGTAAGGTCGGCGCCGGCATCACCGGGAACAGGCTCAGGCAAGCCAGGGGCATACGCACCGGCAAAAGACCATGCTTAAGCTCATGACTGCCAGTTATCAAAGCCCCTGCAAAATCTTTCAACTGCGCGATGCGCGAACGGGCGAAGCGCAAAACTTTGAAAGATGCACCATGAAGCTCTCGGACAAATTGCAAGGCTCATGCACGCTGGTAGGCGCAGGCCCCGGCGACCCGGGGCTGCTCACCCTCAAAGCGCTGCGGGCTATTGAATCGGCGACGGTGCTGCTGATCGACGATCTGGTCAGCGAGCCGATCGCCGCCCTGGCCCCGGCAAACGCCCGTGTGATTCAGGTCGGCAAGCGCGGGGGCTGTCCGTCCACGCCCCAGGCCTTCATTGAAAAGCTGATGATCACCGAGGTACGCAAGGGCGAACGGGTGGTCAGGCTCAAAGGCGGCGACCCCTTTGTTTTCGGCCGCGGCGGCGAGGAGGTGGAGAGTCTGCGCGAGGCCGGCATCGACGTTCAGGTGGTCAATGGCATCACTGCAGGCCTGGCTGCCGTCACCAGCTTAGGCTTGCCCCTGACCCACCGCGACCATGCTCACGGGGTGATGTTTCTCACCGGACATGCCCGCAGTGGCGGCGACACCGATTGGCGCGCCCTCTCCTGCCTGGCCCAGAGCCAGCAACTGACATTGGTGATCTACATGGGCGTGCGCAGCGCCGGCCAAATCGCCCAGGAACTGCTTTACGGTCTGCCCGCCCAGACTGCAGTGGCGGTGGTGCAGAACGTTAGCCTGCCTGAACAACGCCACATCGCCACCACTTTGGAAGACATGGCGCAAGACATGGCGCGCCACCGGATGGGCAGCCCAGCAGTGATCGTGGTCGGCGAGGTCATGGCCAGCCTGGCTTTGGCACAAGCCCACCCGCACAAGCAGCTGCAGACAGCCTGAGCTTAAGCCGCTGACCTCGCCTGCCTGCGAACCAAATCCACCCCGCGGTTGGCCAGCGCATCGGCCTGCTCATTGCCTGCGTGCCCTGCATGACCGCGTACCCAGTGCCAGTCTATGCGGTGGCCGCTGCCCGCCACCAGTGCATCGAGCTGTTGCCACAGGTCCACGTTCTTGACCGGTGCCTTGGTCGACGTGCGCCAGCCTCTGGCCTTCCAACCAGCAATCCACTCGGTAATGCCCTTACGGACATACTCGCTGTCCAGGTAGAGGCTGACATGGCAGGGGCGCTTGAGCGCTGACAGGGCCTGAATCACCGCCATGATCTCCATGCGGTTGTTGGTGGTGTTCAACTCACCCCCAAACAGTTCCTTGCGGTTGTCGCCGCTTTCAAGCAGCGCACCCCAGCCGCCAGGCCCAGGGTTGCCTTTGCAGGCTCCGTCGGTATGTATGGTCACTTGATGCAAGGCGATGACTCCGCTGTCACAAAGGTCCAGGCTCACTGCCAGAGCCCGCTGCTGGCCAGGCTGAAGCTGGGCCGGCAGAGCTCGAACGCAGCGCATTGTTGCACGCAGGGCCCTGGGCATTACCGTGGTTTTGCCTTCGGGCCGCGACAGCCACCGCACGCTGCCGAGCGCTATCGCGCCAGGACGGCCCGATCAGGCGCATGCCGCGCACCCGCTTGACCGCCACCACAAAATAAATCGCACCGAAGATCGGCCACCAGCGCGCGCCGGCCCGGTCCATCCAGGCAAAGCGGTCGAGCCAGCTGGCATGGTTCAAGGCAGGCCTGTAAATGCCAAAGCGGGCCGATTCGACCTCAAAGTCGAGCAGGCGCAACCAATCGCGCAAGCGCCAATAGCCTATGAACTCACCAGGATCGGGCAGAAAGGGCTGACCCAGACCCCAGCGGCGCAGCCAACGGCTGCGACGCTGCCGCAAACCCCACAGGCTCACAGGATTGAAGCCGCTGATCACCACCCGCCCATCGGGCACCAGCACCCGCTCGGCTTCGCGCAAGGCTGCATGTGGATCGTCGCTGAGCTCGAGGGTATGCGGCATGACCAAGAGGTCCAGACACTGATCACCAAAAGGCAGTGCGGCCGAGTGAGTGAGCAAGGCCGTCCTTGAGCCCGCGCCGGCAGCCTCGGCAGCCGTTGCAGCGCCTAGCACATGATGGCCCGCCGGCAAATCCCCCCCCGCGGCCAGCCATTGGTGCGGCATCCTATTGCTACGCAAGGCCTGCAGCGGCGGCAGCCCCAATTGCAGCGCGTGATAGCCAAATGTATCGGCCAAAGCTTCGTCAAACTGCTGACTCTCCCACTGCAGGAGGCAGCGTCCCGGCGGGGTATCCAGCCACTGCGCCAAACCAATCGTTTCTCGATTCATGAAGTTGAAGCCATAAAGTGCAGGCTTTCGAAGGCAGCGGCAGACAGGCCCGCCAATGCGCCGACTACTGGCTGCCTTGCCCCAAGCATACGCGGCTGGCATGGAAGCCGAATTTTTATTCTAGACAGAGACTAGCCATCCCGCGTGTCGGCCCAGAACCTGCACCACATCGTCTATGCTCCTGGCTTGGGCCCAAGTTCTGCACATGACCACAGCCTCCCCTGAAAAAGACTTCATGCCGCGACTCGGGCGATGCAGCCGCATCGCCGCGCTCGCTGCAGTCAATTTGCTTCTGAGTGGCTGCGCCGGGCTGGTCGAGACTGCAAGGCCGGTGAGCATCCCGGTTGATGCGAGCGCCGTGATGGCCCCTTCGGTGCAGGTCTCAGGCGCCATGCAGCCCGCAAGCGCCAGCACCGTTGGTGCGCCAGAGCCGCTACAGGTGGCTCAGGTGGCTCAGGTGGCTCAAGTAGCGCGGGTGACGCAGGTTCAGGCAGCTGCCAGCACCGAGCCCGCCCCAATTGCAGCCGCTGCGGCTGCGCCTGTCGCCGAAGGGACCAAGCTCGCAGCAGAGACCATCCTGCAAAAAACCGAGCAACTGGTGCAGATACCGGTGCGCCCCCAAGTGCAGCCACAGGTGCAGGTACCGCTGCGCTCGCAAGCGGACATCCCGGCAGTGCAGCCGCAGGCAGCGCTCGAAACGGTGACTTCCCTGCCCGCGGGCAGCTCGCAGCCGGTGGCTGCCACCGAGGCCCCCCGGGAGCTGTGGGATCGGATACGACGCGGCTACGCCATGCCCGACCTTCAAAACGATCTGGTCAAACAGCATGAGCGCTTCTACACCAGTCGGCCCGAGTACCTGCAGCGCATGGTCGAGCGCTCGCGCAAGTACCTGTTCCACATCGTCGAAGAACTGGAGCTGCGCAATATGCCGGCTGAACTGGCGCTTTTGCCTTTTGTGGAGTCGGCCTTCAATCCGCAGGCCGTCTCCAGCGCCAGAGCGGCCGGCATGTGGCAGTTCATGCCGGCCACCGGCCGCAGCTTTGATCTGAAACAAAACATTTTTCGCGATGACCGGCGCGACGTGCTGGCATCGACCCGGGCGGCGCTGGACTATCTGCAAAAGCTCTATGGCATGTTCGGCAACTGGCACCTCGCATTGGCCGCCTACAACTGGGGCGAAGGCAGCGTCGGACGGGCCATCGCGCGCAATCAACGCTTGGGGCTGGGCACGGGCTATCAGGATCTGAGCATGCCCAATGAAACCCGCAACTATGTGCCCAAGCTGCAGGCTCTAAAAAACATCGTCGCCTCGCCACAGGGCTTCAATGCGGAACTGCCTGTGATTGACAACCACCCTTACTTCCAGGACGTGCAAATCCGTCGCGACATTGACGTAGCCCTGGCAGCCAAGCTGGCCGATGTACGGATCGAGGACTTCAAGGCCCTCAATCCCTCGGCCAACAGGCCGATCATCGTGGCCGCGGGCAACGGCAAGATCCTGCTGCCCTGGGACAACGCCGAGGTATTCAAGCGCAATCTCGAAGCGCACAGCGCCGGCCACCTGGCCAGTTGGACAGCGTGGCAGGTACCCAGCACCATGAGCGCCGCCGATGCAGCCCGCCGCGTCGGCATGAGTGAGAGCGAGCTGCGCAGGCTCAACAACATCCCTGCCCGCATGCTGATCAAGGCCGGCTCCACCCTGGTGGTATCGCGCTCGCCGCAGATGCAAGACGACGTGTCCAACCACCAGGCTGACAACGGCGCTTTGTCCCTCGCACCCGAAGTGGCGCT
>JBILDR010000234.1:0-5054 GCA_044352515.1 Polaromonas sp.
GGGCATCAGGGTCAATGCGGTGGCGCCTGGTTTTATTGACGCGGGCATTTCCACGCCGTTTTACGCCAACCCGGTGGTGCGTGAGTTGCGCGGCAAGGCGGTGCCGGTACGCCGCCTGGGCACCGCCATGGACGTGGCCCATGCGGTGTTGTTCCTGGCTTCGGAAGAGGCTTCCTACATCAACGGCCATGAAATCGTGGTCGACGGTGGGGTGGTCTCTAGCGTCTTGATGCAACTGCCGCGCGAGCCGGCCAAAGGCTGAGGGGACCGCCATGTCTGCAGTACGTGCTGTTCATTTGACCGCTGGGCTGTATCACCCGAGCGAGGCGACGGCGGCCTTCTGGCAAGGCCTGTTCGATGAGCTGGGCTATGAGGTCAGCACCCATGAGGACATTGACCGGGGCTGCGCCGAGCTCGCTTCGCGGCCGCATGACTTGCTGGTGGTCAGCGCGCTGCGCTGGTCCATGAGCCAGAGCGATCGCTATGAGCCGCATCGCGCCCAGTGGGCTTATGACATTCCTGAAGCTGCGCGCCAGGCCATCACCGCGCATCTGCTCGGAGGCGGCGCCTTGCTGGCCATGCACACCGCTTCCATCTGCTTTGACACCTGGCCCGAGTGGGAAGAGATGCTGGGCGGGCGCTGGGTCTGGGGTCAGTCTGGGCATCCGCCCTATGGCCCGGTTCAGACCCGTGTTGTGCAGCCCCAGCATGAGCTGATGCTGGGCGTGGGCGACTTTGACTCGCGCGATGAGGTCTATGGGAATTTGCGGCTTGCCGCCAGCGTGCAGGCGCTGTCCGAGTCCCGGCCCGAGGGCGGCGCCTGGATGCCCACCGCATGGTGCAATCAGTGGCGGGGCGCTCGGGTTTTTTATGACGCTTTGGGGCATGACATGGACAGTTTTGCGACGCCAGCGCACCGCCGACTGCTCACCAATGCACTCGATTGGCTACTGGGTGACAGGCGCAGCACCGGAGGTACAAAATGATGCGATCTATCGAAGGCATGTCGCTGCTGGTCACAGGTGGCGGCACCGGCATTGGTGCGGGCGTGGCCCGTTATTTTGTCGAGCGCGGTGCGCGGGTGACCATTTGCGGCCGCCGGGCCGACAAGGTGCAGGCCACCGCCCAGGCGCTGGGGCCAGCCTGCCATGCGGTGGTGGCTGATGTGGCGGTCGATGCCGATCGGCGTCGCCTGGTGCAGGAGGCAGTCGCGCATGGCGGCGGGCTCGATGCTTTGGTCAACACCGCCGCCGACATGGTGCGCGGACCTTTGGCCGAGTTGCAGGAAGACGAGCTGATGAAGGTCTTCCAGATCAATGTGGTCTCGGCCATGCTGCTCTCCGGCCTGGCCCTGCCCGAGCTTGAAAAGCGCCGCGGCGCGGTGGTGTTCTTTGGTTCGGTCCATACCCGCCGCGCTTATCCCGGGGCCTCGCCCTATGCGGCCAGCAAGGGGGCGGTGGAGGCGGTGACCAAGGTATTGGCGGCCGAACTCGGACCCAAGCAGGTGCGGGTCAACTGCGTGGTACCAGGGGCGGTGCCGACCGACCTGAACATTCGTGCCGGCCTGTTCACCCAAGAGGAGCACGACAAGCGCATGGATGCGATCGCGCCCTACCATGTGCTCGGCCGGGTCGGCACACCCGAGGAAGTAGCCGAGTCGGTGGACTATTGCATCCGTGCCGAGTGGTTTACCGGCCAGTCGGTGGTCATCGACGGCGGCCTGTCCCTGGGCCTGTCCCCGTTCTGAGGCCGCCATGATCATTCAGCAACTGCTCAATGGCTTGATCGTCGGCGGCGTCTATGCGCTGTTTGCGATTGGCTTTACCCTGGTCTTTGGCATTCACCAGATTCTCAATCTGGCCCATGGTGCGGTCTTCATGACAGGCGCCTTTGTGGCGCTGTATTCGGTGCTGGCCGGCCTGCCGCTGTGGCTGGGCTTTGTCCTGGGTGTGATCGGCGGCGGCATTCTGAGCGTGCTGATCGAATTTGTTGCCTTTCGCCGGCTGCGCAAGCAGGGCGAGGAAGAGTTTGGCGCCATCATTTCCGCCATCGGGGTGAACCTGATCTTGATCACGGTGGCGCAGAAGATCTCGGGCACGCAAATCATGCGCTTCCCCTTTGAGACCTTCCCGGTCGTGGTCTATGAGTTCGCTGGCCTGCGGGTGTCGGCGCTGCAATTGGTGATGGCCGTGTTAGCGGCCTTGCTGGTTTTTTCCATCACCTGGTACTTGTCCAAAACCGCCGCTGGCCGGCAGGTGCGCGCTGTGGCTGGCAATGAGCGAGCTGCGGTGCTCAGTGGGGTCAACCCGAACTTTGTGTTCTTCCAGACCTTTTTCATGTCGGGCGCGCTGGCGGCCGCCGCCGGTGTGATGGTGGGCCTGGCCTTCAACAACATTCACTTCATGATGGGCGAGCCGTATTTGCTGCGGGGCTTTGTGGTCATCATCCTGGGTGGACTGGGCAGCATCTCGGGCGCCCTGGTGGCCGGCTTGCTGCTGGGCATGATTCAGACCCTGTCGGTCGCTTATCTGCCCTCGGGGCTGACCGACACGATTATTTTTTCACTGCTGTTTTTGATCCTGCTGGTGCGGCCCCATGGCCTGCTCGGCCGGCCTGAAGCAGGACTGATGCGGGGTCGATGATGATTGATTTTTTCATTGCCTACCGGCCGCTGATCGATCTGTTCCTGCTGCACACCGGCTATGCGCTGGGCCAGTACCTGGTGCTGCGCTCGGGCACCTTTTCGATTGGCAGCGCCGGGCTGACGGCCATCGGCGCCTACACCGCCGCCTCGCTGACGGTCAAGCTGGGCCTGCCGGTGCCGCTGTCCATCTTGGTGGCCACCGTGGCCTCGGTGCTGATTTCCATGCTGCTGGCCTGGCCGCTGACCCGACTGCGCGGGGTCTATCAGGCCATCGCCACGCTGGCCTTTGTGCAGGTGGTGCTTTCGCTCAACATCTACGCCGAAGGCATCACCGGCGGTGCCATGGGTCTGTCGGGTATTCCCAAAGCGGTAGGCACCTGGACCTTGCTGATTTCGGTGGCGGTGGCGATTTACCTGGTGGCCAGCCTGAACAACTCGCGCACCGGCCGTGCCTTCGACGCGATCCGTCAGGACGAGGCGGTGGCCGTCTCCTTGGGTGTGGCGATTTCGCGCTACCAGTTGCTGGCCTTTGCGCTGTCGGGCGCGCTGGCCGGTTATTTCGGGGCCTTGGAGGCCTTTCACGTTTACTCGCTCGAGCCCAATCAATTCGGCTTTCCCTTCCTGGTGGCGGTGTTGTCCTATGTGGTTTTGGGCGGTCGGCATTCGGTCTGGGGCCCGGTGGTGGGCACTGCGGTGCTGGTGGCTTTGCCCGAACTGTCCCGGCCGCTGGCCGACTACCGCATGCTGGTCTATGGCCTGCTTTTGATTCTGGTGATCAACTTCATGCCGCGCGGCATCGTTGACACCTGGATCGATTTTCGCAAGCGTCGACTGCGGGTGCAGGCGGCCCAGGTGCGCGAAAAGGAGGCCGCATGAGCAAGGCCTTGATCCTCGATGGGGTGAGCAAGAACTTTGGCGGTGTGGTTGCCGCACATGAGGTTCGCATGCAGGTGCCCGCCGGCCGGGTGACTGGGCTGATCGGCCCCAATGGCGCGGGCAAGACCACCTTGGTCAACCTGATCACCGGCATGCTGCCCCTGACTTCGGGTTCCATCCGCTTCGGTGAGGACGAAATCTCCCAACTGTCAGCCCACGAGATCAGCAGGGCCGGCTTTGCGCGCACTTTCCAAAACATCCGCCTGCTCAAAGAAGCCACGGTGCTCGAGAACCTGCTCATCGGCTTTCATCAGCGTGAGTCCAGCTCACTGCTGGCCAACCTGCTGGGCCTGCCCGCCTCGCGCCGCGAAACCCGACGTACCACGGATGCAGCCCTGGCCCTGCTCGAGCGTTTTGGCATGCGCCACTTTGCCGACTTCCCCGCCGCTGCCCTGGCCTATGGGCATCAGCGCCGGGTTGAGATGATGCGCGCCATTGCTTCGGAGCCGGCCCTGCTGATGCTCGACGAGCCGGTGGCCGGCATGAACGATGTCGAGGCTGGCGAGTTGGAGGATATCTTCAAGAATCTAAGCCAGCAACAAGGCATGGGCATCTTGCTGATTGAACACAACATCCGCTTTGTCACGAAGATGTGCGAGTACATCTATGTGCTCGACGGGGGGCGCATCATTGCCGAAGGCAGCCCCGCCCAGGTGGTGTCCAACCCGGCGGTGATTGCCGCCTATCTGGGGAGTTGAGATGCTCAAGGTCGATTCGGTTCATGCGTCTTACAGCGGCATACGTGCCCTCAAAGGGGTTTCCCTGAAGGTCGAAGACGGCGAGATGGTGGCCTTGATCGGCCCCAATGGTGCCGGTAAATCCACCCTGCTCAATTGCATCAGCGGCGTGGTGCCGCTCAGCGAAGGCGCGATTGCGCTGTCCGGCCAGCCCATCACCGGGATGCCGCCCTGGAACGTGGCCCGTCAGGGCCTGCAGCAGGTGCCCGAAGGGCGGCAGGTCTGGCCCGAGATGACGGTGCTGGAAAACCTGCGTTTGGGCGCGACCGCCTTGCGCGGTCGCCCCGCCTCCTATTCGCTGGAGCGGATTTTTGAGCTGTTCCCCATCCTGTCGGAGCGGCAGCGCCAATTGGCGGGCTCGCTCTCTGGTGGCCAGCAGCAGATGCTGGCCATAGGCCGCGCCTTGATGGGCAGCCCCCGCCTCTTATTGCTCGACGAGCCCAGCTTGGGCCTGGCGCCCCTGGTGGTCAAGCAGGTGTTTGATGCCCTGACCGCGCTCAACCGCGAGGGCTTGACGATTTTGCTGGTTGAACAAAACTCCACGCTGGCGCTGGGTAGCACGCACCGTGCCTATGTGATCGAGCAGGGAAAAATTGTTCATGAGGGATTCAGTTCTGAGCTGAAGGATGACCCCCAGGTGGTCGCGCACTACCTGGGTCATGCGGCAGCCTGATGTGTAGCGCAGGTGTTTATCAACGAAAGGAAGAGACATGACAATCAAACTCAAGCAAATGATG
>JBILDR010000063.1:0-16393 GCA_044352515.1 Polaromonas sp.
TCGCGGTCGCATGGTCGCCTTCTGGATGATCTTCCTGACGCTAATGCTGCCAGTGGAGGTTCGGATCGTTCCGACCTACGAGGTCGTGAGCAACCTCAAACTCATCAACACGATGACGGGGCTGACTCTTCCCCTCATCGCCAGCGCAACGGGTACGCTTCTCTTTCGCCAGTTCTTCATGACGCTTCCCGACCAGCTTGTTGAGGCCGCGCGCATCGATGGGGCGGGGCCAATTCGCTTCTTCAAGGACGTGGTGCTGCCGCTGTCGGCGACGAATATCGCGGCGCTTGCGGTCATCTTGTTCATCTACGGCTGGAACCAGTACCTCTGGCCCCTGCTGATGACCACAGACAACCGGCTCGACACCATCGTCGTGGGAATCACCAAGATGATAGGCACGGGGGATGCCACGACCAACTGGCCTCAGGTGATGGCTACAACACTGCTGGCGGTGCTGCCACCTGCACTGGTCGTCATATTGATGCGGCGCTGGTTCGTCAAGGGTTTGGTGGACAGCGAGAAATAAGCTACGCGGCCCAGCGCCGCCGAACAACGGGATCCATGATGGGTGCGATATCGCTCAAGCAGGTCGGGAAGACCTATGGACAAGGCGCCAAGGCCGTGGAGGCCATTGAAGGCGTAGACGCCGAAATCAACGACGGAGAGTTCGTCGTCATCGTCGGCCCCAGCGGGTGCGGCAAGAGCACCTTGCTGCGAATGGTGGCGGGCCTGGAAGACATCACCACAGGACAGATCGCGATTGCAGGTCGCGTCGTCAACGGCGTAGACCCCACTGACCGCGACATCGCGATGGTGTTCCAAAACTACGCGCTTTATCCACACTTCAACGTCTTCGACAACATGGCCTATGGACTTCGGATCCGCAAGGTTCCGAAGGACGAGGTGCAGCGACGCGTCGAGAAGGCTGCGGCCACGCTGGAGCTTTCGCACCTGCTGGAGCGCAAACCCCGGCAACTGTCAGGCGGTCAGCGCCAGCGGGTGGCCATGGGCCGCGCAATCGTGCGGCAGCCGCAGGTGTTCCTCTTTGACGAACCACTGTCCAACCTCGATGCCAAGCTGCGTGCCCAGACGCGCCTGGAGATCCAGAAGCTGCACCGCGAGCTGGGCGTCACCTCGCTGTTCGTCACGCACGACCAGGTCGAGGCCATGACGCTGGCCCAGCGCATGATCGTGATGAATGCCGGGCGCATCGAGCAGATAGGCACGCCCGAGCAGGTCTACGGTGCGCCGGCCACAACCTTCGTGGCCAGCTTCATCGGCTCGCCGCCCATGAATCTGCTCAATGGGCAGGCCACGGCCGCCGGGTTCGAGCTCGGAACGCAGCTGCTGCCCCTTCCCGGCCCAGCGCCGCGGCACGGGTCGCTGGCCCTGGGTCTGCGTCCGGAGCACACCGAGCCGGGCACCGAGGGCGACCCGGCCTGCTGGCCGCTGCGCGTGGATGTGGTGGAGATGCTGGGCGCCGAGCGCCTGGTGCACGGGCATCTGGCTGGCGCGGCCTTCACCTTGCGCATCGACGGCACGCTGACCCCACCGCACCCCGGCCAGACGCTGTACCTGCGCGCGCCAGCTGAGCGCCTGCACTGGTTCGACCCGTCGACGGGTCAGCGCGTCGAGGCGGCCCGATGAATCGCTCGCCCTGGCCACTACCGCTGTGGATCGCCCACCGCGGCGCCGGCAAGCTGGCCCCCGAGAACACCCTGGCAGCCTTCCGGCTGGGAGCCGCCCATGGCTATCACGCTTTCGAGTGTGACGTGAAGCTCAGTGCCGACGGTGTGCCCTTCTTGCTGCACGACACCACGCTCGATCGCACCACGTCCGGGCGCGGCGTCGCAGGGGAACTGGACTGGTCTGCCCTCTCGCGCATCGATGCCGGCAGCTGGCACAGCCGGGCCTACGCAGGTGAGCCCCTGCCCAGCCTTGAGGTGCTGGCGGCGTTCATGCACGCCAACAGCTTCGCGCTGGACCTGGAGATCAAGCCCACCCCCGGCGCCGATCGGCGCACGGGACAAGTGGTGGGGCGGGCTGCGACTAGGCTGTGGCAGGGGCCAGGCACCCCGGCACTCATCTTCAGTTCCTTCAGCCCGGAGTCGCTGGCCGGCGCCCGCGAGACCGCGCCTCACATCCCGCAAGCGCTGCTGCTGGACACGCTCTGGAGCGGCTGGCTCGACGCGGCCACTGAACTGGACTGCGCCGCCGTCATCACCAACTACAAGGTGATGTCGGAACAGGCGCTGGGCCAGATCCACGCCGCTGGCATGCGGGGCCTGGTCTACACCGTCAACGATCCTGCTCCTGCGGCCTGGCTTCAGTCCATCGGCATCGACGGGATCATCACCGACGCGGTGGACCACTTCTCGCCTCGCAACTGAGCGCAAGAACCTGGAGTAGTGGCCGCGGCCGTCCGCCTTCGGCGGCCGCGATGGGCAGAGGCCTGCTGCTTCAATCTAGTGGACCAATGCGGGCGCAAATCGCCACCTCAACAATTCAGGTGACCACCTGCTTTCATCCCTCTCCCAGCTTCCGTCAAATTTTTCTTCGAACCAAGACTGCGCAAGCTCGTAGGCCTCATCGATGTCGTCGCTATCCAAACGGGTATTTACAGCCAGAAGGTCAGTTTCAGCTGACACATTGCCCAGGGCCACAGAAATGAACAGCCATTTGTAGGCCTGGTACAGATCCTCGAGCCCCCGTGCAGATTGAAGGTAAAGCAAGCCAATACGATGCTGGGCCCTGATGCAGCCCAAGTCTGCGTCGGGCTGCAGCCACTTCATCTCCTCAGGCGCCGAGCGAAACATCGGTGAAAGGGACACGTTCTCAACTTTCATATCGAATAAGGGCGACCAGCACCCCAACCCAGAGGGTGCCCGTCCAACTGTGCAATCAAATAAGTCCTTGCCACCGTTCATGACCTGCCCTTGTCTAAGGACCCGAAGGGAGCTGCGGCTGCAGAGTCACAATATTGTTTCGCGACGGGCTCACCCGGTGAGCCTGCGCTAAGGGTCTAATCTGCCGTACTCCTATGCGCCGCAACTTCATTCGTATTTTTCAAGCACTCACCGCTCGGACCCTGCTGGTCGCCACCTTCTTATGGGCTGCCGGGGGCTCGGCGTGGGCTACCGATCTCTCGGCGCAATCGGCCTTCAAGCGTCTGCGGCCATCTGTGGTGGAGATTCGGATTGAGGTCAAAGGCAACCGCGGTACGTCGGCCGGGGCCAGCGGGTTTGTCGCCTTCCGGCCCGATCTGGTGGTGACCAATTACCACGCCGTCACCGAAGCGCTGTACGAGCCCGCGCAACACCGTATTTCCGTGGTTACAGCTGGAACCGAGCAGATTGAGGCGCGCATTCTGGCGCTGGATGTCGTCAACGACCTCGCCCTGCTCCAACTCGAAAAGTCACCAGGCGTGCCCCTGCTGCCGCTGCGCAGCAGTCGCCCGGCCCGAGGTGAGATTGGTTTTTCCATGGGCAAGCCTGGCGGCTTCGAGGTCGGCATCGTCAGTGGCACCTTTAACGGGGTCATGAACGACGACCCCAAAACCCTGTTGGTTTTTAGCGGTGCCATCAATCGCGGCATGAGCGGTGGGCCCATGCTCGATGCGCAGGGCCAAGTCGTGGGCGTGAATGTGGCCACCAGCTCCCGCCATCAACTCGTGGGCCTGGCTGTTCCCACAGAGGCTTTGCTCAAGCTCTACAAGGGGCTGGACGCAGGGCAAGCGCCAGACCAACAGCGCCTGCTCAAGCAGGTGGTGTCCCAGGCCGTTCTTTTTGGACAGCATCAGCTCAAGACGATGGAGGGCAGCCCCACACCCGAGCGCACCATGGGCCCCTTTACCGTCCGGGGTGACTTCAACAAGGACAACCCTTGCCGAACCGAACATTCCGCAGATCCATCGCGTCCCTACAGCGAGCTCGAGCAGGTCTGCATCGCCGGCGTCGGCGTTTACCTGATGTCTGGCCGCCACGCGGGCCGCATGGGCAGCGAAGCGGTCTGGCTACACAGCGCAAGCCTGTCTTCCCTGCAAATGAGCAACCTGCTCGAGCGCAGGCTCAACAGCAGCCGCGACCTGCCCGAATCACAGCGCAGCGCACCGCCCTGGAAATGCCGACAGCAAACCATGGCCGGCTCTGAAGCTTTTGCTCTGCAGGTTCATGCCTGCCGCCGACCGGTCACCCACCTGCCGGGCCTGCACGATTACCGCTTTCGCTACGCCCCTTTGCTGGCCGGGCCGGATGCCCTACTCGTCTCCCTCGACCTGACCGGCATGGACGAAAAAACCGCCCAGGCCGCCCTGCTGCTGCACATGAAAACCTTGCGCGGGCAGCCCGCCAGCAAGGCGACGCCATGAAGCAGCTTGGCAAGCCCCTGGTCGCCGCAGCCCTGGTGGCCCTGTACCTGGCGCTCTACGCCGGTTTCATTCATGTTCACCGCATTGAAGTGACAGACCTGCCGTCTTTTGCTGGCGGCTTTGTCACTGAGACGGCCTTGCTGGTCCTCTGGTGCCTGGCCTGGTCGGCAGCGAGCTGGCTGCATGCGCGGCGCGATGACCTCACCGTGCACCTATCGGTCACCATGCTCGGCGGGACGATCTGTCTGCTTGTTCTCTACCTCGCCCTGCCCTGGGCCTTCTACCTGCTAGACCTGCCTTGGAAGGCGGCCTATTACGAGCTCGCGCGCTTGGTGGGCATGCTGCTCTTTGGTCTGTGGCAATGGCGCATCGTTGTGCGCCGCACACCGCCACTGCGCTTGTGGGCGAGCATCGGCATCGCGCTGATCGGCCTGCAATGCGTTCATTCCTGGTCACAACTGAACACCGTCGACAGCATGGCCAGGCTGCCCTTTGAGGCCAATATCGTCCTGCCGCTGCCCTCACCGCTGCCCGCGCCTGACCTCAGCCAAGGTGTAAACCGCCTGTGGTCGGCCGGATGGGACTGAAGCAAGCGTTTAAATCCTGGCCGGCTGGCGTTTAAACATTCAGTGCGCGGGTTTAAAGCTTCGAGGTGCACGTTTACATCTTCATGGCGTGCATTTAAACCCCAGAAGGTGTGCGTTTAAACCTTTGAGGCACGCGTTTAAATGACCAGCACGGGTGTTTAAACGAACAAGACCGCCCAGCGCTGGCAGCCCACAAATTCCCGCGCCCCTCGCAGGGCCTGATGCGCCTATGCATTTATCAGGCTGCATCGACCAGGCCACTCCGCCTGGCTATCTTTACAGCCCGAGGGCTCAGCCTATGAGCTTTGCCTGAGCCAAGATCCTGTCCATGATTTCAGGCCCCCTGCTCGTGGCTCAGGCTCCCCTGGTGAATCGCCAGGATCGCAACCGCGCTAGCGCATTTCACGCACCTCGCATAGGCACCGCTTCCCGAGCAGTCGCCCCGCGCGGGGTGCGCGGTATCGCCTGCTCGGGAAGAGGTGCCCATGCTGCATGCATGCATCATCCCGTGGCTTCAGTGACCCGGGCGGGGGGCCGCCCATGACGACCATCTTTCGCCAGGCTGCTCAGCCTGTACACGACGGTCTGGTCGAGCTCTTGGCCGCAGCCCAACTCGATCTGCACAAGCTGCTCACCCGCCTGGACCCCTGGGACACCGGCTTTGCCGAAAAAGTCTGGCAGGGCATTGCCGACATCGCCAGCGGCATGTGGCCGCAACTGCACAAGCTCATGCCCGGGCAATCCAAGCGCGCCGCGCTGCAGCAGGCCTGGGCCGCACGGTTTCATTCGCGGGTGCACATTGGTCTGCTCTACCGTGCAGGGCTGGCCGACCCCGAGCTGGCCGAAGAAGCCGCGCGCCTGCATACCCTCACGCTCAGCCGCTGGCGCAGCCCCTTGAGCACCAGCGGCGATGTGCGCCACCGCGGTCTGGTGAGCTTCCTCATGGGTCCCAACCCCCAGGAGGCTGGCATTCCAGACCTAGGGCCTCACACCCGCTACCGGGGGAGCATACGCCTGCGCTACCGGGTCGCCGACCTGTGCGCGCGGGGCGCGGGTTTATCGGCAGCGCTCAACGCCGCAGCGCGCCAGCCGGCCGCAACCTCCTACCAAAGGCGCATCGAGTTGAGCCGCGCTGTACAAGCTGGCCACCAGGCTGGTCGGGCGTGGCAGCCCCTGAGTGAACTGGCTTTTTCCCTGCTGACCCCGGCCGCACAAAAGCTCCTGCTCAGCGTGCCTCACCTGTGGCCCTTGGTCTTGAGCCAATCGCTAGCCAACAGGCCCCAGCTTGAGGATCACCTGAGCAGCCTGATGGCCGAGCGCAGCCGGATCGACCAGATCATGGTGCAGGTGATGCAATCTGTCCGGCTTCGGCATCTGGACACTGTCCACGCACTGATGGAGCAACTGCCCAACACCGCCCTGGTGCGGGCCCTGGGCCTTCGCCTGCGCAAGGAGCCCTGGGGCCTGCATGCCAACAACTCCCACCCCAGCACCCATGACTCTTTTGGCCCGTGGAGGTACCTGCCCCAAGCCACCTTAGACCGGCTTCAAACATGGGCGCCCTCGCCCCTGCCCGCATGGTGGGCCCGGCAAGCGAGCGAGCTGGCCCATGCCATCTGCGCCGGCAAGCTCGATGAAGCCAGCATCCAGCTCCTGCAGAACACGCCACAAGACCTCGCGCCCCTGCGCAGAGGCTGGAGCGACGCAGAGCAGCGAGACCTGATCCGCCACGGCCAGGTTCGCCTGGCCACCTCGGGTGCTTCGGTCTGGGACGGGCTCTCGCTTGCCGAGCTGGCCAGCGCAGTGCGTGCATCACCCAACCTTTGGTCCAGCTTGCTGGCCAAGCGCCTCGAACAACTGCCCAATGCCAGCCCCTGGCTGGCTGTGATGGCCGGCGCCAGTGAACAGGAAGCGCGTGAGATGCGGCAACTGGCTGAACTGGCCATAGGCATCCATTGGCGCGGTCAATGGAATGAGAACTGGGGCATCTGGATCGCATCGAGCTACGGCTGCCCAGAGTGGGACCGCATTGAGTCGATTTGCCTAGCCCGCACCATCCCCATCAAAGACGCCCTGGCCATGCTTGTAGCCGGGCAGCAAGCCCTGCATCCTGACGCGTTTAGGCAAGTGGTGGCCCGCTCCCTGCACCAAGCTGAGCTTTCGCCACCGCGGCCCATGCTCTACATCAAGCGCTGGATCGCCCGCGACCCTGCCAGCGCTGCCGCCTTGGCCGATCACGCGCCGGTACAGTGGGTCGAGCAGCTGGTGGCGAACCCCACCACGCCGCTGCCCGCGCTGGACGCCTTGATCGCCAGCCCAGGCCTGCCGCCCCAGCTTCGCCGCCAAGCCTGGCGCAACCGCATCGCCCGCGCCGGCGACGCCCAGACCCTGGCCCAGCTTTCTGCGCGCATGCCAGCCAACACCGGGCGCTTTGACAAGCTCAGTCTATGGATGGTGCAGGGTTCTGAGGCCAGCACAGCCATGGCGCTGGTCCTTGCCGCCCGACGCGACGGCCCTCGCCTGCTGCAATTGCAGCAACGCTTCGGCCATGAAATCTTTATCACCGCCTGCCAGGAAGCAGCCGACTTCCTGCAAAAAATGGCCGAAGACCCCACCTCCGGGCAGAGGCAGCGCGGCCGCTATGACGCTGCGGCGCTGGAACTCCTCGTCCACCTGGGGCCTGAGTCAGCGCCCTGCCTCATGCCGGCTCTGGCACTTTGCCGATCGCAGCAAGCGGCCGGCTGCAAGCTCGACGGTGCCTACAAGCAGCACCGCATCCCCAAAAAGAACGGCGCGATGCGGCTCATCCACGCTCCGCACCCTGCCCTGCGCAGGGTCCAGCGCCTCATCCTAGACAAGCTGCTCACGCCCTTGGGGGCCCACCCAGCCGCCTGCGGCTTTATGCCCAAGCGCTCCATCGTGCACAACGCCCTGCCCCATGTGGGCCAGCCGGTGGTGGTCAATGCCGACATCCGCAACTGCTTTCCGAGCGTGCGCTGGCCGCTGGTGCTCGGTGCCTTGCGGCGGGAGTTGGGGCACAAAATTTCGCCCGCCGCTTTAGGTCTGCTGGTCGATCTGAGCACCGCAGGCGGCGCCTTGCCGGTCGGCGCGCCCACCAGCCCGGCGCTGCTCAATCTGGTGCTGCGCCGCAGCGATGAAACCCTGCACAGCAGCGCTGAGCGCGCAGGCTTGCGCTACACCCGCTACGCCGACGACCTCACCTTCTCGGGCAGTGCACAAGCGGTGGGTCTGCTGCGCCTGGCCGAGCGCACGCTCGCGCAAATCGGCCTCGCCCTCGAGCCCGCCAAGACCAATGTTTTCAGGCGCGGACGCCGGCAAATGGTGACCGGCCTGGTCGTCAATGACCAGGTTTCGGTGCCTCGCGCTACGCGCCGGCGCCTGCGTGCAGCGGTACACCGGGTCGAACTTGAGGAGCAGCCGCACTGGGACGGCCAGCCTCAAAGCACGGCCTCGCTGCGCGGGCGGCTGGCCTTTGTGGCCATGGTGTGCAAGCCGCAAGCCCAAGCCTTGCTCGACCGCCTGCACAAGGCTCTTGGCGAAGAGGCGCAAGCCGATGGCGAGCCCCACTCACCCCAGGGAGCGCTCGCATGACTGCCCCCCGCAAACCCCGCACCCCTGGCTTTGAACAAGAGCTTGTCGACCTCAGCCTGCTGGCCGTCTATTTGGGCCTGCACATGGGCGGGGCCGCCGTCGACCCCTGCAAGGGGGAGCTGCACAGCGCCCTGATTCGCGCCGGCCAACGCGACGACCGCCTCGGCCTGATCGGCCAAGCCCTCTCGGGCATGCCGCAGGCCATCGTGCCCTTTAGCCGTCGCCTGCCTGACATACACCTGGCCGCCAGCCTCATGGACGAGCTGGGCCGCGCCTGCTTTCGCACCGAAGGCAGCGCGGTCGATGCCGGCTATTTCGTGCGAGTCGGTAGTGAACTGCGCTACGTCGACGCCCTCGGCGATGAGCCGGCCCGGCTGCCCGAAGTGCTGGACCCCTTTCGCACCCGGGCGCTCCTGCATGAGCTTTTTCGCTGGACCGACAGGCCCAGCGTCGAAGTGCTCGACGCCACCCAGGGCGATTTGCTCAGGCTCAGGCCTGGCACCGAGCGGTTTGTCAGCCTCAAGGTCACGCCACCAGTGCGCAGAGAGCTCGCCGACAAGCCCATACGCGCCAATGTGAGCCTGCTCAAAGTGGTGCCCAAGCCGTCAAGCGGCAAGGCCACCTTGGCACCGCAGGTCTCGCGTGTGGCGCTCGGGCTGGTCACGCTGGTGCGGGATTCGCAAAGCCTGCTCATGCGGCACATCGCGCCCGAGTTCCTCATGGAAATGCACGCGGCGGCCCTGGCCACGCACAGCCCCGAGTGCACCCTTTTCCTGCATGTAGACCTGCTGGACTCGCAGTTTCTGTCGCCCCTGCCCGACCTCATGCACACCGGCGCCATCACCCAGGGCTGGTGGGCGCCCCTGCGCGACATCTCTGACGGCCTGGGCGGCTCCTGGCGCATGACCACCCGCCTGCCGCGCAGCACGGCCATCGCCCTCCTGCAAAACGCTCCCTGGATGTGGTCTGACGACCTCGGCGAATGGGTGCGATGGGCCTGGTGGCTTGGGCGGCACAAGCCATCCCTTACCCCCTTCATTTCACAAGCCGCATGAAACCTTCCCGACTGAGCACCGTTCTCCAATCCCTGCTGGGCCAACGCTGGCCCACCTTCATCTGGGGCCCTCCCGGTGTGGGCAAAAGCTCCATCGTCCGGCAGATCGCAGCCGACCGGGACCTGCCGGTGGTCGACCTTCGCGCCAGCCTGCTCGACCCGACCGATCTGCGCGGCATCCCCGCCATCGAAGGCGGCCGCGCCGTGTGGTGCCCGCCCTCCTTCCTGCCCACCGCGGGCGACAAACCGGGCGTGCTGTTCCTGGACGAAATCAACGCCGCCCCGCCCCTGGTGCAAGCGAGCCTCTACCAACTGGTGCTCGACCGCCGCGTCGGCGAATACGAGCTGCCGCCGGGCTGGTGGATCGTCGCGGCCGGCAACCGCCAGCAAGACCGCGCCGTCACCTTTCGCATGTCCAGCGCGCTGTCCAACCGCTTTGTTCACCTCGAACTCGAACCCGATGTGGACGAATGGCGCACCTGGGCGCTGTCCAGGCGCATCAACCCCCTGGTGCTGTCTTTCATCGGCGTGCGGCCCGCACTGCTGCTGGGCGAGGTCGGCGAGGGATCGGCCTACCCCACCCCCCGCTCCTGGGAGATGCTCTCCGACGTCGTTAAGGCCCTGGGCGGCCCCAAAGAAGCGGCCGACGTGCTGCCCGGCATCGTGGGCCAAGGCGCAGCGGTGGAGTTTCAGTCTTATGCCAAGCGCGCCATCAATGAAAAAGCCATCCGCAAGGTGGTCGACAACCCTCGCGATGCCGAGCTGCCGCAAGACCTAGACGGCACTTACATGCTCACCTCCTGGCTGGCCTTTCATGCGGCCGAAGAAGATGTCTCCAAAGCCAGTGCCGTGCTGCTGCAGCGCCTGCCGCCCGAATTTGGCGTGGTCCTGGCGCTGGACATGCTCAAGGCCCGGCCCACCTTCATCAAGGAGCCGGGCTATCGCGACTTCCTCAAGGCCCACGGCCACCTGATCAGCCGATGAGCCCCGCCACACCAAGCCCGCGCCAGGCCGCGCCACGGTCGGCCGCCGCCGCACCGCGCGGCAAGAGTGCCGAGCTCAGCAAGCAGGCCCTGCAAGAGATCTACCAGCGGGTGCTGCGCGCACGCATACGCCTGAGCATGCAGCAGCCCTTCCTGGCCTCTGCGGTGATGCGCTTGCCGGTGCGGCCAGTCAGCGGTGCACCCTGGTGCCGCACCGCCGCCACCGACGGGTATCACATCTTTTACAACCCACAGTGGCTGGCGCACCTGCGCGACGACGAACTGCGCGGCCTGCTGGCCCACGAAGTGCTGCATGTGCTGTTCACACATGCCGATCGGCGCCAGGGGCGCGACAGCCAGGTTTGGAACATAGCCTGCGACTACGCCATCAACTACCTGCTGATACAGCGCGGCTTCAGCCTTCCTGAAGGCGGCCTCATCAGCGCTCAGGCGCGCAGCAAAACCTCCGAGCAGATCTACGCCGAGTTGATGGCCCAGGCGTCCCAAGACGCTGCCGCAAAAGGCTCGGGCAAGGGCAGGCGCAAAAATCTCAGCGGGCCAGCCCGTCGCGAAGACGACCTGAGCGACGACTCCAAGGACCGCGTGCCCACCGTGGGCGATGACCTGATCGACCCTAACGACCCGCGCCTTCGCCCGGTACGCAGCGCCGACGCGCCGGACCGCGAGCAAATGGCCGAACTCCGACGCGAACTGAGGCAGGAGGCCCTGGCCCGCCTCAACGGCGACGGCGCAGGCTCATTTCGCAGCGAATGCGACGCCGACGAGTCGCGCAGCATCGACTGGCGATCTCTGCTGCGCGCTCACTTGTCAGAGCGCATCAAGGGCGACTGGACCTCCTTTCCCTTCAGCAAGCGCATGGTGCACCGGGGCCTGTTCCTGCCCTCGGCCGGCATGCAGGTGCCCGGCCATGTGGTGTTTGCCATCGATACGTCGGCCTCCATGTCGCTGGACCTGCTGGCGAGCATCGCCGGCGAGTTGCAGTCGTTTCGCGAGGTGTTTCCCTGCCGGCTGACCGTGCTGCAATGCGATGCCCGCTTGCAGTCGGTCGAGCCATTCGAAGCCATGGACGGCTACGACATCCCCAAGCGCCTCGAGATACACGGCCGAGGCGGCACCGACTTCTGCCCGGTATTTGGCTGGGTCGCAGAGCAAAGCGACGTGGCCCTGGTGATCTACGCCACCGACGCAATAGGCACCTTCCCCGCCCACAAGCCCGAGGTCCCCGTGATCTGGCTGCACACACCACCGCACTTGGCGAGCGCGCAATTTCCTTTTGGCGTCGTCGTCAAAATTGCGCAGTCCTAGAGCCTGTTTGGCCGCCTGATCGCGCCGAGGGCGGCGCTCCTACACCCTCGTGCGGGCCACTGGGGAGTAGGAGCCGCGCCCTCGCGGCGATAGGGCCCTGAACAAGCGCTGATCTCCCTTCAAGGCCTGATCGCGCCGAGGGCGGCGCTCCTACACCCTCGTGCGGGCCACTGGGGAGTAGGAGCCGCGCCCTCGCGGCGATTCGTATTTTGCTGGGGACCTCTCACAACGCTAGCGCTCCCCAAACGCCCAGCATTTGTCATTCTGACAAGTCAATGTTACAAAGCTTCAATGTCAGAAACAGACCGCCTCTACCGTTACAAAACCCTCCTCAGCCATCGCCGCGCCATGACGGCCGACGAGCTGATGGCTGCGCAAGAGATTTCGCTGGCCACCTTCAAGCGCGACATTGCCAAGATGCGCGACCGTCTGGGCACGCCCATCGTCTTTGACAAAGACCTCGGCGGCTACCGGCTCGAGGCCAACCCAGACTCGACCGAACTGCCCGGGCTCTGGTTCACGCAAGACGAGATCCTGGCGCTCATGACCATCCAAAACATGATCGAACAGCTCGACCCAGGACTGCTCGGCCCCAAACTCAAGCCCTTTCGCAAGCGGCTCGACGACATGCTCACCCGCCAGGGGCTGGATCCGCAAGAGCTCACCCAGCGCGTACGCGCGGTACACGCCGGCAAGCGCCGCATGCAACTGGCCGCCTTCGAGACCATCGCCAAGGCCACCTTCGAGCGCAAGCAGGTGCAGATCGTTCACACCAACCGGCAGAAAAGCGAAACCGTCAGGCGCGTGATATCGCCTCAGCAACTGGTGCACTACCGCGACAACTGGTATGTGGACACCTGGTGCCATCTGCGCAAAGACCTGCGCAGCTTTTCGATCGACGCCATCACCCAAGCCGACCTGCTAGAGGCAACCGCCCGCGACGTAGACATTGCGGCCATGCGCAAGCAACTGGGCAGCAGCTACGGCATCTTTGGCGGCGCGCCCAAAGACTGGGCCGAACTGACCTTCAGCCCCAGCCGCGCCGAATGGGTACGCCATGAAAACTGGCACCCCGAGCAAAAAGGCGTGATGCACCCCGACGGCAGCTACAGCCTGAGCGTTCCCTATTCCGACGAACGCGAACTGATCGGCGACATCCTGCGCTTTGGCGCCGACGTACAAGTGATCGCACCGTCCAGCCTACGCAAACAGGTCCAAAAACAGATCGAGCGTATGCGCGAGATGTACAGCTGAAAATGGGGCTGCGGCGGGCGCAGGCCTGTAGGAGCCGCGCCCTCGCAGCGAAGCAGCGCTCGATCATCAGCCCCATCGCACCGGGGGCGGCGCTCCCACAAAATCACGCGACAACTGAGCTGAGCCCTT
Organism: Polaromonas sp.; assembly: GCA_044352515.1. Classification (GTDB taxonomy): domain Bacteria; phylum Pseudomonadota; class Gammaproteobacteria; order Burkholderiales; family Burkholderiaceae_C; genus Polaromonas. The sequence goes on from JBILDR010000063.1 coordinate 13,312, forward strand.
GCAGAAAATGAAGCTCAGCAAAACTGAGGGCATACCTGCCCCGTGTCTTATCCCCTCCTCCTTTGGGGGAGGGTTAGGATGGGGGCATCGGCTCACCGCGACACAGCCGCATTTCCTTCAGAATAATTGGTATCTGACCCCCATTAAATTGACGTCATTACAATCGGGGAAAAAGTAAGGAGACCGACATGACCGAGTCGACCATCACCCTCAAAGGCCAAACCACTGTGCCTGCCGATATTCGGGCCTTGATGGATGCCCAGCCTGGCACACGACTGGTGTGGTCGGCCATGCCCGACGGCACCGTCATCGTTCGGGCCAAAACAAAGTCCATCCTTGAAATGGCCGGCGCGCTCAAGGCGCCCAAAGGCAAAAAGGTCAGCTTGGCCGGCATGAACCCCTGGCGCTGATGCCGGCGCTCGACACCAACATCCTGGTGCGGTTCATCGTCCAGGACGATGCGGCCCAGTTTGCAGCGGCCAAGCGTCTGATCAGCCGATGTGTAGCCGATGGCGCCACGCTGTTCGTGCCCGTCACGGTGACGATAGAACTCGAGTGGGTGCTGCGCTCAAGCTTTGGCTTCGGCAAGAGCGATGTGCTGCAGACCTTGTCGGGGCTGCTGTCCTCGCGCGAGCTGAACTTCGAGTCCGAACACGCCGTCGAAGTGGCCCTGCAACTGTTCCGCCAGAGTACGGCCGACTTTGCAGACTGTCTTCATGTCGCCCTGGCTGCGCAAGCCGGCGAACAGCCTCTCTGGACTTTTGACAAAGGGGCCGGCAGGATCAACGGCGCTAGATTGGTGGCAAAGACCTAAAGGGCATCGCCGTTTCGGCTTTGTCCCCTCTCCCTGAAGGGAGAGGGCTAGGGTGAGGGCATCAGCTCACGGCAACGCAGCCGCGTTTGATTGAAGGCACATGCCCCCACCACTGCCCTCCCCCAGAGGGGGAGGGAGTAAGATTTAATCGGTGTCAGACCCCGATTGATTAGACCCCGATTGATTTACATTGCCCCCAAATACTCACTTATCCTGGCCAGCACCTGATCAAAGTCAGGCTGCCCCTGGTAGTAGAGAGCCTCTGACTTTCGGTACTCGATCGCGAACCGCTGGCGCTGCTTCAGATCGGACAGGGTGAAGGCGGGATTTTTGGCGATCACCAGTTCGTCACCAGATCTGAAGCGTCGCAGCTTGCGTTGCTGGTAGGCCGGCTGCCTCATGAAGGCCTGGACTTGCGGAACCGCCAGGAGGCAATACACATCGTAATAATGCCGCAGGAAATTGGCTGGAAACTCCCCAGCTTCACTCAGGCGACGGTACTTGGTCGATATCGTCTGCAGCTTTTCGACGAACGTATGGGTGAGGGCGTAACACGGTACGTCAACGGCTCTGTTGTCGATGACCTCAACGCCCCTGGCCAACGCAAAATCAAGGGCCCATGATGAGATGGTGACTGGACTATTGGGCGCGGTGTCATCGAATCCAAGCTCCAGCAAAATCCCATCCTTCACGCCAGCCAACGGAGATACTCGCGAGGCATAGGACAGTCGGATACCCGCGCTGCGCATCTTTTCATCATCAAAGTATTCATCGCGATCCACGCTCGACACACCGGGAATTCGAATCAGCCTGGACAGTTCATCGTAGTAGGCGCGGCGCGACGCAATATGGGCTGGCTTATCCTGGTTGCGGCCTGACTTGACCTCTACGCCTGGTGGCGGCTCTATTCGGATGTCGATGTCCTCCGAGAACCGGTGTATCACGCCAAAACCCTTGGACAGCGAAGTGCCGCCCTTGAGCTCAAATACAAAGCCCTGAGCCTGCAGGCCCCAGAGGCTGTGCATGATCCAGTAGTCCTTCTCAACCAGCATAGGGTCCAGGCTTCGCTCATTGGCAACGACAGCGAGCAACTGGCTGAAGTCGCGCCGGTCGTGCAAAAACTCAGCCACTCGACCATTCCCGCAAACGTTTTCTGGTGGCCATGTTCCCATAGCGGTCAGCGGCCGCTTGTAGATGTACCGGGTCGAACAACGACGAACGACTGCGTGCCTGCTTAAGAACCGCTTCACGGTCTTCGGCCAGCTCATCGAGGTTGTTCAGCAGGTCAACGTAGAGAAACTCGGCGCTCAATTTTTTGGGGAAGCGCGGTTTGACCCGAAAGTCAAATCGGCGATTGCCCAGCCTAAAAATGCCGTGGCGCTTGTGGTTGTAGACCAGGGTCTTGTTGTAGAGCTGGGTTGTTCCCAGCCCTACCGCGTTGTACGACGAGGGCGAGAACACCAGAAATTCTTTATCGCGCAAAAAGCCTTCCACTACTTGATCATCTGCCGGCGGGAGCGGGCCGAAGCGCGAGCCGCGCGGAAAGTGATACAGCCCCGGCGCCAGCTTTTCAAGGATGCCAGCTGCGAGCAATTCACGCAGGTTTCGATCTACCGCATTACTCATGCGAGCCAAGTCATCACGCCGATACACCCGCCCCGCCTGCAATTGGGCCGCAAGCTGCGCGGCAGCACCCCGCAATGGGGAATTGGCTGTGGCAGGTCTTTCAGACATGACTGTATCTTCATTGAAATTTCATGCATTCTAACGTCAATCTAATCATCAGTGAACCAGGCCAAGCCACGGCGCACAACTACATCAAACTCACGGCGATGCAGCGCTCGATCGGCAACCGCATCGCCGTTTAACGTGTTCATGCCCCCACCCCTGCCCTCCCCCAGAGGGGGGAGGGAGTAAAGAAGCTGCGCCGCGTAGAGCCAGCACTGCATTGGTCTTGTCCCCTCCCCCTCTGGGGGAGGGTTAGGGTGGGGGCATCAGCTCACGGCAACGCAGCCGCGTTTGATTGAAGGCACATGCCCTCACCCCTGCCCTCTCCCTGAAGGGAGAGGGAGCAGGAAAGCTGCGCCGCCCCAGACCAGGGCTGTTTGGTTTTTATCCCCTCTCCCGCTGGGAGAGGGTTAGGGTGGGGGCATCAGCTCACGGCAACGCAGCCGCGTTTGATTGAAGGCACATGCCCTCACCCCCTCCCTCTCCCTGAAGGGAGAGGGAGCAAGAAAGCTGCGCTGCCTAGAGCCAGCACCGCATTGG
>JBILDR010000235.1:0-5004 GCA_044352515.1 Polaromonas sp.
CGAGATAGCGTTCCAGCAATTCGGGCTGGATACCGCCGAACACAGAGATGCACAGATTTTTGATGTGCAGACTGCCGCGCCCGATGCGATCAATGTTGAAGCTGGCGGTGCCGTTCCAGCCCTCCAGATAGAAGGCCTTGTCGCCTTCTTTGCCTTCTTTTTCCCAGGAGGCAAGCAGGCCGATCAACTCGTCCCGATAGACCAGCATGCCCTGCGGGTTGTGCACCAGGAGGTCGCCCAGCTTTTCCACCGTCGAGTCGTTGGATTTGAAGCGCCGTTCCTTGGGTTCTTCCGGAACTTGCAGGTCTTGCAAGTCCGCAATGGCGGCGTTCATTTTGAGTTGGTCGCCTTTGCCGACTGCGGCCTTCTTCATGCTTGCCTTGACGGCGGACTGGTGGGCCTCAAAGGCTGCGGTTTCGGCTGCGAAAATCTTCTTGGCATCCTCCAGCTTTTCGGCTTCTTTGGCCTCCAGCCGATCCAGAAAGCGCGTCACCGTGCCCAGGGCGGGCGACTTCTTGGACGACGGGTCACCCACAATGCCGCCAAACAGATTCGGGGTGACGATCCAGTCGTCACGGCGCTTGGGCTTGATGCCGCAGCGCGCACCAATGACCGAGCCCAGGCAGACGACAAGCGCCGCCGCGATGTAGTCCGGCGAACAGGGCATGCGGTCGGCCTCGTCCAGCACAAAGTCGGCCAGCGTGTCTGGCAACAGCGCCTTCGAATCAAATTTTGGCGCAAGCGGTAAATCGGTTTTGATCTCTCTGGGCTCAGGCCACGTGGCCAATTGGCCTTTCGCCACAGTGTCTGTCTCGCAAGCAGACGCTGAATTGATTGCGGTTTCAATGCATTCCCTTACCGCGTCTGGCCCCGCCAATTGGTGCAGGTCATTGAAGTCGGTGGCCTTGTCCGGCCTGCCTTCAGGGAAGGCGGGCAGCGCCAGCAGTGCGGCCACCGCCCGCGCCGCTTCGCTGGCCTTGCGCATCCCAGGGTTGCCATCGGTCAGCCAGTCGTCGTCAGCCGCCAAGATTAGGCGCAGACTCGGGTATCTTCCGTGCAGTGCCTGTGCCACTTCTAGCAGGTTGCCCGCATTGAAAGCCACCGCCACCGCGCGCCCCGTGGCCTCGTGGATGCTTGCCCCCGTGGCATAGCCCTCGCACACGATCAGCACGCCCTCAGGCTCACCAATGGCGTGATAACAGCCCTTCACCCGTCCGCTGGGTTGAAAGCGTTTACCGCCCTCGGTGTCAATCACTTGCAGGCTGTGCATGACGCCCGCAGTGTCCTGCACGGGGATCAGCAGCGCCTCGCCATCGGCCCGCACGCCGTGGGCCTTCACGCCTTTGGCCGTCAGGTAGGGATGATCCGTGGCGGGGCTTGCTGCCTCCCACCGTGCTGCCGCCGTCTGCGCCGCTTGTTGCTGGCGTTGCTGGGTATCGGCTTGGCGCTGCTCCTTCATGGCCTCCATACGCTGCCTATGGGCATCCCGTTCGGCCAGTGTCATTTTTTCGTGGGGCTTGCTGCTCCATTGCTGGGTAAAGCCTTGGCGCCAGCACCCAAACGCACCGGCGGGAACGCCATCCAGGTGAAGGACATACCAGCCCGAATAGTCACCTCGCCGTCCGTTACTTGGAAACCGGTGCAGCTTGCCGTCGGCTATCACTTCATCAGGTGGGGGCAGACCTGCGGTCAGCATCGCGGCCTGGAATTGCTCAATGGGTTGAAACATTACAGCCGCCCTCCAATCGAGTCCAGAAAGCGCCGTACCGCGTCTAAGGTGGGAAGGTAACGCACCAGCCCCCAGCGCTCGGCCCAATACTCCACCGGCCCAACTTGAGAGTCAGTTTGGTGCAGCGCATGGCCCTGTAGCGCATACGCGGCCCGAAGGCTTTGGAAGGTCTTTTCAGCGTCTGTCGCTGCCGCTACAGTAGCGCTGTCTGTGTGGCCTGCCGTGGGATTGCCGTCCCCGGCGGGCTTTTTCCTGAGGGTGTCTGTGTGCATGGCCACCCCCTCAGACTTCGGCCAGCAGTTCGGTGCGCTTGGCGTGTAGCCGGTTCACCAGTTCGCGGATTTGCTCGTCAGACTGGCCCGCAATGCGTGCCGCACAGATCGCGCGGACTTCGTAGTCCGGCCACCCTACAGCCCGTTGCCCTATTGCAACCGGCTTCGTCCAAAGCCCTGCCCTGATTGCGTTGTAGATGCTCGCGTTGCTTTTGTGCCCTGCCTCTTGCTTGCAGGGTTCGATCCTCCAAATTGCCATTGCTGCCCCTTCTTGACCGGCGCTGTCTGCCGTTGTTTCGATGGGGTGGAGTCTCTTTTTGTTAAATCAAAACTGGGGGCAAGTGCCCCAACCAAATAGGCAAGTGCCCTAAACATCCTTATTTGGTGCGGGTTCCCAGCGCATCTGGGATCTTTTTCAACTGGTTCTCAATGGTCGTTTCTCCAATTGAAATACCCATTTTTGCTGCCGCGTCCTGAATCAAGTTTGCCGTTTTTGCATGTCGTTCAGCGTTGAACCCGGCTGCCTTGCATAGAACAGCTATGGTCGTCAGCAGGGAGTCGCGCTCTCTAGAGGACAAGGGTCGATCAACTTTATCTGGTGATTGTTTCTGGGCCTTCGCCAGCTCAATCTTGAGTCTCGCGTTCTCGCCGAAGCATTGCTCATATGCCCTTAAGATGCTTTTGGGGTCATCTGGGTCAGGTGTCATATCGTTGCGCAATGAACTCCTTGCATATTCAAAATGGCGGATCGCGCGAAGTCCAGCTTTCCCGATAGCCTGCATCGTCTCTACTTCGTCAGACGCAGCCATGTAAATGGTTTGCTGTATGTCATCCCATTCCTCAAAAGCAACATCGGTTGTGTAACCACGCTCAGATAACCAATCAAAAAGCACTGATTTACGAACGTAGGTGTAGTCGGGCAAGAGCTGTTCATCAAAGTCGCGTCTCACCACTTCGGCTTTAAGAGCATCACTTTCGATTGCACTCAGCAAACGGCGAACAAACAGTTCAATGGTCTGCGCCAGCGCCACCTTCAAGCGGGGATCGCTTGGCTCTACGTCATGGTCATTTTCAAGTTCCGGAGACGCAACAACCTCGCCTGAAATCCACATGTCAATTGCGATAAGTTCCGCTGCTTCTCGGACAGTAAGACAAAAAATTCCAAAATCATTCAGCTCGTACTTTGAATCAGCGTACCCTGACAAATCCTTTTCCACAGCGCTTCCCCTTGAGCCCCCGAAACGATGCCAGCGCCGCCGGGTCAGGGTGTCCCAGTTTTCGCCCTCGGGGATCAGCCGGAAGCTAGGCGTGGCAAAAACCGTTATGCCCGTTTGAGTTCAATCACATCAGCACCAGCTGCCAGCTTGTCAAGGTAGTCGGCCCATTGCTGCATCATGGCTGTCCGCTGCTTCAGGTATGTGGTTCGGTTGTAGGCCCGCCCGTTCGCGTCCCTGACGCTGTGGGCCAGTTGGGCCTCGATCACCAGGGGGTCACATTCCAGCCGCTCGGCCAGCATGGTTCGCGCCGTTGCCCTGAATCCGTGCCAGGTCTGAATGTCGGGGGTGTAGCCCATCGCAATCAGCGCAGTCCTGACTGAGTTTTCAGATATGGGCTTGCTGCGCTGCCGCTCGCCCGGAAACACCAGGCCGGTACTCTCGGTGTAAGGCTTGAGAATTTCCAGAATCCTCACCGCTTGATTGGGCAGGGGCACCAAATGGGGATCGCCGTTCTCCTTGCCGTCCTTGGTGCGCTTCATGCGCGCCGCAGGGATCGTCCATAGGGCCGCTTGCAGATCAATCTCAGCCCAGGCCGCGCCGCGCAGTTCGCCGGGCCGCTGAAACAGCATCGGGGCCAGTTGCAGCGCCGCCCGCACAATCGGCCCGCCCTTGTAACCCTTGATCGCTCGGATGAGTTCCCCGAGCTTGGCCGGGTCAGTGATTGCCGCGAAGTGCTTGCCCCGATAGGGGGACAGCGCGCCCTTCAGGTCTGCGGTAACGTCCCGCCCCACCCGACCCGTGGCCACCCCATAGCGCCACACCTGCCGGGCCAGCATCAAGCCCCGGTCGGCAGTTTCAACCGCGCCGCGCTCCTCCACCTTGCGAAGGGTTGCCAACAACTCGAAAGGCTCAATATCGGCCAGCCGCCGTTCCCCCAGCCAGGGGAACAGGTCACGCTCCAGTTGCCGCTTGGCCCGGATCGCGTGGGCCTCGCTCCATTGGGGCTCTTGCTTTTCGTACCACTCCAAGGCCACCACTTTGAAGGTGTCGCCCGCCGGGTTCGCCTTCTTGAGCTTTGCCACCTTCCGGGCCTGCACCGGGTCAGTGCCGTCGGCCTTCTTGAGCTTCTCGGCATCGCGTGCCCGCCGTGCCGCCGTCAGGCCGACCGCCGGGTAACTGCCCAGCGCCAATCGAAATTCCTTGCCGCCTGCCCGGTACTTCCAGAACCAGCGCTTTGAACCGCCGGGCGAGACTTCCAGGTACAGCCCCCCAGCATCGGCCAGCCTTGCGCGTGGCTTGTCGGGTGGGCAAACAGCGTTCTTGCATTGGGTATCGGTCAGCATGGGGGAACACCTTTCATCCCCCTGTTCCCCCGCCTAAGGGGATTTTGTTCCCCCACCGAGGGGAAAAAAAGGGTTTGTTCCCCCGAATGTTCCCCCACTCCGACGTAGCTGTCAATGTACGCCCTTACCCGTTCATAGAGTCTAAGCCGTTGATTTTCAGAAGAAAAAGGCCGCTTCGGATACGTCCTTAGCGGCCTTTAAATTTTGTAATGGTGGAGCTGGCGGGATTTGAACCCGCGTCCGCAAGCCTTGTTCGGGCAGATCTACATGTTTAGCGGTCTGATTTGAGTCTCGCCTCGCAAGTCGCGCAGTCGCACGCTACATGCAAAGCCAGTGCCCTTGAGTCTCGCCTGCATCCAAGGCACCCGGATACAGGCCAGCTGGTGAAGATTATCTTTGCAGCCGGGAGCTCGGGCTTGCGCCTTTACCCCTTGCCCAGCCCA
>JBILDR010000236.1:0-4993 GCA_044352515.1 Polaromonas sp.
GCCGGTTCCGACTGAGGATCCACCCCATACCCGGCCAACATCAAATTACCGTCCTGCAATCCTGCCCGTAGGCAGGGAGGCATCCATAGCATCTCCTACAAAGACTGTCGAATCGCGTCGAGGGCGGCGCTCCTACAAACACAGCCGTATCGCCGCGAGGGCGCGGCTCTCACCCCCAGCAACGCAAGCTTCCCCACCCAGACTCAGAGCCAAGGTCCCGCGAAAAATCAGCTAAAGGCCGCGATACCGGTGATGGCCCGGCCCAGGATCAGGGCGTGGATGTCGTGCGTGCCCTCATAGGTGTTGACCACCTCCAGGTTCACCAGGTGGCGGGCCACGCCGTATTCGTCAGAGATGCCGTTGCCGCCCATCATGTCGCGAGCCACGCGGGCGATGTCCAGCGCCTTGCCGCAGCTGTTGCGCTTGAGGATGGAGGTGATCTCCACCGAGGCCGTGCCCTCGTCCTTCATGCGACCCAGACGCAGGCAGCCTTGCAGGCCCAGGGAAATATCGGTGACCATATCGGCCAGCTTCTTTTGAATCAACTGATTGGCCGCCAGAGGGCGGCCGAACTGCTGGCGGTCCAGCACATATTGGCGGGCACGCTGATAGCAGTCTTCGGCTGCGCCCAGCGCGCCCCAGGCGATGCCGTAGCGGGCGCTGTTGAGGCAGGTGAAGGGGCCTTTGAGGCCGCGCACATCGGGCATGGCGTTTTCTTCGGGGCAGAACACCTCGTCCATCACAATTTCGCCGGTGATCGAGGCGCGCAGGCCCACCTTGCCGTGCACGGCCGGGGCTGACAGGCCCTTCCAGCCTTTTTCGAGGATGAAGCCGCGGATCGCGCCCTCATCATCCTTGGCCCAGACCACAAACACGTCGGCGATCGGGCTGTTGCTGATCCACATCTTGGCGCCCGACAGGCTGTAGCCACCGGCCACCTTGCGGGCTCTGGTGATCATGCTGCCCGGGTCTGAGCCGTGGTTGGGCTCGGTCAGGCCGAAGCAGCCCACCCACTGCCCGGTGGCCAGCTTGGGCAGGTATTTCTGCTTTTGCGCTTCGGTGCCAAATTCATTGATCGGCAGCATCACCAAGGAAGACTGCACGCTCATCATTGAGCGGTAGCCCGAGTCGACCCGCTCGACCTCGCGCGCCACCAGGCCATAGCAAACGTAGTTCAGGCCGGCACCGCCATATTGCTCGGGGATGGTCGGGCCGAGCAGGCCGAGTTCGCCCATCTCGTTGAAGATGGCGCGGTCGGTCTGCTCATTGCGAAAGGCCATTTGCACCCGGGGCAGCAGCTTTTCCTGGCAGTAGGCGTGGGCGGCCTCGCGCACCTGGCGCTCGTCATCGGTAAGTTGGTCGTCAAGGCGGAAGGGGTCAGACCAGGAAAAAGACGCTTTGGCTTTGGACACGGAACACTCCTTGCAAGGGATACCAGCGGTATTCAATCATTCAATGGGGGCAGAGCATAGCGCCGGCGCGGGCCGCCTGCGGCGCCTGGCCCACATGCCCGACTGCGGCGCAGGCCATCGCCGAATGGAACAAATGTTCTATCAATAGAACATTTGGCCAGTCATTCTCGGTCATTCAGGGATGACGGCGGTCACCTCAATCTCCACCTTGGCCTGGTCTTCGATCAGGGCACTGACCTCCACCGCCGTCATGGCGATGCTGAAGCTGCCGATGGTGCTGCGAAAGATCTGGCCAATCTTGGCTGAAGCGGCCAGGTACTCGCGCTTGTCGGTCACGTACCAGGTCATGCGCACAATATGCTCGGGCCGGGCACCGGCTTGGGCCAGCACAGCCACCACATTACTCATGGCCTGCTGCACCTGGTCGGCCATGTCGCTGCTGTGGAACACGCCCTGGGCGTCCCAGCCCACCATGCCGGCCACAAACACCATGCGTCCACTGACCGCCACACCGTTGGCATAGCCCTTGGGCCTGGGCCAGCCCGGGGGTAAAAGCACCTGCATTCGTTCTCTCCTTGTTTGAGTGGGATGGGGCAGGCTCAAGCCCCGCCCTTGAGCAGTTCGCGGGCAATGATGAGTTGCTGCACCTCGGTAGCGCCTTCGTAAATGCGCAGGGCGCGAATTTCGCGGTACAGGCGCTCGACCGGCATCTGGCTGACCACGCCCAAGCCACCCCAAATTTGCACCGCAGCGTCAATGACCTGCTGCGCGTTTTCAGTAGCCACCATCTTGGCCATGGCCGCCTCGCGGGTCACGCTCTGGCCGCGATCGCGCTGCCAGGCGGCGCGGTAGGTGAGCAAGGCAGCGCTGTCGATGGCGGTGGCCATTTGCGCCAGCTTGGCCTGGGTCAGCTGCAGGTCGGCCAACACGCCGCCAAACATCTGGCGCGAGCGTGAGCGGGCCAGCGCCTCATCGAGCGCGCGGCGGGCAAAGCCCAAAGCGGCTGCGGCCACCGAGGTGCGAAACACATCGAGGGTGCGCATGGCCAGCTTGAAGCCTTCGCCGGCCGCACCCAGACGCTGACTGGCCGGAATGCGGCAGTCGGTAAATTGCAATCGCGCCAGTGGATGGGGCGCGATCACCTCGATGCGCTCGGCAATCTCCAGGCCCGGCGTGTCGGCATCGACGATGAAGGCGCTGATGCCCCGTGAGCCCGGGGCCTCTCCGGTGCGGGCAAAGACCACATAAAAGTCTGCAATGCCCCCATTGGAGATCCAGGTCTTCTGGCCATTGAGGACATAGTCGCTGCCGTCAGCGCGGGCGCTGCAGGCCATGGCCGCCACATCGGAGCCGGCCTCGGGCTCGGACAGCGCAAAGGCGGCGATCGCCTGGCCGGCGGCGACCCGCGGCAAATAGTTGCGACGCTGTTCTGGGGTACCTTGTAGGCTGATGGCGCCCGAGCCCAGACCCTGCATCGCAAAGGCAAAGTCGGCCAGGCCGTCGTGGCGGCCCAGGGTCTCGCGGATCAGGCAGACCGCGCGGGTGTCGATCACGTCGGCGGACCCGCCCACATCGGTGCCGGCCACCGCATGGCGCAGCCAGCCGGCCTGGCCGAGTGCGCGCACCAGGTCGCGGCAGTGGCCGTCCACGTCGCTGGCGCTGTGCGCGCTGATGTGCTCGGTGGCCCAGGCATCGAGCCGGCGGGCCAGATCGCCATGGTGGGGCGCGAAAAACGGCCAATCGAGGTAGGAACTGTCAGACATATCAGGCCTCCGCCGGACCGGCCCCAGGCAGGCCTGCGCTCCCTCGGGGGGCAGCGACACACACAAAGTGGAAAGCGTGGGGGCTCATATCAATTCCCCTCGAATAGGGGCTTTTGCTTGGCCACAAACGCACGGTAGGCGCGGCCGAAGTCTTCGGTCAGCATGCAAATGGCCTGCGCCTGTGCCTCCGCCTCGATGGCCTGTTCGATGGTCATGGCCCATTCCTGGTGCAGCATGGTCTTGGTGATGCCGTTAGCAAAAGAGGGGCCGCCGGCCAGGTCGGCCGCCAGGGCCTGCGCCTGCGTCAGCAGGTCCTCGGGGCTGCACAGGCGGTTGAAATAGCCCCAGCGCTCGGCCTCCTCGCCGGGCATGGCGCGGCCGGTGTAGAGCAGCTCGCTGGCGCGGCCCTGGCCGATGATGCGCGGCAGCATGGCACAGGCGCCCATGTCGCAGCCGGCCAAACCCACCCGGTTGAAGAGGAAGGCCGTCTTGCTGCGGGCGGTGCCCAGGCGCATGTCGCTGGCCATGCTCAAGATGGCACCAGCGCCAGCGCACACACCGTCAATCGCCGCAACGATGGGCTGGGGGCAGGCGCGCATCATCTTGACCAGCTCGCCGGTCATGCGGGTGAACATCAGCAGTTCGGGCGCCTTGAGCGCGATCAGCGGGCCGATGATCTCGTGCACATCACCGCCTGAGCAAAAGTTGCCGCCCTCGCCGGTGATCACCACCGCCCGCACATCGTCAGCCCACTTGAGTTGGTGAAAGAGATCGCGCAGCTCGGCATAGGACTCGAAGGTCAAGGGGTTCTTGCGCTCGGGCCGGTTGAGGGTGATGGTGGCCACCTGATGGCTGACGCTCCAGGCGAAGTGCTGTGCCTTGTAGCCAGCCAGCGGCTTGCGGTTGCCTGCAAGCAGGCCGGGATCGATGCTCATGGTTGCTCCTGAATTACTTGCTCTCAGCGGCAGCGTTCTGTCGCTGCACATTGGCTTCGAGCTGGCCTTTGGCCGATAGGTATTGGCGCGGCCAGGCCACGGGGTTGTAGCCAATTTTGGCTGCTTCGTTCAGCGTCCAGGCCGGATTGGCCAGGTGCGGGCGGGCGACCGCACACAGGTCGGCACGGCCAGCCGCCAAGATGCTGTTGGCATGATCGGCCTCGGAAATCGCACCGACGGCAATCGTCGCAATGCCCGCCTCTTGCCGTATGCGGTCTGCAAACGGGGTTTGGAACATGCGGCCGTAGACCGGCTTTTCTTTTTTACTCACCTGACCCGAGGAGCAGTCGATCATGTCGGCGCCCGCCGCCTTGAAGGCCTTGGCAATCTCGACCGCGTCAAGCGGGGTGATGCCGCCTTCGACCCAGTCATGGGCCGAAATGCGCACCGACATCGGCCGCTCGGCCGGCCAGGCGGCGCGTACTGCCGCAAACACCTCCAGCGGGTAACGCAGACGGTTTGCAAGGCTGCCGCCGTAGTCGTCGCTGCGCTGGTTGGTCAAGGGCGAGATGAAGCTCGACAGCAGATAGCCGTGCGCGCAGTGCAGCTCCAACCAGTCGCAGCCGGCTTGCGCCGCCGCGCGGGTGGCTTGCACAAACTGCTCACGCACCTGGTCCATGTCGGCGCGGCTCATCTCGCGCGCACTCTGGCTCACGCCTTCCAGGTACTGCTGGGGCGAGGCCGCCATCAAAGGCCAGTTGGGCTCGCCGCCGGTCTCGGGCAGGGGCTGGTCGATGCCGTCCCAGGCGCGACGGGTGGAGCCTTTAGGGCCGGCGTGGCCGATCTGGATACCGAACTTGGCATCGGTGTTGCGGTGTATCCA
>JBILDR010000064.1:0-16265 GCA_044352515.1 Polaromonas sp.
GCTGCAAATTGCCAATACAGTCAATGAGGTGTGGAGCATGGATTTCGTCTCGGACAGCCTGGCCAATGGCCGGCGCCTGAAGTACCTGACAGTGGCCGATGATTTCAGCCATGAAAGTGTGGAGATCGCCGTCGACTATGGCATTTCAGGGCAATACGTGACCAGACTGCTCGACAGTGCGGCTCGCTTTCGTAGCTATCCCCTAGCGGTGCGCACTGACAACGGGCCGGAGTTCACCAGCCGGGCGTTCATGGCATGGGCACAGTCCCACGGCATTCGTCACATCCTGATTCAACCGGGGCGCCCCATGCAAAACGGCTATATCGAGAGCTTTAACGGCAAGTTCCGTGACGAGCACCTCAATGAGCACTGGTTTGAGTCTCTGGACGAAGCACGAAGGGCTGCCGCGGTTTGGCGCCAGGACTACAACCAGGTCAGGCCTCACAGCAGCCTGGGGCGCATACCCCCGGCGCAATTTGCCGAGCAGCATCGCCAGCACGCTGGCGATGCTGCTCGGTCTGTCACAAGCAAAGAAATCGATTAACCTTCAACTTGGACTTCCTTCCTTTTGATTGGTACGCCGGAAGGGGGCAGGTCACAGCGGCTGTCGCGTAGCCACTGGATCGACCACATAAAGTTAAATCGACAGAATAGCCAGTTGCTGGGACATGACCATGACCTGGAATCTTTCTTGTTTGAGACGTCCAGGCAGGCCCTGACAGTGGTTGCTACTGGCCTCAGAAAGCTTACAAGCCGATGCCACTACTGCGGCCAGACCGTTAGAGAGGCTGATGTGGACCACTTCATCCCGCATTCGCTGTATCCAAGGGATTTGGCCCACAACTTCGTACTGGCCCACCCTGCCTGCAACCGAAGCAAGTCTGACACCCTGGCTGCAAAGCAGCACCTGTTGAAATGGCTGGACTTTGTGCAGGTCAACGCTGATGATTTATCTCAGATCGGGCGTGAGGCCGGCGTAATGGCTGATCAGGTCTCAATGGGTGCAGTGGCCCGTTGGGGATATGCCAACGGTGCGGCTGGCGGAGCACTGGCGTGGGTCAAATCGTCCCAGTATGAACCCATTGATGCTGGCTATTTGGTTAGCCTAGGGTGATATGTCGAGCCTGCTTGTGGCATTTTTTTCGGGTCAAGTTCCTTAGAAAGGCGCAGCCACGATTTGAAGTATTTATCAATCAGCTCCCTTAAAATGCGATACTTTCTTTGTCTCAGCCTTGCAGTAGCCTTTTTGCTGCCAAACTCCGCTTTGGCGCAAATGAGCGCATTAGATCAGTTTTTCAGTGGAGATCGTGTAACCTATAGCTCTATTGGGAACCCGAAAGCAAAGGGTCTTGAGGTAACTTTCGAATATCCGACCAGCTGGGGTGGTGCCGATGGGAAAAGACCAAACATGCTCTTTCAGGTTACCAGTGAAAAAGGGCGAGGCTTAGAAATTTGTAACTTGGCGATTAGGGAAATAATAATCCCGCCCGGAGAAAGTTTCACGGAGAAAGATGCGGCCGAGATTTTTAATCCAGGCGAGCTAAAGGATTTCGTGCCGCAGGGGGGAGTCTTTATTGATGGCAAGCAAACTAAGCTTGACGGTCAACCTGCTGCATGGATCAAATTTCGACAAGAAATTCAAAGGGCTGGCATGACGCTTCAAACGATGTTTGTCCTGTTTCCGGTCTATTATGATCGAAAACTAATTTTCTTCAGTTGTGGCGTAGGAGATGATGGAGATAGGAGCCTAGTAAAAGTAGAGCAGCGCTTCAATTTGGCTTTTCCTTTGTTCCGCCAAATGGCTAATAGTATTATTATTCACAGCCGGTGGAAGCGCTAGCCGGAATGGATTGCGGCCTGGGTATCTTTCAAGGGATCCAAATTGCCGGCATCCACGCCCCCTTCATCTGCAATTGATATGGCGTCAAATTTGGGTCAATTAACCGCTCAGATGTTTAAAATTCGCCCGCTATCTAAACTGACGCCGACACATGTCCTCCATGTTCATCCTCCGCATGTCGCAATCAACCTCGCCCCCGATCCGCTGCAACGATTTAAGAAAATTGTCACGTGAACATCTAAGCGCACTATCCCCGGCCCGTTCATAACAGGCTTGCAAGGGCGTCGGTGGTGGCGGGGGTGGCTGGTAAGACTGATATGTCTCCGGTGTTGACCCACATCCAACCAAGCCAAAGAGAAGAGACAGTGCTGCGGCGCAGCGGATTGCACGAGATACGGGACGGGTCATGGCGCTCCTTCTACAGCGTTGTAGACTATTTTCCGTGGACTATAGGTCACATTGACATCAATCTGCAAGGGTGTCTTCACCCAAGCAGTCAACGCTCAGAGTCCTTCAGGCCCGCCTCGCCACCAGGGTGCGTGATACGCGCATTGAGCGCGGGTTGTCGCAGGAGGCCTTAGCTTTTGCCGCTGGGATCGACCGCACATATCAGTCGCAGATCGAGCGGGCCATCGGCAATCCGAGCCTACGAGTGCTGTGTGCCATCGCAGAAGCCCTGAATGTGGATCTTCTGTACCTGCTGTCTGAGGATGAAAGCTAGCAGGACAATGGCGAAGGTCTTGGCCTGAGAGCCTTCACATAAACCGCAACTTACGCACACAGGCCTAAGCAGCACTGTCTGACGCGAGGCCACCGTCATTCAAATTAAACGTGTGCTCACGCTCTTTGCCGGCCCTCACGGTTCAGCAGATCCGGTGAAATCATGCTGGCAACACCAATCAAGGTGTACTCCAAGAAAGCAAGCCTAGTTGGCCCCAGCTCCTGCCAGATGCCAGTTGTCCTGTTATCCCATGCAGTTGCCCAGAACCAGACAGGCTGGCGCAGCACAGGCTGTTCTGTTGGGGCCTGCTCAAACAACTTGCTGGCCCAGTCGGAGTACTTCTCCTGCCGGCGTCTGGGGTCGTGCCCAGGTACAACACACGCGCTCAGGTCACCCACATGGTAGGCGTAACCATCCCCCCACCGAGCAAACTTGGACGTGTCCCGGTCAAGATTCTTGAGGTTCACTGAAAGGTTCCTGTCGCCCCGGCCAGTGACCTCTGTTTTCCCGATGTAGAGCGGTATGAGGCTCTGGTCCTGTCGCCATCCCATCATGTAGATCAAGCCGTCAATTCGTTGCTTCCCGGCCTGATAGTCACTGACTGCCTTGGCCGCCTCAGTGCGGACGAGTGACTCCATCTGCTCAGATCGACAGAGCAAGGTGCGACCATCAAGGCCGTGATTCCGGGTCGTCACTCGGCCTGAAGCACTGGCCTTGAATAGTGGCACTGCGCATTCAGCCACGGAAAATCGGTCACAGAAGTCGGCCCAGATCTGTTCAGCAGAGGTTGGCTTCATGGTGGTACGGCTGGTGGGGTGGGCAGGTCGCTTACCTGACTGGCATCGCAGGGCGTGTCAGTGTTCGTACTGGCAGCAATTGCTGGGCACAAATCGATTTCAACCACTCAGGGGTATGGCACCGTCAATGATGAGGTCAAGCGGCGTGCGGTGGAGCTTGTTTAGGATACTACTTGAGACGCATACAAATACGCCGTACCTCTGCCTCTACTATTTCGACAGGTCTCTTATCCAGCGCGCTTCGGCCGCAGTGGGCTTGAAAGCCCCCGTCCGACTGGCGAATCTGGTGGGCCGTCAGGGCGCCGGGATGGCTAACCACGGCATGGACAACCTCCCGCCGCCAAGCCGACGGCATTTATTCGTCAGACAGGTCAGTCACACCCTTTGAAGTTGCGCTCCATGCACTGCCTCGCCATTTCTTGCGCTTCGCCGATTTGTTGAGGGGTCATGCGTTTGGCGACGTCGTCTCGTGCATTAACGCTGGTCTTGTTGCCTTTGACCGCCGCAAGGTTAAGCCACATGTGAGATTTTTTGTAGTCTTGCGCAACGCCTTGCCCGTCACCGTGCAACAAGCCGAGATTGAGCTGCGCACTAGCATCTCCTTGAGCCGCTGCTCGCCGATACCACTTGGCCGCCTCTGTGAAGTTCTGGACCACTCCTTCGCCCCTGTAGTGCAACAAGCCTAAGAAGTACTGCGCACCTGCGATTCCCTGTTCGGCTGCCAGTCGGTACCACTTGGCCGCCTCTGCGTAGTTCTGCACCACCCCTTGGCCGGTGGTGTGTATCAAACCCAGGTTGTATTGCGCATCCGCATTTCCCTGTTCGGCCGCGAGCCGGTACCACTTCACTGCCTCTGTGAAGTTTTGAACCACACCTTTTCCATAAAAGAAACTGTCACCAAGAAAAGATTGTGCCCAAGCTGCACCTTTGGCGGCCAATGGGCGGGTAATTTTCAGC
This sequence comes from Polaromonas sp., assembly GCA_044352515.1. Taxonomy (GTDB): domain Bacteria; phylum Pseudomonadota; class Gammaproteobacteria; order Burkholderiales; family Burkholderiaceae_C; genus Polaromonas. The sequence goes on from JBILDR010000064.1 coordinate 4,316, forward strand.
TCTGCAGAGTAGTCGGCACGTTTATTTGCAGCCACTGCATCTGCACGTGGATCGGCAGTTGCAGTGCTCAATGCAGCAGCCAGCAACAGCGCAAGGATGATCTTTTTCATGGGCGAATGCTGCCAGATTTCAATCAAGCGTGAAGTGACATGACTGAGCTATGTCGACAATTTAGTCACAACCTTTGAACTTGCGCTCCATGCACTCCCTTGCCATGGTTTGCGCCTCGCCGATTTGTTGCGGAGTCATTCGTATAGCGATGCCGTCTCTTGCCTTCACACTTTCGTTGTCACCTTTGAGCGCGACAAGGTTAAACCACATATGAGCTTTTTTAAAGTCCTGTACCACACCTTGGCCCTTGCTGAACAACACGCCCAGGTTGTACTGAGCATCCGCATTTCCCTGCTCGGCTGCTAGCCGGTACAACTTCACCGCCTCTGCGTAGCTCTGAGCAACTCCTTGGCCTCTTTCGTGCAAAACGCCAAGGCTGTACTGCCCATCCGCACTTCCCTGATCGGCAGCGAGCCGATACCACTTGGCCGCCTCAGCGTAGTTCTGCACTAAACCTTTACCGGTGTTGTACAAAGCGCCCAAATTTACCTGCGCACCCGCATGTCCCTGCTCGGCTGCGAGCCTGAACCACTTTGTGGCCTCTGTGAAGTTCTGGATCACGCCTTGGCCGTTGTAGTGCACTGTGCCCAGGTTATTCTGCGCACCCGCAAGTCCCTGCTCTGCTGCTAGCCGGTACCACTTTGCCGCCTCTGTGAAGTTTTGGGCCACACCTTGACCGGCTTCGTACATCACTCCTAGGTTTGACTGCGCACTCGCATTCCCCTGCTCGGCTGCTAGTCGGTACCACTTCTGAGCCTCTGAGAAGTTCTGTACCACCCCCTGCCCGTTGGCGTGAAAAAAGCCCAGGTTGTACTGCGCACTCGCAAATCCCTGCTCTGCAGCTAGCCGATACCACTTCGCCGCCTCTGCGAAACTCTGAATAACGCCTTTGCCGTCTTGGTGCAACCATGCTAGGTTGAACTGCGCATTCGCATTCCCCTGCGCGGCTGCTAGCCGGTACCACTTAGCCGCCTCTGTGTGGCTTTGGACCACACCTTGGCCCTTGCTGAACAACACGCCCAGGTTGTACTGCGCATTCGCATTTCCCTGATCGGCCGCGAGCCGGTACCACTTCTCAGCCTCTGCGAAGTTTTGGACTACACCTTTACCATTGTTGTACAACACGCCTAGGTTGAACTGCGCACTCACATATCCCTGCTCGGCCGCTAGCCGATACCACTTCGCCGCCTCCGCGAAGTTTTGGACAAAGTAATGTCCTTTTTCGTGCATCACGCCTAAGTTGTTCTGCCCACCCGCACTTCCCTGATCGGCCGCAAGCAGGAACCACCTCGCCGCATCGGTAAAGTTTTGGACCACCCCTTGGCCTTTGTACTGCAATAAGCCCAGGTTGTACTGCGCATCTGCATTCCCCTGCTCGGCTGCGAGCCGAAACCACTTCTCGGCCTCTGTGAAATTCTGGACTACGCCTTGACCGTTGTAATGCGATAAGCCCAAGTTGTACTGCGCAGCCGCATATCCCTGCTCGGCTGCGAGCCGAAACCACTTCTCGGCCTCTGTGAAATTCTGGACTACGCCTTGGCCGTTGTAGTGCAAAAAGCCCAGGTTGTGCTGCGCTTGCGCAGCTCCTTGCTCTGCTGCTAGCCGGTACAACTTCGCCGCTTCTGTGTAGCTCTGAACAACGGCTTTGCCGTTGTAGTGCAATGTGCCCAGGTTTAACTGCGCAAACGAATTCCCCTGCGCTGCAGCTAGCCGATACCACTTTGCCGCCTCTGTGAAGTTTTGGGCCACACCTTGACCGGCTTCGTACATCACTCCTAGGTTTGACTGCGCACTGGCCTGCCCCTGCTCGGCTGCTAGCCGGTACCACTTGGCGGCCTCTGTATAGTTTTGCTTTACTCCATAGCCGTAAAAAAAACTATCACCAAGAAAAGCTTGTGCCCAGGCCTCGCCACTGGCAGCCAAAGGGCGGGTGATTTTTAGCTCCGCAGCGTAGTCGCCACGGTCATTAGCAGCGGCAGCTTCTGTAAGCGGGTCGGCAGATGCAGTGCCCAATGTGGCCGCCATCAGAAGCGCGAGGATGATCTTTTTCATAGGCGAATGTTGCCAGATTTTTAATGAGCGGCCAGTTGGTGCGGTTGTAGGGCTTAGCCTGCCAACACTCACGAAGCCTCAATGCATCATCGCTTTGTGTTCAGCCGCGTCTCCAAGAAATCGATCTGACACTTGATCAAGGAAGAGGGTAGATAAAGCAACAAAAATTTCGACTCAAAAGAATCTTGTTGGCTGTCTTCCGAGAATACTCTGCTCAGCCGAGAACTAGCACCCAACGCCTTCAGTCGCTCTTTAATCTCATTCCGTTCACTAAAGAATTCTGCTGAACCGACCATCAAATCAACCATCGCATTCATTGAATTAGTGGCCGATGGCTGCAAACTTAATTTAGAAATTTTTCCGGCAACTTGTTCGGAGGCCAATTTTTTAAATTGGTCCCAACTTGAATTTTTCTTCAGCAATTCAAGTTGAGCGATCAACTTCTTTGAATCACGTTGAAGCTTGTATACCCACCAATCTGGGTCACCGAAAAGCTCTCTAAAAGCTTCGCTTCTCTGTGGTTTTATAGTTTTACGGTCTCTAAAAACAGCCTCAAGATGTTCTATACGTTTAATCTTGCTCGGATTTAAGTCCTTCAGATTACCATCTACCTTATAAAGGTATTGTAAAAAGTCATCGACCTGTTTGTACTCAGAAGAGCAGTGCTTATCAAGCTCCCTCCCTGCATCAAAGTCAGCGGCATAAGCGCCTGAGCTTGCAATCATGACAATGAATGCAAATATTTTTAAGAAGAATTTGATGATCATTTGCCAATCTTGGAATACAAGGAAATGACTCTCACAACCCACAAGCAGCGCACGGAAATCATCCACGCAGGGCTAGCCAATATATGGGCGCCCTTCGGGGAAGCTGAGCGAGGCTATATAGAGCGCAAGCATAACCTCATGATTTCAAAAATGACTAGTGCTTACCCGAGCCTCCTGCCGCCATCCCTGCCTAGAACCTCGCCCCCGGCCCCTTGTGGTCACTGCATGGACTCGACTTCGCGCTTGTTGTTGCGGTTGTACTGCAAGCCGCCCACGGTCTGCTTCTCTCGCTTGGCTTGTTCCTGGGGAGCGCACAGCAGGGTGGACATGGGCTGGCGGGTCGATGCGGCGGTTAGTGACAACCATCGTGAAAGGTTCTGACCTGCACCCATTCGACCGGATTAGTGTGTTACCGACAACGGGTCCCATCCACAGATTTAGGGGGGTGGGGGTACGGTGGGGTCGGCGCAGGCTGAAATGGCAAGGGCCGGGGGTGGGTAGCCACACACCGAGCAGGGCGGCCTGCTCCTAGGGCCATGCAGCCCGCAAGGAGCGAAACCTCGTACCGCAGTCTGTAAACAGTCTGTAAATACCCGGCAAGCAAAAAGCCCAACTTTGTGGGTTGGGCTAAGTGCTTGATTTCATTGGTGCCGGAGAGATGAATCGAACACCCGACCTTCTCATTACGAATGAGCTGCTCTACCGACTGAGCTACACCGGCTAAGGGCCGAGATTATAGCCAGTGCCTTGCATTGGGCAGGCCAGCCCGTTCACGCTCCGTTGTGATAGGCGGTGATGCGGTCGACTTCGTTCTTGCTGCCCAGCACCACACTCACCCGCTCATGCAACTTGGTCGGCTGCAGGTCGAGGATGCGGGTTTTGGCGTTGGTGGCGGCGCCGCCAGCTTGCTCGACCAGCCAGGACATGGGGTTGGCCTCGTACATCAGGCGCAATTTGCCGGCCTTGTCGGGCTCGCGCTTGTCCCAGGGGTACATGAAGACGCCGCCACGGGTGAGGATGCGGTGCACATCGGCCACCATGGAGGCGATCCAGCGCATATTGAAGTCTTTGCCGCGCGGGCCTTCTTTGCCTTGCAGGCATTCGTCGATGTAGCGTTTGACCGGTGCGTCCCAGTGGCGCATATTGCTCATGTTGATGGCAAATTCCTTGGTGTCGACCGGAATTTGCACATCTTCCTGGGTCAGCACGAAAGAGCCTTGCTCACGGTCCAGGGTGAACATGGCCACGCCTTTGCCGACGGTGAGCACCAGGGTGGTTTGCGGACCATAGACGCAGTAGCCGGCCGCCACTTGTTTATTGCCGGCCTGCAGGAAGTCCTGCTCACTGACCGCCATGCCCCCTTCAGGTTTTTTGAGTACGCTGAAGATGGTGCCTATGCTGACGTTGACGTCGATATTGCTCGAACCGTCCAGCGGGTCAAACAGCAGCAGGTACTCGCCCTGGGGGTAGCGGTTGGGCACCGCGTAGATGCTGTCCATTTCCTCGGAGGCCATGGCGGCGAGGTGCCCGCCCCATTCATTGGCTTCGATCAGCACCTCATTGGCGATGATGTCGAGTTTTTTCTGCACCTCGCCCTGCACATTCTCGCTGCCGGCCGAGCCCAGCACGCCGCCGAGTGCGCCTTTGTTGACCGCCTGGCTGATGCTTTTGCAGGCACGGGCCACCACCTCAAGCAGCAGGCGCAACTGGGCCGGGATGTGGCCATGGTCGCGCTGTTGTTCCACCAGGTAGCGGGTGAGGGAAATCTTGTTCATGGGTTCTCCTTCAGGCAATGAGGGGCGCGCATGATGCACAGGCCGCGCGGCCCTCAGCCCAGCCCTCTCCCAGGGGGAGAGGGGGCTTTTTTAATCGGCCAGGGCGCGGCTGACCACCTCGCGCACATCTTTGCTCAGTTCGGCCTTGGCTGCCACCCGGGCGATGGCCTCGCGGGCGGCGCTGCGGTAGGGTTCGGCGAGTTTCTTCCAGCGGTCGAGCGCGCGCGCCAGGCGGGCGGCCACTTGCGGGTTGAAGGCGTCGAGTTCGAGCACACGCTCGCCCCAGAACACGTAGCCGGCCGCATCTGCGCGATGGAAGGCGCCCGGATTGCCTTGGCAGAAGGTGCTCAGCACGCTGCGGGCCCGGTTGGGGTTGCGCAGGTTGAAGTCCGGGTGCTTGATGAGCTGGCGCACGATGGGCAGCACATGACCGCCATGGTCGGGCGCGCCGGCTTGCAGGCTGAACCATTTGTCGATGACCAGTTCCTCCTGCTTGAACAGCGCGTGAAAGCGTTGCAGCGCCTTCTCAGCCAGGTGGTGGCCGCTGCTGACCAGGGCGCTCAGGGCGTTGAAGCGGTCGGTCATGTTGCCAGCCGCCTCAAAGCGCTCCAGGGCCAGCGCCGGCCAGCGCTCTTCGCGTTCGGCTACATCGGCCAGGCACAGGTGCAACAGGGCCATGCCGGCCAGCGCCCGCCGGCCGCTCGAGCGGGCATCGGGCTTGTAGGCGCCGGTATCGAGGTTGGCCTGCCAGGCCTGCTCCCAGTCCTCGCGCAGGGCCATGGCCAGTTGCAGGCGCATGGATTGGCGCACCGCGTGTATGCGCTGCGGATCGACCACTTCGACCTGCTCGGCCAGATAAGCTTCAGAAGGCAGGGTCAGCACCAACTCTTTGAAGGCGGGGTCCAAGCCGGGGTGGCGCAGCACCGCGCGCATCGCGTCCACATAGCCATCGCTGAGCAGCTCGTCGCTGTTGTCATGGGCCAGGGCCTGCAGGGCCAGGCGTATGCCCAGGCGCTGCCCGGCCTCCCAGCGGCTGAAGGGGTCGCTGTCGTGGGCCAGCAGGTGCAGCAGTTGGGCGTCGCTGAGCTCCATGGCCAGTGTGACCGGCGCGCTCATGCCGCGCAGCAGCGAGGGCACAGCTTCGCTGCTCACGTTCTGGAACACAAAGCGCTGCTCGGGCTGTTCGAGCACCAGGGTGCGCGTGGTGGGGGTCTGGCCATCGCCCAGGTCCAGGGGCAGGTCTTGCCCGTCGGGGCCGACCAGCCCCAGGTTTACTGGAATCACGAAGGGCATCTTCTCGCTCTGCCCTGGGGTGGGCGGGCAGCTTTGAGTCAGGCTCAGGGTGTAGGTCTGGGCCGCAGCGTCGTACTGGCCACTGGCTTGCAGTCGTGGTGTGCCGGCCTGGCTGTACCAGCGCTTGAAGGGGGCCAGCAGGCGTGCCAGCTCGGAGCTGGGGTTGGCGTCGGCAATGGCCTGGGCGAAGTCGTCGCAGGTCACCGCCTGGCCGTCGTGACGCTCGAAGTACAGCTTCATGCCGCGGCCAAAACCTTCACGCCCGACCAGGGTTTGCATCATGCGAACCAGTTCGGCACCTTTTTCGTAGATGGTGACGGTGTAGAAGTTGTTGATCTCGACATAGCTGTCGGGCCGCACCGGGTGCGCCATGGGGCCGGCGTCTTCCGGAAACTGCGCGGTGCGCAGGACCCGCACGTCTTCGATGCGCTTGACGGCGCGGGCCGATGCCTCGGCGCACAGGTCTTGCGAAAACTCCTGGTCGCGAAAGACGGTCAGGCCTTCCTTGAGCGAGAGCTGGAACCAGTCGCGGCAGGTGACGCGGTTGCCGCTCCAGTTGTGGAAGTACTCGTGCCCGACCACGCTTTCGATGTTGGCAAAGTCGGTGTCAGTGGCCGTCGCCTGGCTGGCCAGCACGTACTTGGTGTTGAAGATGTTCAGGCCCTTGTTTTCCATGGCGCCCATATTGAAGTCGCTGGTGGCGACGATCATGAAGCGCTCCAGATCGAGCGGCAGGCCAAAGCGCGCTTCGTCCCAGGCCACCGAGGCCATGAGCGAATTCATCGCGTGCTCGGTCTTGTCGAGGTCGCCCGGCCGCACATAGACCTGCAGCAGATGGTCCTGGCCCGAGCGCGCTGTGATGCGCTGTTCGCGGCAGACCAGTTGGCCGGCCACCAGGGCAAACAGGTAGCAGGGCTTTTTGTGCGGATCGACCCAGCGGGCAAAGTGCCGACCGTCTTCCAGATCGCCCTGCTCGACCAGGTTGCCGTTGGACAGCAGCACCGGGTACCTGGCCTTGTCAGCGCGCAGGGTGACGCTGTAGCTGGCCATCACGTCCGGGCGGTCTAGGAAGTAGGTGATGCGCCTAAAGCCCTCAGCTTCGCATTGGGTGAAAAAGGAGTCCTGGCTGACATACAGGCCCATCAGCTTGCTGTTCTTGGCCGGGTTGCAGGTGGTGAAGATCTCCAGCTCAAAGGCCTCTAGCCCCTCGGGCAGGTTTTCCAGCAGCAGCTGCCCGCCGTCCATCTTGAAAGAGGTGCCTTGGCCGTTGACCAGTACCCGCGCCAGGTTGAGCTCTTCGCCATCGAGCCGCAGAGGCTGGGCCGGCGCATCGGGGTTGCGCCGCAGTTTCATGCGGTTGAGCACCCGGGTTTTTTGGGGGTCGAGGTCGAAGCTGAGATCGACCGCATCGATCCAGAAGGCAGGGCTCTGGTAGTCGGCGCGCAAGATGGCGCCGTTTGGGGACTGTCCGTCACGCATGAAAACTCCTAGGTCGGGCGTCAGACGCCCTGTTTGAGCGAGGCCTCGATGAAGGCGTCGAGGTCGCCGTCCAGCACTTTCTGGGTGGCCGAGGTTTCAAAGTTGGTTCGCAAGTCCTTGATGCGGCTCTGGTCGAGCACATAGCTGCGGATCTGGTGGCCCCAGCCCACGTCGGTCTTGCTGTCTTCGAGCTTTTGCTGTTCGGCCTGGCGCTTGCGCAGCTCGTGGTCGTACAGGCGCGAGCGCAGGCGCTTCCAGGCCACGTCGCGGTTGCTGTGCTGTGAACGTCCGTCCTGGCACTGCACCACGATGCCGGTGGGGATGTGGGTCAGGCGCACAGCAGAGTCGGTCTTGTTGATGTGCTGACCGCCCGCACCCGAGGCGCGGAAGGTGTCGGTGCGCACATCGGCTGGGTTGATGTCGATCTCGATCGAGTCGTCAATCTCGGGGTAGACAAAGATCGACGCGAACGAGGTATGACGCCCGCCCGAGGAGTCAAAGGGCGACTTGCGCACCAGGCGATGCACGCCGGTTTCGGTGCGCAGCAGACCGAAGGCGTACTCGCCCTCGATCTTGATGGTGGCGCTTTTGATGCCGGCGCTGTCGCCGGCCGATTCGTCTTCGACCGTGGTCTTGAAGCCCTTGCGCTCGGCATAGCGCAGGTACTGGCGCAGCAGCATGCTGGCCCAGTCGCAGGCCTCGGTGCCGCCGGCGCCGGCCTGAATGTCCACAAAGGCGTTGAGCGGGTCGGCCTGGTTGCCGAACATGCGGCGAAATTCGAGCTTTTCTACTTCGGCTCCCACTTTGGCAGCCTCGGCTTCAATGGTGAGGAGGCCCGCTTCGTCGCTGTCATCGCGCGACATTTCGAAGAGCTCGGTGTTGTCTGCTATTTCCTGGCTAAGCCGGTCGAGCACCAGCACCACGTCTTCGAGGGACTTTTTTTCCTTGCCTAGTTCTTGAGCGCGCTTGGGGTTGTCCCAGACCTTGGGGTCTTCGAGCGCAGCAATCACCTCATGCAGTTTGCGTTCCTTGGCAGGGTAGTCAAAGATACCCCCGAAGCTCTTGCACCCGCTGACCGAGGTCATGCAAGGTGTTACCGATCAGGTTGATGCGTTCTACGTCCATGGCGATGCTCAATATTGGAAAGGGTGGAACCCGTCCGTGCCGGCCTCAGGCCGGCGGGTAAGGTCAATCGCTGGATTTTCTCATGCCAGGAACTCTTCGATCAGCGCAGCCAGGGCCTGAGGTTGATCGTGGTGCACCATGTGGCCGGCATCGGCGATGTGGGCCTGACGCACCTGCGCGACGTTTTTCAGTCTTTGATGGTATTCCTCCAGGGTGTATGCGCCCTTCCACCAGCCCGTCATGGACTTGCCGCCAGCCTCGACCGAGAGCACCGGCGCGCTGATGCGTTGCCAGATGTGCTGCATTTCTTCCCAGCGGTAGATATAGGCGTTCTTGAGCTTGTGCGCCGCCTGCCCGAGGATCTGCCATTGGCCTTGCGCGTCCGGTTTGGCCCAATGTTGAGCCAACCACAGTGCCTTGTCGGCCGGCAGTCGCGGGTTGGTCTTCATCAGGCGGCGGGCCACGGCCTGGGCATCGGCGTAGGGGCGCAGCGCCATCTGGCCGCTGTGCAGGGCTTTGAGTTCGTCCATCCATTGGGCATAGCGGCCAGGGGCTTGTGCGGGGTGGCCATTGGCCAGGCCAAAACCTTCCAGATTGACCAGCTTGCGGATGCGCTCTGGGCGCACGCCTGCGTAACACATGCTGACATTGCCGCCCATGCTGTGACCGACCAGGTCTATGGCCTGGCCCGGTGCCAGGGCGTCGAGCAGGAAGTCCAGATCGCCCAGGTAGTCGGGGAACCAAAAGCTGTCGGTCTGTACCTCGGTCAGGCCAAAGCCGCGCCAGTCGGGGGCGATGAGTCGCCGGCCGCGCAGGAAGTCTTCGGACAGGGCATCGACCATGAATTGATAGGAGGCACCCACGTCCATCCAGCCATGCACCATGACCAGGGGCGCTAGCTCAGGCTGTAGCGGCCCGAAAGTCCACTGCAGCACATGGTATTGCAGGCCGCGGATAGGGACAAACGTGCTGCTGGCGGCGTGCTTTTCTTTGTACATTGCTGGGTTTCTCATTGCCGGCGAAGGCCGGCGCCAAGCCCATCATCATAAGGAGCTCTGCCGCTCATGCCGACGACCCGCGCAGAAGGACTGCACCTGCCCGATCACCACGCCGCCTTGCATCAGGGCTTGCGCTGGCAGGTCGATGCCTATTTCAACATCGCCGAGGTCTGCGCCCGGCGCTGGGCCCGCACACAGCCTGAAGGCCTGGCCATCATGGAGCACCGGCAGGGCCAGCCCGGCCTGAGTTACACCTACGGTCAGTTGCAGCAGGCGGCCGACGCCCTGAGCCTGGCGCTGCGCCGCCTGGGCGTGCGCCGGGGCGATAGGGTGGCCATTGTGCTGCCGCAGCGCTTTGAGACGGCGGTGGCCTTCATGGCCTTGCTGCAGATGGGCGCGGTGGCCATGCCGCTGTCGGTGCTGTTCGGCCCCGAGGCGCTGGCCTTTCGGCTGCAAGACAGTCAGGCCGTGGCGGCGATTGCCGACGCGCAGTCCATCTCGGTGCTGCAGGGCCTGCAGGACAGTTGTCCGGCGCTGCGCCATCTGATCGGGCTGGGCGGCTGCGGCGGTGTGGACTATGCCGCCGCCTTGGCCGCTGAGCGCGGGCGTTTTCAGGCGCTGCGCACCAAAGCCGAGGAGGCGGCGGTTCTCATTTACACCAGCGGCACCACCGGCCCGCCCAAGGGCGCGCTGATTCCGCATCGCGCCCTTATGGGTAATTTGAGCGGCTTTGTCTGCAGCCAGAACTGGTTTGGCTTTGATGGAGTGAACAATGACAGGTCGGATGCGGTGTTCTGGTCGCCGGACGATTGGGCCTGGACCGGCGGCCTGATGGATGCGCTGTTGCCCACCCTCTACTTCGGCCGGCCCATCGTGGCTTGCGACCAGCGTTTTGGCGCCGACATGGCCTTCGAGTTGATGCAGCAGCATGGGGTGACGCACACCTTCCTGTTCCCGACCGCGCTCAAGGCCATGATGAAGGCCTGCCCCGATCCGCGTAAGACCTATCGGCTTCGGCTGGAGGCGATCATGAGCGCCGGCGAGGCGGTGGGCGATGCGGTCTATGCCTACTGCCGCGACAAGCTGGGCGTGGTGGTCAACGAGATGTTCGGCCAGACCGAGATCAATTACATCGTCGGCAATTGCGCGATGCAATGGGCGCGCAGCCCGCAGGGCCGGCCGCAGAGCGGGCGGCCGGGGCAAGCCCTGGGCTGGCCGGCTCGCCCGGGCAGCATGGGCAAGCCCTATCCGGGCCACCGGGTGGCGGTGATCGACGAGCAGGGCCAGGAATGTCCAGCTGGGGTGTCGGGCGAGGTCGCGGTGCACCGAAGCGATGTGCATGGCCAGAGCGATCCGGTTTTCTTTCTGGGCTACTGGAAGAACGATGCTGCGACCGAGGCCAAGTTCACCGGCCCCTGGTGTCGCACCGGCGATCTGGCCAGGTGCGACGCCGACGGCTACCTTTGGTACGAGGGCCGGGCCGACGATGTGTTCAAAGCGGCGGGCTACCGGATTGGGCCGGGCGAGATCGAGAACTGCCTGGTCAAGCATCCGGCGGTAGCCAATGCCGCGGTGGTGCCCAAGCCCGATCGCGAGCGTGGCGCTTTGGTCAAGGCCTATGTGGTGCTCTCGCCCGACTACCTGGCCCGCCGCCCCGACGGCCCGGCTCGCAGCGCGTTTGACGCCGAGGTCACCGCCGCCTTGCAAGAGCATGTGCGCTCGCTGCTTGCACCCTATGAATACCCCAAGGAGGTGGAGTTCATCGACCAATTGCCGATGACCACTACTGGCAAGGTGCAAAGGCGGGTGCTGCGTTTGCAGGAGGAGGAGCGCTTTCGCATTGTTGCGGGTCGATAGGGTCACTGCGCTCTCGGCCCGAGTTGGCTGCATCGGTGTGTGGGAGCCGCGCCCTCGCGGCGATGGCGCTGCCTTTGTAGGAGCGCCGCCTCGGCGCGATGCGGCGCGATAGGGCTCTTGATCGATCGCCGCATCGCCGCGAGGGCGCGGCTCCCACACCCTCAGATTTTCCGTGGTCGTGAGCGAAAGCCACCGCTGTGGGAGCGCCGCCTCGGCGCGATAGGGCTCTTGATCGATCGCCGCATCGCCGCGAGGGCGCGGCTCCCACACCCTCGAATTGTCCGTGGTCGTGAGCGAAGGCCACCGCTGTAGTAGCGCCGCCTCGGCGCGATAGGGCTCTTGATCGATCGCCGCATCGCCGCGAGGGCGCGGCTCCCACACTCTTGAATTGTCCGTGGTCGTGAGCGAAGGCCACCGCTGTAGGAGATGCTATGGATGCCTCCCTGCCTACGGGCAGGATTGCAGGACGGTAATTTGATGTTGGCCGGGTATG
>JBILDR010000237.1:0-4982 GCA_044352515.1 Polaromonas sp.
CACAGCGGTGGCCTTCGCTCGCGACCACGGACAACTCAAGGGTGTGGGAGCCGCGCCCTCGCGGCGATGCGGCGCTTGATCGGTGCCAGGGGCGGATCTAAGGCCCTATCGCGCCGAGGCGGCGCTCCCACAGCGGTGGCCTTCGCTCGCGACCACGGACAACTCAAGGGTGTGGGAGCCGCGCCCTCGCGGCGATGCGGCGCTTGATCGGTGCCAGGGGCGGATCTAAGGCCCTATCGCGCCGAGGCGGCGCTCCCACAGCGGTGGCCTTCGCTCACGACCACGGACAACTCAAGGGTGTGGGAGCCGCGCCCTCGCAGCGATGCGGCGCTTGATCGGTGCCAGGGGCGGATCTGAGGCCCCATCGCGCCGGGGGCGGCGCTCCCACAGCGGTGGCCTTCGCTCGCGACCACGGACAACTCAAGGGTGTGGGAGCCGCGCCCTCGCAGCGATGCGGCGCTTGATCGGTGCCAGGGGCGGATCTGAGGCCCTATCGCGCCGGGGCGGCGCTCCCACAGGCTCATCAGCGGCTCCAACAGGGTGCCCCTGGGGCAGCCTGACTACACGGCGCATCGCCCTAGGCTGACACCACGGCCAGCACAGCCGCGCCAAGATGGCGCCATGCATTTCCCAGTCGGCCGCGCAGTCCCTCACACCATCGATCTCCATCAAACTCTGCGCCCATGGGGCCAGCGCGCCGCGTGAGCAACCCGCTCGGGCGCCCTGGCGTGCGCGCCATGCGCTGGAGTGCGCTGACCGGTGGCGCGCGCTTTGCCCTGCAGCTGATCGCCCAGGTGCTGCTGGCCCGAGAGCTCGGGCCGCAGGCCTTCGGCCTGTTTGCCATCGGCATGGTGGCCATCACCCTGGCCGGCTTTGTGGCCGGCTTTGGACTGAGCTGGAGCTTGATGCAGCGTGCCAAGCTCGACGATGAGGACATCCGCTTTGCCTGGACCTGGCAGCTGCTGGCGGGCTTGGCCGCCTTGTTGCTGCTGCAAGCGCTGGCGCCCGCAGTGGCTGCGGCCTTCAAGGAGCCAGCGGCCGAGCCGGTGATCCGCTGGCTCTCGTTGAGCTGCCTGCTGCAGGGGAAACTGCGCGGCGACGTGGCGGGAGTGCATATCCACCTGGCCGAGCGGCTGAGCCTGGTGCGCAAAGGCACTCTGATGCTGGCCTGCCGAGCCTTGGGTCTGCCGATGATCGTGCACCTGCATGCGGCTCAATTCCCGCAGTTCTACCGGCGGCTGCCCGCGCCGGCGCGCTGGCTGACCCGCTTGCTGCTGCGACTGCCGCCCGGTCTGATCGTGTTGGGCCAAAGCAGCCAGCGCTTCGTCACCGAGGTGCTACAGGTGCCCGCAGAGCGGGTGAGCATCGTGCTCAATGGCGTGCCCGCACCCCAACTGCCCCGCCGCATCCCAGGCGCGTTCAAGCGGGTGCTGTTTGTAGGCAACCTGTCTGAGCGCAAGGGAGTGAGCGACCTGCTGCAAGCGCTGTGCCTGCCCGGCTGGGACCGCCATCAAACCCAAGTGGTGCTGGCCGGCGGTGGCGACATCGAGGGGTACCGCCTCCAGGCACAGGCTCTAGGCTTGGCAGACTGGGTTGAATTCACGGGCTGGCTGGACCAGGCCCAGGTGGCCCAGCAGATGGCGCGCGCCGATGTGCTGGTCCTACCCTCCTATGACGAAGGCCTGCCGCTGGTGATTCTGGAGGCCATGGCCCAAGGCGTGGCAGTGGTCTGCACGCCGGTGGGCGAAATCGGACAGGTCATCGAGGACGGCCAGCAAGCCCTGTTTGTCACCCCCGGCGATCCGACCACACTGGCGCATCGATTGCAGCAAGTGCTCAGCGATGAGACCCTTCGCAGCCAGCTCGAACAGACCGGCCGCGCGCTCTACGCACAGCGCTTTTCCATGGCCACTTTCAAGGCGCAGATCGCCGCCTTGCACAGGCGCTACTTTGGCCTGAGTTGATCACTCCACCGCTGCATCGCCGCGAGGGCGCGGCTCCCACACCCATCACAGGAATGCCCTAGCTTTGTGGGAGCGCGGCCCTCGGCGCGATAGGGCCTTCGATCCGCTCCTGCGGTCGATCATGCGCCGCATCGCCGCGAGGGCGCGGCTCCCACACTGATAGCCATGCCCATACCCACTCGGGCTTGTGAACCCTGGGAGTGGGAGCGCCGCCCCCGGCGCGATGCGGCTTTCAAGAATCAACCCTGCTGCGCTCTTGCTCACTTCGTCATAAGCGCGCTGCGCAGCCTCCACATCGCGCCGAAACACATTGAGCTCGTCGCGCTGCTTGTTGATGCCCATCACCCGGCCCTTTTGCGCGGCCAGCACCGCCTGCAACTCGCGTTCGCGCTCGCGGCCCACCGTCCAACTGGTATCGATCGCAGTGCCCACCCGTGCCGTCTCGCTTTGCAGTTGCGCACGCAAGGCTGCCAGCTCGGACTGCAGGCGCTGCATCTGCGGATGGTTGGGGCCCAGGTTGACGGCCAGCTCGCGCTGACGCGCCTCCAGACGCCCCAGGTCAGCGCGCAGCGTGGTCACCACGGGACTTTGCATGGCCTCGGCCACCGTCTCGGCGCGCGCCGTGCGCTTGCTCTGCGCGTCGGTGTTCTGGCCCTGCACCGCTGTCAGCTGCGAGGACAGTTCGGCCAGCCGGGTGCTCTCATGGTCGAGCCGCTCGTCGGTGGACACCAGCCCAACGCGCTGGGCATAGGCCGACAGCCGCGCCTGCGCCTGCTCCAGCTGATTGCGCGAGCTGCGCACCTGCTCGTCAAACCACTGAGCGTAAACGCGTGCGGGCTCGGTGCGCAAGGCCAGCACCGTCTCCACATAGGCCTGCGCAAAAGCATTGGCCACATCGGCCGCCATCTTGGCCTCAGGCGCCTTGTAGACGATGTGGATCACATGGCTCTCGCGCGCCGGCCGCACGTCCAGCCCTTTGCGCAAGGTCTCGAGCAACCAATCGTCGTAGGAGCCCTGCCCCTGGGTGGCCGTTTGCCAGCGCGCCTGCCAGGCGGCATTGTTGGCAAGGTCGAGGGCCTGCAGCACCCGCTGCGCCACCCGCTCGCCGGCAATCAAATCCACCTGCGTCGCCATATAGCTGGGGGCGATGACACCGGTCACGCCCTGGGCGGCGGCCACCGGGTCGGGCGCACGCACGTCGACCAGCAAGGCAGTCTGGGCGCTGTAGCTGCGCGGCATCACGGCCGACAACGCCAGGCCGAGAGCCACCATCAGCGCGGTCACAGCCAGGCTCAGGCGCCAGCGGGCACGCACGATGAGCAGAAATTGGTGCAAGGTCACAGCAGGCTCCTTCAAAACAGGCTCTCGCCCACATGGATCACGTCATCAGGGCGCACCACATCGTTCATGTCCGGTGCGCTCTCGCTCTGGCGCCCCTGCCCGTCCTTGCGGTGCAGGCGCAGCCGGTTCTGGCTGCCACGCGCGGTCGGGCCGCCGCCGGTGGCCAGAGCCTGCCGGACGGTCATGCCGCGCTCGAGCCGGTGCGGGCCGGGCTTTTGCGCCTCGCCATAGATGTAGAACTGCGGCGCCTTGCCCACATACAGCGCATCGCCGGCGGCCAGAACGACGTCATCGCCGGCAGACTGGCCCGCGAACAAGGCCGGCACATCGATGACCTTGCGAAACGCCTGCCCGCCCCGGGTTCCGGTGAGCACCAGCAGATCGTCGCCCCCCGCACTGATGCCACCCGCAGCAGCCAACACATCACTGACCTTGGTACTGGAGGTCTCCAATACGAAGCGACCAGGCCGGCTGACCTGGCCCAGCACCGAGACCTGATGACCCCGCGCCTGGCGCAGCGCCACGCTGACCTGCGGCTCGCGCACATAGCCGCCGCTGCGCAGGGCATCGGCGATGCGGCCCTGCACCTGTACCAGGGTCTGACCGCCGACAAGCACCGAACCAATCAGCGGGTAGCTGATGGCGCCGCTTTCAGAGACCTGCACGTCCAGCGACAGCTCCGGGTTTTGAAACACCAGCACACCGATGGTGTCACCGGCCGCCAGCCGGTAGTCGGCCCCTGCGGCTGCCGGCCCGGCTTGCGCCCACACTGCAGCGGCCCATCCCAGCAGCGCCGGCCACACCAAGCCCCGGACAAGCATCCTGAAAATTCGTTCAAACGCAAGCTGCATGGCAAGTCTCCTGCTGGGGCTGGTTAAAAATTAACTTGTGCCGAGAGGGCCAGAATGCGGGCGCGAAAATCCGCACCGGCGATGTTGGAGCGGCGCTGGTCGTGCTGCACACTGGCAATGAAGTTCAAGGCGCGCAGCGGCTGCCATTGCAGCTCGAGCGAGGTGATCGTGAGCCGGTCCTGCCGACCCAAAGCCACAGAGCCTGGCGGGGCACCCTTGTATTGGCGCTCGCCCTGCTCCAGGCGCAGGCGCAGCCAGGTCTTAGCGCCGGCCTGCCACTGGGGCGCCACATAAAGGCGATAGCCCTCGAAATAGCTGGCGTCCAGGGTTTGGTAGGTCGCGAGCTCACGCAGGAGACCGGCGTTCACCGAGGTCTTGCCGGTGACTTGCCACTGCGCGCCCACACGGCCGAGCCAGCCGGAAAAATCACGACCGGGCTCCTGTGCATGCTCGCGCGCGAGGTGACCGAACTGCCCCTGCATGCGCAAGGCGCCAGTGGCCACCCAGCTGCCGTCGAATACATGCTCACGCTCGCTAAAGTCGCCGCTGGCAGACTGGGCGGCGGCGCCGGCATAACTGCCCTGACCGTGGCGCAGCCGATAGGCCACGGTGTTGTCTGACGGCAGCACATAGCGCAGCCCCAACTCGCCGCCGCGCACCGTGCTGTCGGGCTCCTGACCGCGGGGATCGGTGTTGTCTTGTCGGCGCTCATACACACCGGCCAAGGCCCGCCAGGAGGGATTGAGCCGGTACTGCGCCTGCGCCAGTTGGGTGGTCTCGGTGCGGCGGATCAGGCCTTGGTCCGTGGCATCGCCCAGGCGGTCGA
>JBILDR010000238.1:0-4972 GCA_044352515.1 Polaromonas sp.
TCGCCGTGCAGGCGCAGGCTTTGAATGTCGCCGGCCTCCTGCCAGATGCCACTGGCCACCTGCAGCGCCTCGGTACAGGCTTTTTGCCAGCGCGAGGCCACGTCGAGCGGCAGGTACTGGCCTTCGAGCAGCAGGCGCTGGCTGTCGTAGCCAAAGGTTTGCAGGTTTAGCGCAGGCCGGTGTGCAAACGACTGCCTGGCGCCCACCTGGTGGATGCGCGCCAGAAAACGCCCTATCCATTCGAGCACCTCCAGGCTTTCCAGTTCGGGCCGACGCCCACCCCGGCGGGGGCTGGCGCTGAAGGCAAAGCCGCCGTGGTGGTGCAGGCTGCTGACCGCGCCCTCGCCGCCAGCCAAAAGCAGGGGGGCGACCATCGGAACCTCGGCGGCCAGAAGCTCGGCCGCAAAGCCATGCTCCTCCAGAATTTGCGCGTCGCTCCAGCGGCCGGGCCGGTAGAACTTGAGCACCACCGCCAGCGCGGCCGCTTCGCCGGCCGGCGCTTCCAAACCAGCCTGATAAACCCGGTTTTCGTAGCTCGACAGGGCGGTCAGCCGGCCGTCGCCGTTCAAACCAACGCTGGCCATGGCGTCCAGAACCACATCGGGGGTCAGGTCTTCATAGGGGTGGGGCGAGGCCGCTGGCATCGGGCCATTGTGCCTGCCGCAGGCTGCGCCATGGCTGACTGGCCCCCAGGTGTGGGCGCTTGACGGTTTTAGTAAGCATGCATATGATTTGCGCCATTCGGATTTTTCAGGAGACAGACCATGGCAAGCCCTTCTTCCTCATTGCCGGTGCTGGTGGCCGGTGGCGGCATTGGCGGTGCGGCCACCGCCCTCGCTCTGGTGCGCCAGGGCTACCGGGTGCAGGTGTTTGAGCAGGCGCCCGAGATCGGTGAGATCGGCGCCGGCATACAGCTCGGCCCTAACGCCTTCCACGCCTTTGACGCGCTGGGCGTGGGCGAGAAGACCCGCAGTCGCTCGGTCTTCACCGACTATATGGTGATGCACGACGCCGTGGACGGTTACCAGGTGGGCAAGATCCCGACCGACGAAAACTTCCGCCAGCGCTTTGGCAATCCCTATGCGGTGATCCACCGCGCCGATGTCCACATGTCCCTGATCGAAGGCGCGCGGGAAAGTGGTCAGGTCGAGATCTTCACCAACACCCGCATCGACCAGATCGATCAGGACGCCGGCAGCGTCACGGTGCAGGCGGCCGACGGCCGACGCTTCAAGGGGCTGGCCCTGATTGCCGCTGACGGCGTCAAGTCGGTGGTGCGCGAGAAGTACGTGGGCGATCCGGCCCGCGTCACCGGCCATGTGGTCTACCGTGCGGTGGTCGACAAGAAGGATTTTCCCGACGAGCTCAAATGGAATGCGGCCAGCATCTGGGTCGGACCCCACTGTCATCTGGTGCACTACCCGCTGCGTGGCGGCGAGCAGTACAACGTGGTGGTCACCTTCCACAGCCGCCAGCAGGAAGAGTGGGGCGTGACCGAGGGCAGCAAGGAAGAGGTGCAAAGTTACTTCCAGGACATTTTGCCGATAGCGCGCCAGTTGATTGACCTGCCCAAGTCCTGGAAGCGCTGGGCCACGGCCGACCGCGAGCCCATCGGCCAGTGGACCTACGGCCGAGTCACGCTGCTGGGTGACGCCGCCCACCCGACCACCCAGTACATGGCCCAGGGCGCATGCATGGCGATTGAAGACGCGGTCACCCTCGGCCAGGCCCTGGCCGCCAGCGAGCATGACTGGGGCCGTGCCCTGGACCTGTACCAGCATGCCCGGGTGGCGCGCACTGCGCGCATCGTGCTGTCTGGCCGCGAGATGGGCCGCATCTACCATGCCAAGGGGGTGGAGCGTCTGGTGCGCAACGACCTGTGGCGCGGCCGGTCGCCCGAGCGCTTTTATGATGCGGTGCAGTGGCTTTACGGCTGGAATGTGAGCAACTGCCTGGACGCTGGCCTGCGCGAGCTGGCCCCGGCCGTTTGAACCTTGCCCTTGAAACACCTGAAGCAGGAGACATCCCCATGAACGACCTCGGCCGCATTGAAGACCTGCCGCTGGAGTACCGCCAGCGCCTGACAGAGCAGAACCTGGTGCCACTGTGGCCCAGCTTGCGTGGCGTCATGCCGCCCCATGTACCCGGGCCCAAGACTCAGCCCACCCACTGGTCCTACCAGAGCATCAAGCCCTTGCTGATGCAGGCCGGCGAGCTCACCCCGATTGAAAAAGCCGAGCGGCGGGTGCTGGTGCTGGCCAATCCGGGTCATGGCCTAGACAAGATGCAGGCCAGCCCGGCGCTGTACTTGGGCATGCAGTTGCTGCTGCCCGGCGAGTGGGCGCCGTCGCACCGCCACACGCCCAATGCGGTGCGCATGGTGGTTGAAGGCGAAGGCGCCTGGACCACGGTCGAAGGCGAGAAATGCCCGATGAGTCGCGGCGACCTGATCCTCACCCCCAGCGGCTTGTGGCATGAGCACGGGCACGAGGGGACCGAGCCGGTGATCTGGCTCGATGTGCTGGACCTGCCCCTGGTCTACTACATGGAGGCTTCCTACCATGTCAACGGCGATGGCAAGCGCCAGCAGGTGCATGCCGGCCAGGGCTATCGTCAGTACGCACGCGGTGGCATGCGGCCTACGCCGGTGTTCCAGAGCAACAACAAGCGCTACCCGATGCTGCGCTACCCCTGGGCCGACGCCCGGGCGGCGCTGCAGTCCATGGCCGACAACGACCCAGCCCTGGAGTGTGTGCAGATCACCTACGTCAATCCCGAGACCGGCGAGGACGCCGAGAACATCCTCGGCTTTTATGCGCTGATGCTGCGCCCCGGCCAAAGCCTGAAGCTGCCGGCACGCTCGCCCGCCTGCGTGTTCCATCAGATCGAAGGTCGCTCTGAGTTGCAAATTGGCGAGCAATCCTTCACCCTTGAATTGGCCGATACCTGCTGCGCGCCGGGCTATACCGGCGTGCGATTGCGCAATCTGTCGGCCACTGAGCCGGCCTTTTTCTTCATGGCCGACGAATCTCCGCTGCATCGCAAACTTGGCATCTACGAAGTGCGCGATTGATCGGTTTGCACTGGCTTTCCGTTTTTTAATCCACCCTGGAGACACTATGAGCGAGTACCTGTTCAGCCCACCGGCCATTGCATCGGTGCCCATCCGTGGCCGAAGCGAGCGCTTTGCGGTCAACCGGATTTTTTGCGCCGGCCGCAATTACCATGCGCATGCGGCTGAGATGGGCAGCAGCGTCAACAAAGGGGTGGACCCGCCGTTTTACTTCACCAAGGCAGCCAATACCCTGGTGCCTTCGGGCGCAACCGTGGCCTATCCGCCCGGCACCAAGAATTACCACTATGAGATGGAATTGGTGATTGCCCTGGGCAAGCCCGGCTTTCGGGTGAGCGAGGCCGACGCACACCAGTTGATCTACGGCTATGCCAGCGGTCTGGACATGACCCGGCGCGACATTCAGCTGTTTGCCCGCGAAAAGGGCCGCCCCTGGGACCTGGGCAAGGACTTCGAGGAATCGGCGGTCTGCTCGGAAATCGTGCCCATGCCTGGCGTGGCGCTTGAGCGTGCGGCCATTGCGCTCGAAGTCAATGGCACGACACGCCAGAGTTCTGACATTGACAAGCTCATCTGGAATGTGCGCGAAATCATTGCTGACCTCTCGCGCTACTACCACCTGCAGGCCGGTGACCTCATCTACACCGGCACGCCCGAGGGTGTGGGCGCTGTGGTCGCTGGCGATCACCTGACCGGCCGGGTCGAAGGCGTGGCCGAAATCGCGCTGACCATAGGCCCGGCCGAGTAATTCACCGCCGGCCCCCTCGTGCAACCTGCCTCGCCCCTTTGCGGGGGGCGGGTCGGGTTTTTTGTCCGGCCTCTGAGGACCCGTCATGAAGCTCTATAACTTTTTCCGCAGTGGTACTTCGCACCGCCTGCGCATTGCGCTCAATCTCAAGGGCCTGGCGGTGGACTATGTCCCCGTCGATCTGCGCACCGAGCAGCACCTGCAGGCTGCCTTCAAGGCGCTCAATCCACAGGGGCTGGTGCCTGCCCTGGTCGACGGTGATCAGGTGCTGATCCAGTCGCCGGCCATCATCGAATGGCTAGAAGAAAAATACCCCAGCCCTGCCCTTTTGCCCCAGGGCGATCGCCAGCGCGCTCATGTGCGCGCTCTGGCTGCCATGGTGGGATGTGACATCCATCCCATCAACAACCGGCGCATCCTCGAATACCTGCGCCAGCAGTTCAAGGCCGATGAGACGGCCATCAATGCCTGGTGCGCCACCTGGATAAGCGCCGGCTTTGATGCTTTCGAGGCGCTGCTGGCGGCCGACAAAAGCCGGGGCGATTTTTGTTTCGGCGGTCGGCCTGGCCTGGCCGATGTCTATTTGGTGCCCCAGGTCGAAAGCGCAAGGCGCTTCAAGGTCGACATGGCGCGCTGGCCCTTGATCTCGGCGGTTGACGCCGCCTGCATGAAGCTCGATGCCTTTGAGCGGGCCGCACCGATGAAGCAGCCCGACGCGGGCTGAGCTTGGCGGGGGCCAGTGGGGGCTTGTGGAGGGGCTTGTGGGTGGGCTTGTGGGAGCGCCGCCCTCGGCGCGATGCAGCCTCGAAACAAGCACAATGGCCATTTTCAACCCATCGCCGCGAGGGCGCGGCTCCCACACCCCAACCAGACGCAATCGCGTGAGCGTATGGGAGGCCCCCCCTGTGGGAGCGCCGCCCTCGGCGCGATAGGACCTGCAATCGAGCGCCGCGCCACATCGGTGGCCGCATCGCCGCGAGGGCGCGGCTCCCACAGCCCAAGCAGACGCAATCGCGTGAGCGTGTGGGAGGCCCCCCCTGTGGGAGCGCCGCCCTCGGCGCGATAGGACCTGCAATCGAGCGCCGCGCCACATCGGTGGCCGCATCGCCGCGAGGGCGCGGCTCCCACAGCCCAAGCAGACGCAATCGCGT
>JBILDR010000008.1:0-54038 GCA_044352515.1 Polaromonas sp.
CCGGCCTGGCTGGACAAGGTCCAGCCCCCGCTGTCCAACGAGCTGGAGATGCTCGAATGCACCAGCAGTGAGCGGCGCGCCGAGAGTCGGCTGTCCTGCCAGGTCAAGGTCCACGCCGGTCTGGACGGACTGGTGCTCAGCTTGCCAGCCAGCCAGCAATGAAAGCCGTTCAAGTCCGCCAGCGCGCCACCCCGGTCATAGACCTGGACCGCTATGTGCCGGGCTACCTGACTTGGATTTCCAACAAGCTCTCGGGCGGCGCTTCGCAGGCCTACCTCACAGCCTTTGGCACCGGCATCGAGACCTGGCGCTTGCTGGTGCTGCTGGCCATCGAGCGCACGATGTCGGCCCAATATGCCTGCCGCGTGATCGGCATGGACAAGGCTTCGGTCAGTCGCAGCTTCAAGCGCATGCAGGCCGAGGGCCTGATCACCATGGCGCTGGACGCCAAAGACGGCCGCCTCAGGCTGGCCACGCTCACAGACAAAGGGCAAGCCCTGCACGATGAAATCCGCGAACTGGCGCTGGAGAGGGAGCGCGCCCTGCTCAATCCCTTGTCGCCCGCCGAGCGCGAGCTGCTCGTGGATTTGTTGCATCGCCTGCATGACAACCTGCCCTCGGTCGAGGAGGCAACCCGCCGCTATTTGCAGCAACGCCATCCCCACGCGATGCGCAAGCGCGCCAGCCCGGAGTCTCAAGCCGCGGACCAGCCGTGACTGAAGATTCCATCGTGATCGTCGGCGCCGGACATGCGGCGGTGCAGCTGTGCGCCAGCCTGGTCGAGGCCGGCCAGGGGAGCCGGGTTCATCTGCTGGGCCAGGAGCCGGAGCTGCCTTATCAGCGCCCGCCCCTGTCCAAGTCGTTTCTCAAAAAGGCAGAAGAGCCCACCCAGCTCCTGCGCGAGGCGAGCTGGTTTGAAAACTCCGGCGTGCAACTGAAATTGGGACAGACGGTGCGGGCCATAGACCGCCAGGCCAAGACGGTGGCCCTGGAAGGCGCAGCCGTGCTGCCTTATGGACAGCTGGTGTTGGCCACCGGCACGCGAGCGCGCACATTGCCGGGTTGGCCCTCCAACGCAGCCAATGTGCGGCTGCTGCGCAGCGCGCAGGATGCGCGCGAACTGCGCGCAGCTTTGAGCGCCTGTAAGGCGGTCACGGTGCTTGGCGGCGGCTTCATCGGCCTGGAAGTGGCGGCCACCTGCGCCGCTTTGGGCAAGGCGGTCACCGTGCTGGAAGTTGGCCAGCGGCTGATGGGGCGGGCAGTCTCTGCCGCTTTATCGGCCCACGTGCTGGAGCAGCACCGCGCCGCTGGCATCACCATTGAATTGGAAGCTGAACTGGGTCAGCCGGTCCTGCATGAGGGCCGGCTGCTTCGTCTGGGCACGCCCGCTGGAGCGCGCGAGGTGGAGCTGCTGCTGCTGGCCATAGGCGCTGTGCCCCATATTGAGTTGGCGCAGGCGGCGGGCCTGGCCTGTGGCGATGGTGTGCAGGTCGATGACGGCATGCGCACCAGTGACCCGGATATTTTGGCGATCGGCGATTGTGCGCAGTTTCCGATGGGTGCACGGCGATGGCGGCTGGAGTCCATCCAGAACGCCCAGGACCAGGCCCGGGTGGCGGCTGCGACCCTGCTCGGCGGCACCGCTGTTTACCGGCCGATACCCTGGTTTTGGTCTGAACAAGGTGCCATGCGGCTGCAGATGGTCGGTCTGCTCGATGCTGGGCCTATTGAGACCCTGCGGCGCCAGGGGCCTCAGCCCGGTGCCTTCAGCTTGTTTCATTACCAGCAAAGCCGGCTGCGCTGCGTGGAGTCCGTCAATGCGCCAGCCGACTACATGGTCGCGCGCAAGTGGCTAGAGGCAGGCCTCTCACCCGACCCTGCTCAGGTGGTCGATGCGGGCATACCTTTGCGCTCGCTGCAGCCATCGGCTTAGGGCTTGGCGCCAAAGCGCGCAGGATAAGGCCACAATCCGGGGGTCGCGCTGCTCAAGCCTTCGCGATGGACCCTGTCTTCAAAAGAAAGTTTGACCATGATCCGACGAACCCTCCTTCAAACCCTGACGCTTGTTGCGGCTGTCAGCGCCATCAGCGCCCACGCGCAGTCTTTCCCCACCAAACCCATCAAGATCGTGGTGCCGGTGGCTGCCGGCGGCGGCACCGATTTATTGGCCCGCACGCTCGGACAAAAGGCGGGGGATCTGCTGGGCCAGCCGGTGGTGGTCGAAAACATCCTGGGCGCCGGTGGCAATATCGGCGTGCAGGCGGTGGCCAAGGCGGCGCCCGACGGCTACACCTTGCTGCTTTCACCGGCAACGATCGCCACCAATGTCGCGGTGTTTCGCAAGCTGCCCTATGACCTGATCAAGGACCTGCAGGCGGTGACCCTGGTCGGGCAGACCAGCGTGGTGCTGGTGGTTCACCCGAGCTTTAACGTCAAGACGGTGGCTGAGTTCATCGATGCGCTCAAACAAAAGCCAGGCGCGCTCAACTACGGCTCGGCCGGCATCGGCAGCCCGCAGCATTTGCAGAGCGAGCTGTTTGCGCAAAGAACCGGCATCAGCGGTAACCACATTCCCTATAAGGGGCAGTCGCAGGCCATGACCGACCTGGTCAGTGGGCAGCTCAATTACATGTTCAGTCCTCTGCAAAATGCCCTGCCCTACATCAGGGACGGCCGCATCCGCGCTTTGGGCCTGGCCTTGCCGCAAAGAACCCCGGCCCTGCCCCAAACCCCCACATTTGCCGAGCTCGGCTTCAAGGATCTGGATTTCACCAACTGGTTCGCGCTGTATGCGCCAGCAGGAACGCCGGCTGCGGTGGTCAAAAAGCTCAGCGAGGCCTTCGTGCAGGTCGGCCGCTCACCCGACATGGCCGAGCGCTTGGCCAAATTGGGCTTTGAGCCTTTTTTCACATCGCCTGAAGAAGGCAACGAGTTCATGCGTGCGGAAATCACGCGCTGGAGCCGGGTCGCAACCCAGGCCAACATCAAGGCGGAATAAAAAATGGACGAGGCTCTGAACGATCTGCTGCAAGACCTGGCGATTGCCAATCGCATCTTGGTCAACGAGGGCGTGCTCGATGGCTTCGGCCATATCAGCGTGCGGCATCCGCAGCAAGCCGATCGGTTTTTCATCGCCCGCAGCATGGCCCCGGGCCTGGTGACGGCCGCTGATTTGTTGCAGGTCGACCTGGACGGCGTGGTGCACGACGAACAAGGCCGCCGCACCTATGTCGAGCGCTTCATCCACAGTGCCATCTACGCCGCCCGGCCCGATGTGCATTCGGTGGTGCACAGCCATTCGCCCTCCATCATTCCCTTCGGCGTGACCAGCGCGCGCCTGCGCCCCATTTGCCACATGAGCGGCTTCCTGGGCGCAGTGACCCCGGTCTATGAGATCCGCCACAGCGCCGGCGAAAGCACCGACCTCTTGATCAGCAGCCAGGCGCTGGGACGCTCCCTGGCCCAGGTGCTGGGCTCGGCCAGCGTCGCTTTGATGCGCGGCCACGGCAGTGTGACGGCTGGCCAGAGCATCAAGCAGTCGGTGTTTCGCGCCATCTACACCGAAAAAACCGCCCGCCTGCAAATGGAGGCGATGCGGCTCGGCGAGATCAACTTCCTGACCGATGGTGAGGCCCAGGCCACCTCGGCCATGAACGACACCCATTTGCAAAGGCCCTGGGAGATGTGGAAGCGTCAGGCCTTGCGCAACTGGGACTGAGCGCTTTGCCCCGAGCGAGCGCTTGACGCGCGCGGGCTGCGGGCATACCGGGCAGGGTGCCCGTGCGATGATTGAAGGTCATGTCATCCGTGCCCGCTTCCACTGTCATCGGCCTGCAGGGCCGCCAGCGGCACCTGGCAGTCTTCACTATTCTTGTGGGCATTGCCTTGTCGGTGCTCGACACCACCACCATTGCCTTGGGTCTGCCGACCATGACGCGCGAGCTCGGCGTCAGCGCCGACCAGGCGGTCTGGATCATCAATGCCTTTCAACTCGCGGTGCTGGTGGCTTTGCTGCCGGTCGCCCATTGGGGCGGGCGCGTCAGTTTCAGGCGCGTCTACCTGGGCGGTGTGGCGCTATGGGGCGTGGCATCGGCCGTGGCTTGTGTGGCCGACTCCCTGCCGGTTCTGATTGCAGCGCGCGTGGCCCAGGGCTTGGGCGCGGCCGGCCTGATGGGGGTCAATATGGCCCTGGTGCGCCTGGTCTGGCCGCCGGCCTTGCTGGGAAAAGGCGTGGCGCTCAATTCCGTGGTGGTAAGTATCGCTACCGTGTCCGGTCCCCTTCTGGCCGCGATGGTCCTGTCAGTGGCGTCCTGGCGCTGGCTGTTCGCGCTGAACATTCCGGCATGCGCGCTTTTACTCTTGCTGGGCTGGCGTACGCTGCCCGCCAATCAGCCGGCAGCAGGCGCCGAGCCGCTGGCCTGGCGCGATGTTTTGCTCAATGGCGCCATGTTCGTGTTGGTGTTTTTGGCGGCAGAGAGCTTCGCCCGTGCGATCAAATCTCCAGCGGGGCTGGCCCAGGGTCTGGCGCAGGGCATGCTCCTTTTGGCCTTGGGTCTGGCCGTGGGGGTGGTTCATGTGCGCCGGCAGTGGCGTCAAACCGAGGCCCTGCTGCCCCTGGACCTGCTGCGCATTCCCTTGTTTCGTTTGTCGATGATGACCTCTGTCGGCAGCTTTGCGGCGCAGACCGTCGCTTATGTGGTGCTGCCTTTCCTGTTGTTAGAGGCTTGGCACCTGAGTGCCCCACAGGCCGGGTTGTTGATGTCGTGCTGGCCGGCAGGCACTTTTGTGGCGGCGAGTCTGGCTTCGCGTTGGATAGGCCGCTATCACAATGGCTTGCTGGGCGCGCTGGGTCTGGGCTGGATGTGTCTGGGCCTGGCTTTTCTGGCTTATGCCGCATGGGCCGGGCAGCAGACCCATGCTGTGGTCTTGGCTCTGCTGCTGTGCGGGCTTGGCTTTGGTTTATTCCAGTCGCCCAACAACCACACCATCATTACTGCCGCGCCTGTGCACCGTGCGGGCGCCTCCGGCGGCATGTTGGCGACCGCCCGTTTGGTCGGTCAGAGTCTGGGGGCTACCTTGGTGGCGGTGGTGTTTGCGGCCCATGGCCAGACCAGCGGGCAGGCCCTGGGCGTGGCCTTGGCGGTGGCCGCCGCCATGGCTGCGGCCGCTGCAGCCGCCAGCTTCAGGCGCACGCATTACCCCATGGCTTGAGCCTGAGGCTCAGGGCAGGTGCTGGGCAGGTGCGGCTTGTGAGCAGCGGGACAAAGGGCGAGATCAGTGCGCCGCGCTGGCCCTGTTTGGCATGGCGTCATTGCGCTGGCGTGGCTGCGGTCCAGGCTCAGGAATTACCTTGCCCGGTGAGCCATCCGGGCGGGGTGACTGATCCGCCTCCTAAGGGGGTTGCAGCGGTGCAGGTCCAATTAGGCCTTTTTACCAAGTGATCGCAGGATTTCCTGGGTGTGTTGGCCCAGCCGCGGCGGACGCTGATGGGCTGCTGCTGGATCGTCGCCAGGAAGAACGCCAGGCACACGTGGTACGGGCAGGGCCCCGAAGGCGCTGTCATCGCACCAGGCATAGGCGCTGGATTCGAGGGCATGTGCCTGTTGGAGCCACTGGCCGTAGGAGAGCACCGCTTCTGCCATCACTTCAGCCTGAGTTAGACGCTCTAGCCAGAAAGCGGCATCGTTTTGCACGAGCCGTTCTTCGATGAGTGCATTGATTTGCGCGGCGTGGCGAATGCGCGATGCGGCATCCGGCCAGCGCGCATCGCGAGCCAGTTGCGTCGCGTCGATGGCCGCACACAGACCCAAAAAGTGTTCGTCGCGCGTCCCACTGATCACGATGTATCCATCGCGGGTGCGAAACACCCCGGAAGGCACATACAGAGAGGTGGGCGCGACCCCTTGGGTTTGAACGAACTCCATGATTTTGGGTGCCTGCACGGCTGCGGCCGATTGCGCTAGGGTGATTTCCAGGTTCGCACCCGGTCCGCCGCGAAGCCGTCGGATGATGGCATTGGCAATCGCCTGGTAGGCGTAGAGACCGGTGGCCACATCCACCCACACCAGGCCCAGACGCCTTGGTACGCCATCGGGACTGCGATTCATCATCATGAACCCCGAGTTCGCCTGGATCAGGGTATCGACGCCCGGTCGTGCGGCCGCCGACCCGGTGCTACCGAAGCCCGATATCGAGCAATAGATCACATTGGGGTTGCGCGGTCTGATGCTGTCTTGATCCAGGCCCAAGCTCTTCATCACGCCTGGCCGGAAACTCTCCACGATGATGTCGACCTGCGCCGCCATGTCGGCCACCACCGCGAGATCTGCCGACTTCTTGAGGTCCAGGACCAGCGAGCGTTTGGCGCGGTTGAATGCGAGGTACAGCACCGACATGCCCTCGGCCTGGTCGCCGAGTCGGCGCACCCAGTCTCCCGAGGGGGGTTCGACCTTGACCACGTCTGCACCGTTGAGCCCCAGCAGCATGCTGGCGTGCGGGCCGGCCACGCCCTGGGAGAAGTCCAGGACACGCATCCCGCTGAGGGCCTGCTCCGATGCTATCTGGCTCATTGGCAAAAATCCTTGCTCAAGGCCTTGATGAACTGTGCCGACTGTTTTGCGTCGCAGGCCAGGTGCTACGGTGAAAACGCGGCGCCGGATCCACATCGTGCAAGCCCAGGCGTTCCAGAAGTTCACGATCAACGCGCGCTTCGATCGGACACACCGACATCCACGGGTCAAAGTCGCATTCGTGCACATTTAAAAACGGCGCGTCATGAAAGGTCGACGGCCGGCCGGCGTCGATATCACCCTGCGCACTAACCTTCTGCAATAGGGGCATGAGTATGGCCAGCACATCCACGACGGCAGCATAGGCCGCCAGTCCATGACCAGAGACTCGCGCCTTCAGGCAGAGGCCATACGCGCTGCTTTGCTTGTTGAAGGCCCCCCTCAACCTTGTCCGCAACGGGGACGGCCGGAACCGCCGCGATACCATGCAAGGCCATCTCTCGGCTGTCGTGCACGCAGTCCTGCTGCGTTTTTGATAAAGCATATTAGCTATGCTGCTTAAGTAAAAACTGCAGGGCGGATGTGTGACCCCCTCCGGTATGGCCCGCCAACGGCGGGCCACCAGGAGCAAGCCGTTGCAACTCGGCACCTAGACCTTGATGCCAGCTTGTCGGATCAGCGGCAGCCAGCGCCGCGATTCGGATTCCAGAAAGGCCCGCGATTGCGCGGGCGAGAGCAGGTCCGGCTGTGCGCCCATGGCCAGCAGCTTGTCCTTGACGGTCGGTTGCGCCATGATTTTTTGCAGGTGCTGGTAGGTGCTCTGCACGAAGTCCGTCGGCAACCCTGCCGGGCCCAGGAGAACGAACCAGGCTTCCACGTCGAACTGGGGTAGAGCCGATTCGGCCAGGGTCGGTACCTCGGGCAGGCCCGTGGAACGCTGTGAGCCGGTCACCGCCAGCGCCCGGATCTTGCCGCTCTGAATGTGAGGAATGGCGGTGGGGATGCTCTCGATCATGAATTGCACCTGGCCCGACAGCAGGTCGTTCATGGCCAGGCCACCGCCCTTGTAGGGAATGGTTGCAAAGCGGATGCCCGCCTCCCGCGCCAGTGCCACGCTGGCCAGGTGCTGCGAGGTGCCAGTCCCCCCGAGGCCGAAGTTCAGCTTGTCGGGGTTGGCCTTGACGTAGGCAATGAATTGTCGGATGTCGCGGGCGGGCACCGCATCGTTGACCACCAGCACCGAGCCGAAGGTCAGCAGCTTGGCAATCGCCGTGAAGTCCTTGACCGGGTCGTACTGCGCCGCGTCCATCATGCCAACATTAGCCACGTGACTGAGCCCGCTGAGCATGAGCGTGCTGCCGTCAGGCGCCGCTCTTTGCAGCAACTGGGTGGCAATCAGGCTGCCGCCACCGGCGCGGTTTTCCACCGGTGTTGGGCGCTTCCATTCCTGCCCCAACCACTGAGCGTACTGTCTGGTCAGCAGGTCGGTTGCGCCGCCGGCAGCCGCCGCCACCAGAAAACGCGTGGTCGCCTGTGCACCCGCCGGGGTGTTCCAGGCCGGCAGGGCCACCGCCGAAGCCGCAGCCAACCATTGTCGGCGTGAGAATCTGTGAGCTTGCATGATCATCCTCCTGCTTGCAACTGTAATGTAATTATTAGATGACTGATATTCTCTTTCGGCATCTTTGGTTCTGGCTCAGGACGTCGCGCGGTATTGTGGCGGCACGTCGATGTTGAACAGCCGTGCGGCGTTCAGGCCTACGATCTGCGCGCGTTCGGCCCGCGTGAGCCCCTGCATCAGCCGACCGGTCACCGCTTCCGAATAAGGCCAGGTGCCTTCGATGTGCGGATAGTCGTTGCCCCACAGGATGTTGTGGATCCCCACCTGGCGCGCCAGTTCAATGCCCACCGGATCTTCTTGGAAGGTGGCATGGCCGTGGCGGTGGAAGTAGGCGCTGGGTTTGTCCTTGAGCTTGGGCGAGACCCAGAACGCATGCTTGTC
Organism: Polaromonas sp.; assembly: GCA_044352515.1. Taxonomy (GTDB): domain Bacteria; phylum Pseudomonadota; class Gammaproteobacteria; order Burkholderiales; family Burkholderiaceae_C; genus Polaromonas. The sequence goes on from JBILDR010000008.1 coordinate 8,512, forward strand.
AAACCCCTGGTCCATGGCCCACAGCGCATAGGGCACCCAGCCTGCCCCTGCTTCGACGGTGGCGAACTTCAGCCCCGGGTAGCGATCGAATACGCCGGACGCACACAACTCCACGGTGGGCTGCAAGACCGTGTTCATGGCATGAACCACATAGTTGATGATGGCGCCGCCGTGGCCGGTGGCGGTGCGTGGGTCCTTGCCCGTGCCGGCGTGAAAGCATACCGGCATGCCGGTTTCCTGCAGCGCCGCCCAGACTGGGTCGAACTCGGGCAGGTTGTAGCCTTTGTCACGCAGCAGGGGCGGCATGGTGACGCTGTGGAACCCCAGGGCAGCGACCCGGTGTATCTCGGCCACACAGGCCGCCACGTCGCCCGGTGCCACGCAGGCTGCCGGGTAAGTGCGCAGGTTGTCTGCGAAGACCTCGTGCACCCAGTCGTTGTATACCCGGCACATCTGCACATGCAGCGCCGGGTCTGGTGAAGACCAGCACGCCAGGCCCTTGTTGGGATAGAGGATCTCGGCATCGACGCCGTCATAGTCCATGTCGCTGTAGCGCTCCAGGGTCGGATTGCCACGTTGCTGGAACATCGCACCCTTGGTGCGGTCCAGTTCCATGCGTTTGCCGGCCTGCTCGCTTTGCGTGCGGAAAGCGTCCATGCTGACCTGCTCGTCGCGAGGCGCCTCACGGATGATGGATTTGCGAAAGCCTTCGATCAGAAACCATTTTCGGCCCTGGTCGTCGACCTCGACATGCGGGACGCGATTGCGAAAGGGCTCGTCGACGCGCTTGACCCACAGGTCGGGGGGCTCGTTGACGTGGCTGTCGGCCGAAACCACAAAGAACTCTTTGAGCTGCTGCTTGGCTGGCGTGGGTGCCTGCAGGCGGGTGGGCGGATTGGCTACGGCAGTGTTCATGGGTACTCCTGATCTGTCGTTATGAGATAACTGTTATGGTAACATGAGATATCGGAAATCTACAAGTGCGAAGGCTTCAGGTTTGCTGCTGGCGGGCTCTTGCCTTGGCGGCCTTGTCGATTTCTCCTGACCTTCAAAGATCTGACTGCACTGGAGGGGCGCGCCCATGTACCTTACGCAAGGCCTGCACAGGGCTCTTCAGAAGCACCCGGCGAAGACCGCCATCGTCGATGGACCGACACGCCTGAGCTTTGCCCAGCTGCATGAGCGCGTCTCGCGCCTGGCGGGCGCGTTGCGCGCGCTGGGCGTTGCGCCGGGTGACCGGGTCAGCGTGCTGGCTTGGAACTCCAGCTTCTACATCGAGGCGCTGATGGCCACCTGGTGGCTGGGTGCCATTGCGGCACCCTTGAACTGTCGCTGGAGCGCCCGTGAGCTTGATCACGCCATCGGAGACTGCCAGCCCCGAGTGCTTTTGACCGACCCCGAGTTTCTGCCACTGCTTGGCGATGGCGTTGAGCGCGCGCCAGTGCCCATGCGTGTGCTGCTCACGCCTGGCTCGTCAAGTGTGCCGCCTCCCGACTGCATCACGCGTATTTTGGATGCCGCCTCGCCCGTGGACGATGTGCGCCCCGACCCGTCTGGCATTTCTACGCTGCTCTACACCGGTGGCACCACCGGTTCGCCCAAAGCGGCCATGCTTTCGCACTTGAACCTGTGGGCGCCGCTCGTGGCGCGCATGGCCGAGTCGCCGGGCGTGGTGGGTGGTATTGCACTGCAGGTCACGCCCTTCTTTCATGCGGCGGGTATCACGCGGCTGCTCTACCAGATGGTCACGGGCGACACGCAAGTGCTGCTCAGCGCTTTCGATGCAGGCCTGGCGCTTCAGGCCATCGAACAGGAAGGTGTCAACGACATGGTGCTGGTGCCCAGCATGATTGAGATGATGCTTAACCACCCGGCCTTCGCCACCTGCCGCAAGGATTCGGTGCGGCGCATCACTCACGGTACCTCGCCCATTTCCGACCAGCTGCTCGAGCGCGTGCTGCAGGCCTTCCCCACGGTCGAGTTCTGCACGTCCTACGGCATGACCGAAAGCGGTGGCGTGGTCACCGTCAGCCGACCTGAGAACTACAGCCGGGCGGCCCGCCTGAGCGGGCGCGTGCGAACGGTCGGCCGTGTCGGCTGGGGCACGGAGTTGCGTATCGTTGACAGCCAGGACCAGCCCTTGCCCTGCGGTACGGTGGGCCAGATTCTCATTCGCAGCGCCGGCGTGATGCAGGGCTACTGGAACAAGCCTGCCGAGTCGGCCGCCACCCTAAAGGGCGGCTGGCTGCACACTGGCGATGGCGGCTACCTTGATGAAGAAGGCTACTTGTATGTGGCCGATCGGCTCAAGGACATGATCATCTCCGGTGGCGAGAACGTGTACTCCATCGAGGTGGAGAATGTGATCAGCACCCACCCTGCCGTACAGTCCTGCGCGGTGATCGGCGTGCCCCATGTGCTTTGGGGCGAGAGCGTGCATGCGGTCCTCGTGCTCAGGCCCGACCACAACCTCACGCTGGAGCAGCTGCGCAAGCACTGCAAGGCAGAGCTGGCCGGTTTCAAGTGTCCCAAGTCCATGGAAGTGGTGGCGCAACTGCCGTTGTCCAGCGTGGGCAAGGTGCTCAAGAACAAGCTGCGCCAGTCCCATCGCTCGGCCCCTGGTCCCGCCGAAGCTACGGAGCGAGCATGATGGACCTGGCCCGGCTGAGGGCCTATGACTCTGGCGAGATTCTGCACCGTTATACCGCCAAGGACAGCATCCTTTACGCCTTGGGTATTGGCGTGGGCGCCGCGTCCATCGACGATCACGCCCTGACCTACCTCTTCGAGCCTGGCATGCAGGTGCTGCCCACGCTGGCATCGGTGCTGGCCACCGCCGGCAACTGGATGCAGGACCGCCCGGAACTGGGCATCCGCTGGCAGCAGGCCCTGCATGGCAGCGAACGTGTCATCGTGCATAGACCCTTGAGAGCCGCAGGCGCGCTGCTGGGGCGCACGCTCGTGCTGGGCGTGGCCGACAAAGGCGCCGAAAAAGGTGCCGTGGTGGCCTTGGCGAAGACCCTGCATGATGCGCATACCGGCGAATTGCTGGCCACCTGCGAGCGCCAGCTGTTTTTGCGTGGCAACGGCGGCTTTTCTTCTGCGCAGCAGCCCGGCGATGCGATTTTGGGGCTGAGCCGTGAGCCGCCGACCACGGCGCCCAGCCACGTTCTGGAGCTACCGACGCGTCACGACCAGGCACTGATCTACCGCTTGATGGGTGACATGAATCCGCTGCATGCAGACCCGGGCTTTGCGCAGCGCGCCGGCTACCCTCGGCCCATCCTGCACGGCCTGTCGACCCTGGGTGGGGCCTGCCATGCGCTGGTGAGCTGCTATTGCGGGGACGAGGCCTCGCGCGTGAGCGAGATCCATGCGCGGTTTTCCGGGCCGGTGTTCCCCGGTGAGACGATCCGGGTCCATTGCTGGCAGGCCGGTCCGACCGAGACCTTGTTTGAGGCCATGGTGCCCGAGCGCCAAGCCCGGGTGCTGCGCCACGGTGTCATGCGCTGGGTTTGAGCATGTCCTCGGGGGCTTACTGCCCCCGTGGTGGACTCAACTCAGATCAATGTTCAGGCGCTTGGCAATCGGCGCCCAACGTGCACGTTCACTGTCAAGGCGGGCCGCGTATTCGGCCGGACTGGCAGAAGGCGCTGCGGTCTCGCCTGCGGCCGCCAGGGCTTTGGCGAACTCTGGGTTCTGCGTGGCCACCACGACGGCGTCAAACAGGCGCTTGACTGCGTCCTCGGGCGTGCCCCGGGGGTACCACAGACCAAACTCCACGTGGGCGACCAGATCAGGGTAGCCCATGTCGGCCATGGTGCGCACCGAAGCTGGCAGGTTGCCACGCTCACCGGCGCGGCCCAGACTGGCCAGCAACTGGGTCTTGCCACCCAGATGACCGATGAGGGCCGTGCTCATGCCGTCGACCTGCAGGTCGATGCGGCCGGCCATCAGGTCGAGCGCACCCTGCGAGGTGCCTCGATATGGCACGGTGTTGTACTTGATGCCCAGCGACTGGCCCACCCATTCGGCCAGGATGTGGCCAATCGTGCCTATGCCGGTGGTACCAAAGGTGACGCCTTCGGGCTTGGCACGGGCCCAGGCCAGGAATTGCTCAATGGAGCCGGTGGGCACGGCCATGCTGGCGTTGAGCACAAAGGGCTGGCGTGAGATCGTGGTCAGCGGCACCAGGTCGTCGAACTTGAAGGGCAGCTTGCTGTAGACCAGCGGCATCAGGCTCATGGAGGCCGTCCCGGACATGAACAGGCTGCGTCCGTCGCGCGGCGCACCCAGGACCGCCTGGATCGCTGTGAAGCTGCCAGCGCCTGGCTTGTTGTCGACCACCACGGGCGTGCCCAGGTGCGTGGCCATGCGCTCGGCCATCCGCCTTGCGGTCCCGTCGGTGCTGCCGCCGGGTGCGAAAGGCACGACGATGTTGAGTGGTCGTACGCCGCCGACCTGGGACCAGGTGGGCAGCGCGCAGGCGCTGCCGGCGGCAAGCATCAGGGCACGGCGTGAAAGCAGTTTCGGGGCAAAGGTGGTCATGGCATTTGTCTCCTGGGTGAATGGGCTCGGGTTCAATCGGAAAATCACAGGTGCAGCATCTGCTTGGCCAGGATCTCGTGCTGCACTTCGGAAGATCCGGCAAAGATGGTGAAGGCGCGCGAACTCAGGTAGGCCGAGCTGCGCGTCACGAAGGCCTCGGGCACCAAGTCGAAATGCGGGTCTTCGTAAAAGGGTCGCTGTGCCAGCCAAGGCATGGCATCCATGCCGGCGGCGTCCAGACCCAGAGCGCAGACCTGCTGCTTGAGCTGGCTAAAGCGCAGCTTCATGATGGGTGCGGCCAGGCCAGGCGGGCTGCCCGAGATGTGCTCGTTGAGCACCTCCACCTCCAGCATTTCCAGGGCATCAAGGTCGACGGAGATGCTCGCTGCTCGCTGCAGCAGCTCTGCCCGGACGCCGGGATCGCGGTGGCCCGCCTGGCGAAGCGCCGCCACCACACCCGCGAGCTCGTGGCGAAGCCGGGGCGACCAGATCGAGCCGCCTCGCTCGAATTCGAGCAGGTACTTGCCGTAAGACCAGCCCTGGCCTTCCTGGCCGACCAGGTTTTGCACCGGCACCCGCACCTCGTCGAGGAACACCTGGTTGACCTCATGGTCACCGCTGATGGTGAGGATGGGCCGCACGGAAACGCCCGGGCTACCCATGTCGATCAGCAGAAAGGAAATGCCCTCCTGCTTGCGGCCTTCTTCGAAGGGCGCGGTGCGCACCAGCGCGAACATACGGTTGGCAAGGTGCGCATGGGTGGTCCAGATCTTGGTGCCGGTGACCACGTAGTGGTCGCCATCGCGCACTGCGCGCGTCTGCAGTGAAGCCAGGTCCGAGCCGGAGCCGGGCTCGGAATAGCCCTGGCACCAGTAGTCTTCGCCCGACAGGATGCGAGGCAGGCAGTGTGCCTGTTGCTCGGCCGAGCCAAAACGGATCAGCAGCGGGCCCAACATGCTCACGCCAGATGGCGGCTTGGGCACGTCATGGTTTGCGCAGGCCCGGGCGTAGATGTAGCGTTGCATTGCCGACCAGCCGGTGCCACCGTGCTCGCGCGGCCAGCTGGGCGCGGCCCAGCCCCTCTCATACAAGGTGTGGTACCAGCCCCGCACGCGCTCGCGGTCCGGGTAAACGTCGGTGGACATCAGCAGGGCCCGGCGCGTTGCTGGCGGGAAATTCTCTGTGAAGAAGGCGTTGACCTCCTGTTCAAAGGCGAGGTCTTGCGGGGAAAGTTTGAGTTCCATCAGGCGTGCTCCGGTTCGCGGGGGGCGTGTTCAGGGGCCCCGGATGCGAGCGCCGCATCCATTTCCGCGCGCGCGCGCAATTGCTGCGACTGCGGCCCCCAGACCATTTGGCAAAACATCAGCCGCTTGACGTACAGGCCCACTGACAGCTCTTCCGTGACCCCCATGGCACCGTGCAGCTGGATGGCTTCTTCAGCAATCAGTCGAGTGGCCACGGTGGCCTTGGCGGTCGCGCCTAGCACGGCCCGGCGACGCTGCAGCTCGGGTTGCGTGGCATCGTCGGCCAGGATGGCCGCACGCAGAGCGAGGGCGCGGGTCTCCCGCACGGCAATGGCCATGTCCACCATGCGGTGGCGCAGTACCTGGTTGGCCGACAGTGGCCTGCCGAACTGCTTGCGGGTTTGGCTGTAGGCCACGGTCTGCTGCAACAGTACCTCCATGGCGCCCACGGCCTCGCTGCACAGCGCCAAGCGCAGGGCGTCGCGACTGCGCTGCACCGCATGGCGTACCCCCTGTCCTTCGGCCAGGCAGTCGCCGCGAGCCACTGCGACATCGTCGAGCTGCACATGACACAACCCTCGCTCGTCCAGGCTGCGCATAGGTGACAGGCGCACGCCTGGCGCCTTGGCATCGACGGCAAAGAGCATGGGCAGTCCGCGGGTCGGGTCCGTCGCCGAGCACAGCAGCAGGTCCACACCGGCATCCATCACGAAACGCTTTTGCCCGCTCAGCCGCCAGCCCGTTGCTGCCGGCTTTGCCAGGCTGCCTAGAGCCCACTCATCGCCCGACTGTGCGTCTTCCAGGTGGGCCACGGCCACCCGCAGGCCACCTTGAGCGATCTGCGCCAGCAGTGGCGCCTGACGCTCGGTGCTGGCAGCTTCGCGGATCAGGCGCACGGCCTCGACCGCCGTCCACAGCCATGGCTCAATCAGCAGGCAGTGCCCGGCTCCCTCGGCCAGGATGCCGATTTCCAGCGCGCCGCCGCCGAAGCCGCCATTGCTCTCGGGCACGGCCACGCCCAGCCAGCCTTGGGCTGCCAGGTCTTGCCAGACCTGCGGTGATGCGCCATCGGCGCTGGCGCGCGCGTTCTCGCGCACCTTGGTGGTGTAGTAGCGCGTGGCAAAGCGCTGCGAAGTTTCGATCAGCAACTGCTGGTCCTGCGACCATGAAAGGTTCATAGCATGGCTCCGTGTCAGATGGACTGTCCTTGGGGGCGGAAGACGGGCACGGCCGCGCCATTGACCGCCTGTGCGAACTCCACCTGCACACGCTGGCCCACACGCAAGCTGTCCAGGTCGGTGGCAACCAGGTTGCTGATCAGCGTGGGCCCCTCGTCCAGGGTCACATAGGCCACCGCGTAGGGCACTTTGGCCCTGCGCATGATGGTGTAGGTGTAGACCGTGCCCGTGCCTTTGGCCTCGATCCACTGCGTGTGATCGCTCCAGCAGTCTGGGCACATGCTGCGCGGGTACCAGAACACCAGGCCGCATGACTCACACTTCTTGATGAGAAGGCGGCCTTCCCTGGCCGCCTCCCAGAATGGGCGACTTTCGGCGCTGAGCAGCGGCGCTGCCATTTCCTTAGACATCTCAGACCCTTTCGAGGATGAGGGTGGCGCTGGCATGGCGCATGGCCATCGAGCCGCCGGTACCGTGAGCCAGCGCCAAATCGCAGCCGGGCACTTGTACGGCGGGGTGGGCCTCGTGGCGCAACTGGCGCACGGCCTCCAGCACCTTGGTCAGGCCGCCCCGATTGGCTGGGTGGTTGTTGCACAGCCCGCCACCGTCGGTGTTGAAGGGCAGCTTGCCGACGCCTGAAATCAGGTTGCCGTCGGCGACAAAGGCGCCGCCTTGTCCTTTTTCGCAAAAGCCAAGATCTTCCAACTGGATCAGCACGCTGATGGTGAAGCTGTCGTAGATGGACGCGTACTTGATGTCTGAGGGCTTGACCCTGGCCTGCGCAAATGCATCGGCACCCGACCAGGCACTGGCGGTGTAGGACAGGTCGACGCGCCCGGCGTCTTGGCCTTTGATGGCTTCGCCACAGCCGATCACGCGAATCAAAGGTCGCTTGAGCGTCTTGGCCACCTCTTCGCTGACGACCACCAGTGCACCGCCGCCGTCGCTGACCACGCAGCAGTCCAGGCGGCGCAGCGGATCGGAGATCATGGGCGAGGCCAGCACGTCCTGGACGGTGACTGGCTCGCGCATCATGGCGCGAGGGTTGTGCCGCGCGTGCTCAGAGGCGGCCACCCGGATCCAGGCCAGCTGCTCGGGCGTGGTGCCCCACTGGTGCATGTGACGCATCGCCACCATGGCGTACATGTTGACCACCTGCACGTCATAGGGCAGCTCCCAGTCCATGTCTGGCTGGTCGGGTTTGATGTTGCGGGCAATGGTGCCCCCGGCCATCTCGCTGCGCGGTCGACCGGCCAAAGTGATCAGCGCCACCTTGCACTTGCCTGCGGCAATGGCCTGGGCCGCGTGACTGACGTGGATCAGGTAGGAGGAACCGCCGGTCTCTGTGGTGTCCAGGTGCCGCGGCTTGATGCCCAGGTAGTCGACCATGGACAGGCAGCCCAGGCCTGGAGCGTCGCCAGCGCAAAAGTATCCGTCCACGTCGTCCTTGGACAGGCCGGCGTCAGCCAGCGCGCCGCGCGCCACCTCGGCGTGCAACTGGGCCACCGTTTTGTCAGGCGCGATGCGCAGGGGGTGTTCGTAGGCTCCCATGATGTAGGCCGATGCGTTGCGGCCGCTCATACCGGGTCCCAGGCGAAGACGTCCTGGGTCCGCTCCAGGGGCACCAGGGCCGCGCGCAGCGCGGGCATGCCGTGCTCGGCCAGGGACTCGGTGGTCCAGCCGCCGTCGTGATGCACGCTGCGCACCGGGCGGGGCTGGCTCAGGACCATGGTCTCGTTCATCCGGCTGGCAAACACCTGACCGTTGATGTCGGCGGCTGCATCCGAGGCCAGGTAGACCGCCAGCGGTGCGATTTTGTCCGGCGTCATCTTCTGCAGTTTCTTCATGCGCGCCTCCTGCTCGGGCGTCTGCACCGGAATGTTGCCGACCATGCGGCTCCAGGCAAACGGTGCGATGCAGTTCGAGCGCACTTTGAACCGCTGCATGTCGAGGGCGATGCAACGCGACAGCGCAGCGATGCCGGCCTTGGCGGCGCCATAGTTGGCCTGGCCCACGGCGCCAACGAGCCCGGAGGTGCTGGTCATGTGCACGTAGGCGCCGCTTTCCTGGGCCCGGAAGATGTCGGCCGCGGCCCGGCTGACGAAGAAGCTTCCGTTGAGGTGCACCCCCAAAACTGAGGTCCATTGCTCCGGGCTCATCTTATGGAACATGGCATCGCGCAGGATGCCGGCGTTGTTGACCACGATGTCCAGGCGCCCAAAGGCATCGGTGGCTGCCTGGACGATGCGCTGGGCCGACTCCCAGTCCGCGACGCTGTCGGTGCTCATCACGGCGCGGCCCCCGGCCGCCCCGATCAGATCGCAGGTTTCCTGTGCCGGGGAGGCCGAGCCGCCTTCCCCCTGCAGGTTGCCGCCCAGGTCGTTGACCACCACCGCCGCGCCCGCCGCCGCCATGGCCACGGCCACGGCGCGGCCGATACCGCCACCGGCGCCGGTCACGATGGCGACCTTGCCGGACAGGTCCACTTTGCTTGTCATCTCATTGCTCCTTGCTGGCTGAATGTCTGATGGCTCACCCGTCGCGGGGGCCCCGTTCTAGGGTCCATCGGATTGGATGCGCAGGTGGCAGCGCTCAAGCACCGCCACCCCACGTTGCAGGCTGTGGCCGCTGAACATGAATTCGTTCGCAGACACCGGGGTGAAATCAAACCTCAGCGTCTCGCCTGGCACCACCGGGCGGGAAAAGCGCACCGACATGGCCACCAGGCGCTCGGGTACGTCATCGCACAAGCCCTGCAAGGCCGCGCGGGTGGCCAGGCCCATGGTGCACAGCCCCATCAGGATGGGTCTCTCGAAGCCGGCGCGGGCGGCCACCTCGGGGTCGGCATGCAGGGGATTGGTGTCTCCGTTGAGGCGGTAGATCAGGGCCAGTTGTGGCAGGGTTTCCAGGGTGACGCTGAGCGTTGCAGCGCCGACAGCGGGCTCGGCGATGGCCAGCATTGGCGCAGTGCCGAAGCTGCCGCAGCCGCCATCGCCGCGCAGGAACAAGGTCTGTCGCACCGTGGCCAGGCGCTCGCCCATTTCGGTGTGCAGCTCCTTGCGCACGTACACCAAGACGCCCTTGCCCACGCCTTTGTCGACCACGGCCTCAATCTGCTGCTCGGCCAGCACGGTGTCGGCAGGGCGCAGCGGTCGGTGGATCTCGTAGCTGTGCTCGCCATGGAGCAGGCGCAGGAAATCGATGCCCAGCGCTGGCGACTGCATCCACGGGCCCATGGACCCCAGCACCACGCACTGCGAGGGCACCGCTTTCTGATTCTTTTCGTAGACGTACTGCAACTGCCCGCGGTCCATCGGGTCGTCGCCATAGCCCAGGCTCAGCGCATACAGGATGGCGTCGCGGCTGTCGTAGCTTTGCCGAACAGTGGGAAATTTCAGGGTCTGTACCCGTTCGAGGTTCATGCCCTGCATCCCTGCTGCTCAAGAACCTGCGTCATGGCCTTTCCTTTGTCTTTTGTGCCGCTGATTGCATTGCTACTTGGTCAGTGGCTCTTTTGGATTACTATAACAGCATATCAAGTATGCTGTATTGAGATTGCACAAAAGATCTGTGCAGTCATGCGATGGCCTGATGCCTGCCCTTCCCGGAGACCCTCATGACTGTAGAAATCCTCAACTTGCGCGAATCCCGGCTGACCCTGGAGGCTGGCGTTGCCGAGTTCGCCCACCAGCGGCCCGAGCGGCGCAACCCCATTTCCATGGAGCTGCGCCAGGACTACGCGGACATGCTGGACCGCATCGAGGGGGACCCGGCCGTACGGGCGCTGGTGATCTTTGGCGAGGGCGGCGTCTTTTGCGCCGGCGGCGATCTCAAGGGCCTGAAGGAGCGGCTGGCCAGCGCCGATCCCGCCGTGAACTCGGCAGAGGCGATGCAGCGGCGCGTGGGCGCGGCGCATGTGTGGTTTGGGCGCCTGCGCGACTTGCCCATTCCGGTGGTGGCGGCGGTCGATGGCGCAGCCTTTGGGGCCGGTCTGTCGCTGGCCCTGGCCGCTGACTTCGTGCTGGCTTCCACGCGAGCGCGATTTGCTGCGTCCTTTATCCGCATTGGCATGCTTCCGGACCTGGCGGCGCTGCACACCTTGCCACGCCTCATTGGCTTGGCCGCAGCCAAGGAAATGATGTTCACCGGACGTGCGCTCGAGGCCCAGGAGGCCCGCGCCCTGGGTTTGGTGCATGCCATTTACCCGCCAGAGTTGCTGCGCGAGCAGGCGCGCGCTTTCGCTGCGCGCTTTGTGGGCGCGTCGGCCCATGCCCTGGCTCAGACCAAGCGCATGCTCAACCGCAGTTTTGAATCGAGCTACGAGACTGTGCGGGACTTCGAGGCCAGCGGCCAGGGCATCGCCTCCACCACGCCGGCGCACGCGGCGGCCCTGGAACGCTTTATCCAGGGTGAGCCGCCCCTGTTCGACTGGGACCGCATGGGCCCCGACAACTGAGGGGCGGCGTGATCGGCTCAGCGGTCCGGGCCGCCTGCTGCGGCTGGCTCGCAGCGGGGGATGAAGCGACCGTGCCCGATTTCGTCCCACCACAGGCTCACCCTCATCCCGATGCGCACCTGCGCAGGAGGGATACCGGTGATGTTGGTCACCAGCCGGGCGCCCGGCACATCGTCGAAGACCACGAGTGCCACCACGTAGGGCAGCTGGGCCTGGACGGACTCGTGGCTGGCGTGGTGCACCACGGTGTAGCTGAACAACTCGCCCTGGCCTTGCGTCGGTTTCCAGGCGGCGGCCAAGGACCGGCAGCGCGGGCACACGGGTGATGGGGGGTGACGCACGGTGTCACAGTCCGCGCAGTGCTGAAAGCACAGCTGGCGGCGGTTGCAGGCGTCCCAGAAAGGACGGTCATCGAAATTCGGGTGCGGCGCGAGCACCTCGCTGTCAAAGAGTGCCATCAGGGCCTCCCGATGATCATGGCGCTGGTGGGCGAGGTGCCCAGCCCCCCAGTGACCAGACACAGGCGCGCATCCTGGACTTGCGAGGTCGATTCGCCGCGCAGTTGGCGCACCCCTTCGATGGCCACGTTCATCCCGTGCACATAGGCTTCGGAAAGTTGCCCCCCCGAGGTGTTGATGGGCAGCTTGCCCTGGGGCCAGGCAATTTGCCCTTGCTCCACGAATTCGCCACTTCCGCCTGGCTCGCAAAAACCGTAGTCTTCCAGAGCCATCAGCACCATCCCTGTGAAGTGGTCGTAGATCTGGGCCACATCGATGTCGGCGGGTCCGACCCCGGCGCGGGCATAGAGCTCTTTGGCCATGCGCCTGGCGTTGGTGGAGTTGTAGTCCGCATCGGGCATGTTGTGGCTGGCCAGCGGCCCGGTGCCCCAGCCCGGACCGCTGCCGTGCTGGGCCGCCAGCACCTCCACTGGCGCCTGCCGCAGATCTCGCGCGCGGTCGCGGTGGGTGATGACGATGGCGCAGCCGCCGTCAGACTCCAGGCAGCAGTCGAACAGGCGAAAAGGTTCGGCAATGAAGCGGGAGGCAAAGTAATCGTCCAGGGTCATGGGTCTGCCATGCATCACCGCCCGCGGATTGCGGTTGGCATTGGCGCGCGCATTGACAGCCACCATGCCCAGGTGTTTGGCTTCGATCTGCGGATGAAGGTGCATGTGGCGCTGGGTGACCATGGCCAGCATGGGCGCTGGCGCGAACAGGCCGAAAGGATGGACGAAGTTGCCATGCGTGCGCCCCTCGCCGAAGCGCCCGAAGCGGCGCGATTGGCCCTGGCACAGGCCGCGGTAGACCACCACCACCTCGGCCACCCCTGCCTCGACCGCCGTGGTGGCCTGCGCCATGGCTGCGCACGATCCGCCCCCGCCTCCGCCCCAGACCATGGAGCTCCAGCGCAGCTGGGGCACGCCCAGGGCTACCTGCATCAGGGCCGCCTCGTTGGCGTCGTTGGAAAAGGACGCAAAGCCGTCGATGTCTTCGGGCGAAAGCCCGGCGTCGGCCAAGGCGCTGAGCACGGCTTCGGCGGCCACCTGGAACTGGCTGCGGTTCATGATGCCGCCGTGCCGGGTGAACTCGGTCTGCCCAACACCGACGATGCAGGCTTGACGTTTGGGGTTCATGATGCTCCTTGGGCTTGAGCTACTATGTTGATACAGTCATTAAGGTTTTTCTCGTCACGATGAATCAGGAATCCAAGTCCGTCTCGCGCGTCAAGCGTTCCGTCTCCGACATTTCGTCGCGCAGCCTGCTCGATTCCCGTCGACTCTTTTACTTTTTCCATGTGGCTCGACTGGGCAGCTTGAGCACCGCCGAAGCGGTGCTCAGTGTGGCCCAATCTGCCATCAGCCGCCAGATCCAGCAACTCGAAGTCGAGCTGGGTGAGCAACTGCTGTTGCGAACCGGCCGCGGTGTGACGCTCACACCGGCCGGTGAGTTGCTCTACAAGCAGTCTGAAATCATCCTGCAGGAGATGGCCTCCACCATTGATCTGCTTGATCAGGCCAAGCGCCGTCCGGGCACCAGCCAGATCTCGATCGCTTCGCCGCCGACCTTCTCCAACGTCTACATGCCCGAGGTCGTCGAGCGCTTCGTCAAGGCCTTCCCTGACGTTTACCTGGTTGCTTATGAAGCCTCCACCGGACAGGTCTACGATTACCTGGCCACCGGGCAGGTGGACCTGGCCATCGTGCTGCATGAATCGACCACCCAGAAGCTGACGATGCAAAAGCTGGTGGTCGAGCCCATGATGCTCATCTGCACCCCGAACAACCCGGTGGCCAAGGAAAAGAGCATTTCTCGCGAGCGCCTGCTGGGGCTCGACATGGTGCTGCCGGCCGCGCCGCATGGCTCGCGCGCTTTGTTCGACGCCTACTTCAGCGAGGCCGGCCTCAAGCTTGACCCCATGCTGAGGCTGGACAGCCTGGGCATGACCAAGGCAGTGCTGCGCAATGACCGCTACTGCACCATCTTGCCGCTCGTGGCTTGCGCGCGGGAAGTGACGGCTGGTGAACTGGTGGCCATTTCGCTGGTCCCCATCCTCAAGCGCACCGTCTATCTGGCCAGCATGCGCGAGCGTGCGCAGTCCGCACCGGTCAAAGCGTTGGCGCGCGAGATCGCCAACGTGGTCCGCGCCAAGATCAGCACGGGCAACTGAGCCCACCTCCCTTTGTCGGCAACCCGACCGCCTGCGCACAGCGCCGGGGGTGTGGGCCTGCGCCTGAGCGCGAGCCTGTGCATCAAGGGAAGGATGTGGCATCTTTATTTGAGATAACTGTTATGCTAACATAAGATAAACTAAAAAACAGGATATCTCGCTCATGCCCAAAGCAAGGAGCCTCGCCGCGTCATGGGCTGTGCGCACGACGAGATTTTCCGCCCCCGCCTTGCCTTTTCCGTGCCCATCGTCTGGGCTGTGAAACGGATCTGTTCGCTCGGGCACCGATGAACACCCTCCATACCTTCACGCAGGAGCACGGCTGACATGCTGCAAAAAGAACACATTGAAAACATGCTGCCCCAAGGGCAAGCCCGCCCTGCCGATCGACCGCTGCCGTTGGCTGGGGTGCGTGTCATCGATTTCTCCCAGTTCGTCTCCGGCCCCATGGCGACCCTGATCCTGGCCGACCTGGGTGCGGATGTGATCAAGGTGGAGTCGATCGCCGGTGGCGACAGCTTTCGCAAGTACCCGCCCATCGACGCCGACTTGCCGACCCAGGGCGCGCCCTTCCTCTGGACAAACCGCAATAAGCGCAGCCTAGCGGTCGACCTCAAACGGCCCCAGGGCGTGGAGCTGCTGCGTCAGCTGGTCGCGCAGGCCGACGTGATTGTCGAGAACTTCTCCACTGGCGTGATGGAACGGCTTGGCCTGGGCTACGAGACCTGCGCCGCCCTGAATCCACGCCTTGTGTATTGCAGCGTATCGGCCTATGGTCGCCACGGCCAGTCCGCCAGTCGGCTGGGATTTGACAGCATCGTGATGGCGGAAAGTGGCTTCACCTCCATGACTGGCTACCCCGACCGCGATCCAGTGCGGGCTGGGCCAGCTGTCATCGACATGTCGACTGGCCTGATGGCGGGCAACGCCATTTTGGCCGCGCTGATGGCGCGCCACAGCACCGGCAAGGGCCAGCAAGTCGAAGTGGCCATGATTGATACCGCCATGACCATGGTGGGCTATGCGGCCATGCAGGTTCTGTGCTCGGGCCAAGAGCGCGAGCGCAGCGCCAACGTGAACCTGGAGGCGGCTCCCGCTGGCTCGTTCCGCGCCAGCGACAAGCTTTTCGTTATCAATTGCGGCACCACCAAGATGTTCCAGCAGTTGTTCACAGTGTTTGGTCGGCAGGACATCGCTTTTCATCCCGACCTGCAGCAGGCCTGGCAGCGCGTGAAGGCGCGCGACTGGATCGAGGGCATTGCCCAGGAGTGCTTCTCGCAGCGGCCCTGGTCCGAGTGGAATCAGCACCTGCAGGAGGCCGGCATTCCAGCCGGCGAGGTGCGCTCGCTCAGCGAAGCCCTGTACTCCGAGGACGTTCGCGACCGTGGCCTGGTCACGCGCGTGCCCCACCCCAAGGTCGGCTGGCTTCCCAATATCGCGCTGCCCCTGCGCCTGAGCGACACTCCCTTGGCCGATCCCGTGGCGGGGCCCGCGCTCGGCCAACACACCGAGGAGGTGCTGGCCGGGTTGCTGCACCTGTCTGCTGCGCAGATTGATGACCTGTGCGCGCAGGGTATCGTCGCCAGGGAGAGTGCGCATGGATCAGCGTGAACTTCGCCAGGTCTTTGGCAGTTTCGTGACCGGCGTGACCGTGATCACGACCGTGGACGCACAGGGCCAGGACCAGGGTGTGACGGCCAATTCCTTCAGTTCGGTATCGCTGGATCCGCCGCTGGTGCTGTGGAGCCAGGCCAGGGCTGCCAAGAGTTTTTCGGCGTTTCAAAGCGCCGAGCATTTCATGGTGAACATCCTGGCCGAGCAGCAGCGCGACCTGTCGCAGCGCTTTGCCACCTCTGGGACCGACAAGTTCAAGGACCTCGTTGTGCAGCGCCGACTCGGCGGGCTGCCCGCTCTGGCCGATTGCTGCGCCTACATCGAGTGCCGCAAGGTCGCGGCCTACCCCGGCGGTGACCACCTGGTCTATCTGGGCGAGGTGCTGGGCGTGGAGCGCAACGAGCGCCGTCCACTGGCATTTGCCCGCGGCAAGTACATGGTGGCCTTCGAGCACGAGATGAACCTGCAGATTGCACAGGGCAACTCGGCGCATCTCGCTCACAACGATGTGGTGCGACTTGCCTGCACGGCTCTGCCCGAACTGGCTGCCAGCCTGGGCGTGACCATCGGGGTGGCTGTGTGGGGCAACCGTGGTGCGACCATCGTGCGTTGGGAAGCCCCGGCAGGCGGCGACTGGCCCGAGCTGCGCACTGGCATCGTGGTCTCGCCCCTGTCCTCAGCTACTGGCCTGCTGTTCAGCGCACTGCTGCCCGATGAGCTGGTCGAACCCGTTCGTCAGGAAGCGCTGGCCGATTTGAATCTGCCAGCCCAGGAGGCTGACACGCTGCGCCGCCAACATGCACAGCAGTTGCAGGCGGTTCGCGCTATTGGCATCGCCATGAGCTGCCAGCCCAAGCTGGGGCGCACAGGCATGGCCACTCCGGTGTACGACGCACAGGGGCGGTTGGTGCTGGCCTTGTGCGCGGTGGCCAGCGCGCAGGACGATCAGGCGCGCATCGAGGCCCTGTCATGCGGGCTCCGGGCTGCGTCACTCTCGTTGTCGCAGCGCATTGGTTATCGCCTGGCGGCCTGATCGGCGCGCACCGCTGCCCACCACCGCATGCCAAGCCTTAGACCGCAGCCGGCGCTTCCTGGAGCAGCCACTGCCGGAAGGCCTGCACCATGGGACTGCGCGCATTACCGGGACTGATCACCAGGTGGTAGCCAAAGCGTCAGGGCACGTCCAAGTCGGCGGTTGACCAGCTCTCGAGCGCCTTCGCCCGCGTACTCAGGATCCAGCCGCCACTCAACGCCAGGACGCCATGGATGCCACCGTGATTGGCAGCATGCCCAAGGAATACCAGGAGAACATTCCCAACAACCTGGCCAAGTTCAAGAAAGCGATCGAGATCGCCGGCGTCAAGCTGGAGTGATCAGCCCAAGCTCATCCGGCTGTGCAACCGACCGTCGCTATCGACCACAAAGGCCGCACCACCGCCCTGCGCATGTACAGCGAGCGCGGCGCGTGGATGTCGCGTGAGGAGAATCTCAAGGGCACGCTGGAGGTGGGCAAGCTGGCCGACTTGGTGTTCCTCTCAGACGATTACTTCTCGGTGCCAGTCGACGAGATACGCAACCTCGAATCGGTGATGACCATGGTCGGTGGCCGGGTGGCCTATGGTGCGGGCAGCTACGAAAAAATGGCCCTGCCGGCGCCGCGCATCAACCAGGACTGGCTGCCCTTCAAGGAGTACGGCCGCTATGCCAAGAGCGCCGGCTTGCCGCCGCAGACGCCCTACGCCGGTCACGCGCATCCCCTGATCATTTCCGATGCGGGCAACTGGCGCACCGCCTGTCCGTGCACTGCTTAATCAAAGGAGCAACTGCCATGACATTGTCACGACGAATGCTGGCCGGCCTTGCGCTGGCTCTGGGTGCCACGGGCGTCCTTGCCCAGGGCGCGTATCCGAACCGACCGATCAAGATCATCGTGCCCATCAGCCCGGGCAGCGCCACCGATTTGCTGGTGCGCGCCGTGGCCGAGCGCATGCAGGTCCGAATGGGCCAGACGGTGGTGATTGAAAACCGCGCCGGTGCCGGCACCACCATAGGCGCGGCCATGGTGGCCAAGGCCGAAGCCGACGGCTACACCATCCTGGCCAACTCCAACGCGCACACCGTCAACCCGCAGCTCTACCGAAGCCTGCCCTATGACAGCGCCACCGACTTTGTGGGCATCGCCACCTTGGGCAGCTTGCCCAACATCCTGGTGGTCAGCCCCCAGTCTCCGTTCAACTCCGTGCAGGAGCTCGTGGCCGCAGCCCGCTCGCAGCCCGGCAAGCTCAACTACGCCTCGGCCGGGGTGGGCAGCGGCACGCACATGAACGCCGAGAAATTTCGCATCGCCTCGGGCCTGAGCGCCGAGCACATCGCCTACAAAGGCACGCCTGAGGCGGTGACCGAAGTCATGGCCGGACGGGTGGACTGGTTTTTTGCGCCTGGCGTCTCGGTCATGGGTGCGGTCAAAGATCGCAAGCTCAAGGCCTTGGCGGTGGGCTCCAAAGAGCGCTCATCGCAATTGCCAGACTTGCCCACCACCGAAGAGGCGGGTGCGCCCAACTCGGCCTACACCCTGTGGATAGGCCTGTTCGCGCCCGCGCGCACACCGCCGGCCATCGTGGCGCGCCTGAACCAGGAAGTGCAGGCCGCGCTCGCATCGCCCGAGGTCAAGGAACGCTTTTCCAAGCTGGGCGCAGACCCCCTGCCCATGACCGTGGACGGCTTCAGGAACTTCCTGGCGCAGGAGTTCAAGGTCTGCGAGCAGATCGTCAAGGCTGCGGGGATCAAGCCTCAAGATTGAGGGGCGCCCCAGCTTGGGGCTTGAAAGTCGGGTACAGAAATCTGTATCATGGGCCCATGAAGACCACGCTCAATCTCAACGATCAGCTGCTCGCGGACGCCAAGGCGCTGGCAGCCCAGCAGCGCACCAGCCTGACCCGACTGATCGAGGAAGGCCTGCAATTGCGGCTTCGTGCCCAGGCGCAGGCCAGGCGTTCGCGCATTCGCCTGCCTGTCTACACGGGCCGGGGTGGTCTGGTGGCGGGCGTCAATCCGCTGAGCAACAAGGCCATGCTCGAGGCCATGGGCGATGACGCCTGATGTCAACGTGTTGGTGGCCGCATCCCGCGTGGATCACCCACACCACGAGGTGGCGCGCAAGTGGCTCGAACAGGCACTGGCTGCCGCAGCAGCGGGCACGGCGCTCACGCTCATGCCCATGGTGATGGCCAGCTTTTTGCGATTGGTGACCAGCCCTCGAATTTTTCAGCAGCCCACGCCAATCGAGGATGCCGTGGCCTACGTCGATGCGCTCCTGGCTGGCCCTGGCGTGAATCTGGCCCCCTTGGGTCCGGAGTGGTCGATATTGCGTGAACTCTGTCTGAATAAGCAGCTCAGTGGCAATGATGTGCCAGATGCCTGGCTGTCTGCGGCCGTGCTGCATGCGGGGGAGCATCTGGTGAGCTTTGACCGGGACTTTCGCCGCCTTTTGCCGCGAAGCCAGTTCACCTTGCTCAGCGCCGTTTAGAGTCCTTCTCCAGCAGCTTCAGTGGCCTGCACCCTTCTCCGGCGCCATCTCCAAGCCCGACACGCGGGCCTGCTGCTGCATCAACCCTTGCGTGAAGTCCGCCTCGGCGTCGCCGGAGTTGATCAGCGCCTGCAGAAAATCCCTGGCGGCATTCGACAGGGGCATGGGCATCTCCAGCGACTTGGCCAGGTCCAGGCCCAGGCTCATGTCCTTGCGCATCAGCCAGGGTGAAAAGCCCGGCGCGCCGTCCAGCGCCACCCAGGATGGGTGAGACAAAAAAGATGCTGCCGCGCCGGCTCAGGTAGTCGCGCAAGTAGATGCGCTGCTGAGTGCCGCTGGCCACGAAAAACAGGATCTCGAAGTAATCATGGCGGTGCAGTCGCCTGTCGCCGGCGGCCATTTTTTGCGAACGGATGCCAAAGCGCGGCCCGACCAAGCCGTCGGTAAAGGACTGCACCGGAACCAAGTGGCTGCTCAGTGTGTCAGTGACGGTGGTGGCTGTGCGCGGCATGGCGCGATGGTGAGGTAGCGATCGGGGTCGTGCAAAGCGGGACTAACCCTGAGCGGCCGGGCCGCGCTGAAACAAGGCCTCAGCCAAAAGCCATGCGGCCTTGTAAGCGGGCCGCATCATCGACCACAAAAGCCTCGCCCATGGCCGGGTACTCGCGGCTGAGGTCCGTCATGTTCACTTGGTGGGTCAGCCACACCTCAAACTGGCCTGGCTTGATCTGCCGCAGCCGCTCGCGCAGTTGGCTGGTTTGGGCCGGCTGCTTGGCGCTTTGGTCAAAGGTCGAGTTCAGCGCCGTCCATTCGGTGACCAGTCCAAAAGCCAGTGAGGCCGTGTCTTTGCAGCGGCACCACTGGCTGCTCAGCACGGCGCTGGGCTTGAGTTGACGGGCCGCAAACCATTGGCCCATGCGCTCGGACTGCGCTCGCCCAGCTGCACTGAGCTGGCGCTGGCTGCTGCAGTTGTCCAGGCGGTAACCGGGCGGATCGCCAATGCCGGACTCGGTCTGGGCGTGGCGAATCAGCACGGCACAACCGCCCTGGGTCACCAGCCGTGCAAAGGCCGTGGCGTCGCTGTTTGGGGCTTGGGCCTGAATTTGGGTGAATGGGCCTGCCCACAGACCAAGTGCAGCTGCGCTGGTGGCGCTTAAAAAAATACGGCGCTGGATCATTTGAGTAACTTTTCTTCGGCCAAGGCCAGACCAGCAGGCCGGCCCGAGAGCACCAAGGTGTCGCCACCTTCAAGCGTGCTGTCCTCGGCCAGGACCACGGTTTGACCTTGCGCTCGGCGCAAGCTCAGCACCCGCACGCCCATGGCGTGCAAGGCCAGTGCCTCCAGCCGCTTGCCAGCCAGCCTGGTGCCCTGAGGCAAATTCACGGTGGCCAGGCGCTCTTGGTCCACCTCGTGCTCGCCCATGTCGTCGGCGCCATGAAAGTAGCCGCGCAGCAGGTTGTAGCGCGCGTCGCGCTGCTCTTGCACCACGCGGATCACGCGGCGCATGGGCACGCCCACCAGGGCCAGCGCATGGCTGGCCAGCATCAGGCTGCCTTCAATGGCCTCGGGCACCACCTCGGTGGCGCCTGCCGCTTGCAGGGCTTCCAAGTCGTGGTCGTCGACGGTGCGCACAATCACTGGCACCGCTGGCGCGTGTTCGCGCACATTGGCCAGCACCTTGAGCGCGCTGGGTGTGTCCAGGTAGGTCACCACCACGGCGCTGGCGCGGGCCAGGCCCGCGGCCATCAGGGAGGGCAGGCGCACGGCGTCGCCAAACACCACCGAGTTGCCGGCTGCTGCCGCCTGCCTAACCCGGTCCGGGTCCAGGTCCAGGGCGATATAGGCAATGCCCTCTTTGTCCAACATGCGCGCCAGGTTCTGGCCGCAGCGGCCATAGCCACAGATGATCACATGCCGCGTGGTGTTGATGGCCTTGCGAGCGATCTGCGTCATCTGCAGCGACTGCTGCATCCACTCATTGGCCACCAGCCTCATGACGATGGCATTGGCCTGCATGATGATGAAGGGCGCTGCCAGCATCGATAGCACCATGGCGGCCAGCACCGGGTTGAGCAACTGCGGCGGCACCAGCTTGCCATCTTGAGCCAGCGCCAGCAGCACAAAGCCGAACTCGCCGGCCTGCGCCAGGTACAGGCCGGTGCGCAGCGCCACCCCGTCGCTGGCGCCCAGGCTGCGGGCCAGGAGGGCGATCAATACCAGCTTGATCAGCACCGGCACCAGCAGCAACAGGAGCACCAGCGGCCAATGCTCGGCCACTTCGCGCCAGTCGAGCATCATGCCGATGCTGATGAAGAAAAGCCCCAGCAGCACGTCGTGGAAGGGCCGTATATCGGTTTCCACCTGGTGTTTGTATTCGGTCTCGGAAATCAGCATGCCGGCAATGAAGGCGCCCAGTGCCAGGCTCAGGCCGGCCAACTCGGTCAGCCAGGCCAGCGCCAGGGTCACCAACAGCAGATTGAGCACAAACAACTCTTCGCTCTTGCGCCTCGCCACCAGCGTCAGCCACCAGCGCATCACCCGCTGGCCGCCGGTCAGCAGCAGCCCGACCAGCACAGCCGCCTTGACCATGGCCAGGGCCAGCGCACCGAGTAACTGCTCGGCCGGCGAGCCCAGCGCCGGAATCAGGACCAGCAGCGGCACCACCGCCAAGTCCTGGAACAGCAGCACGCCCATGACGCGGTGGCCGTGTTCGCTGTCGAGCTCGAGCCGCTCGGACAGCAGCTTGACCACCAGTGCAGTGCTGCTCATGGCCGCCGCGCCGGCCAGGGCCAGTGCGCCTTGCCAGGACAGGTTCCACAACCGCGGCGCCAGGTAACCCAGCAACAAGGCGCCGGCCAGGATCAGCGCCATGGTCAGCACCACCTGCAGCAGGCCCAGTCCGAACACATGTTGGCGCATGGCGCGCAGCTTGCCCAGATTGAATTCCAGTCCGATGACGAACATCAGAAACACCACCCCGAACTCCCCGAGGTAGTGAACGCTATCGGCGCTTTGTGCCAGCGCCAGTGCATTGGGTCCGATCAGCACCCCGACGGCCAGGTAGCCCAGCATGGGCGGCAGCTTGAGCGAGCGGCAGGCGACCACCCCCAGCACCGCAGCCAGCAGGTAAAACAAGGTCAGCTCTAGCCCAGACATTGGTTCATGGTAGCCGATGCTCCGGCGAGCAAGCTTCAGGTCGGAAATGGTCTGCCCCGCGCGGGTCGCTGACTAGAATGCTCACATGAGCTCTTCCTCTGGCCTGAACCCCGAGCAATGCCTGGCCTTGGCAAAGCAGACTTTCAGCATTGAGGCCGCCGCGGTGCAGGCCCTGGCTGATCGGGTCGGTCAACCTTTTGTGCGCGCGGTGGAGTTGATGCTGGCTTGCCGCGGTCGGGTGGTGGTCATGGGCATGGGCAAGAGTGGCCATATTGGGCGCAAGATCGCCGCCACCCTGGCCTCGACGGGCACACCCGCCTTGTTTGTGCATCCTGCAGAGGCCAGTCATGGCGATCTGGGGATGATCACCGAGGTCGATGTGGTGCTGGGCATTTCCAACAGCGGCCAGAGCGAGGAGATCAACAGCCTGCTGCCGACTCTGCGCCGTCAGCGCGTGGCGATGATCGCCATCACCGGCGGACTGGACTCTCCTTTGGCCCGACACGCCGATGTGGTGCTCGACAGCAGCGTCTCGCAGGAGGCCTGCCCGCTCAACCTGGCACCGACAGCCAGCACGACGGCGCAATTGGCCCTGGGCGATGCCTTGGCGGTGGCGCTGCTCGATGCCCGCGGCTTTCAAGCTGAGGATTTTGCGCGCTCGCACCCGGGCGGCGCCTTGGGTCGCAAGCTGCTCACGCTGGTGGCCGACGTCATGCGCTCGGGCGCGGCGGTGCCGCAGGTCAGCGCGCAAGCGACATTTTCTGATTTGATGCGCGAGATGAGCAGCAAGGGCTTGGGTGCCTCAGCAGTGGTCGATGCCCAGGGCGCGGTGCAGGGCATTTTCACCGACGGTGATCTGCGCCGCTTGGTGGAAAAAGGCCAGGATCTGCGGGGCTTGTGTGCCCAAGACGTGATGCACCGGGGCCCGCGCACCGTGCGGCCCGACGCGCTGGCAGCGCAAGCGGCAGCGCTGATGGAGCTCCACCGCATCACCAGCGTGTTGGTGGTCGACGCACAGGGCAAGCTGGTCGGGGCGCTCAACAGCAACGACCTGATGCGGGCCAAGGTGATCTGATGGGCAAGCTGTCTTTTAGCGATTCATTCATGCCGGCCCTGCAGATCGCGCCTGAGTTGCTGCTGCAGGCGCAGCCCGTGCGCGTGGCCTTTTTCGATGTCGATGGCGTGCTCACCGACGGTGGCCTGTATTTCAGCGAGCGTGCGGCGGTCTCTGCTCTGGCTGATGCAGCGGCCAGTGCGTCCGAAACCATCAAGCGCTTTCACACTCTCGATGGCCACGGTCTGAAAATGCTGCAGCGCGCTGGCATCACGCCGGTGGTGATCAGCGGTCGGGACAGCCCCGCCTTGCGGGCACGGGTGCAGGCGCTGGGTATCAGCCATGCCCATTTCGGCACCGAGGACAAGGTGCCGGCGGCAGAAAAAACCTTGCAGGCCCTGGGGCTAGATTGGCCGCAGGCCGCTGCCATGGGCGACGATTGGCCTGATCTGCCGGTCATGCGCCGCGCGGCCATCAGCGCGGCGCCGGCCAATGCCCATGTCGAGGTGCGCGCCCTGGCCGATCATGTGACCGAGGCCTGCGGCGGCCATGGGGCGGCGCGCCAGTGGTGTGACATCTTGTTGGTGGCCAGCGGTCGCTACAAGCAAATCCTGGACGAGTATTTGCAATGACGCGTCCTGCTGATCTGATGGGCCTGGCCGCAGCGCTGCTCGGCCGCAGCGGCCGTTGGCTGCAGCGCGGCTGGGAGTCCGTCTCGATATACCTGCCGGTGCTGCTCATGGGCGCGCTGGCCTTGGCCACTTACTGGATGGTCCAGCGCACACCTGCGCTTAGCCAGCCTCAGGAGAAGCCCAAGGCGCGGGCGCATGAGGTGGATTTTTTCATGCGCGGCGCGGTGATCAAGACCTATGACGCCTCTGGGCGCATTCAAAACGAATTGGCCGGCGCCGAGATCCGCCACTACAGCGACAACAAGACTCTGGAGGTCGACCAGCCCCGTCTACTCACCGTGGGGCCCGATGCTCGCGTCACCCGCGCCACCGCCTTGAAGGCCCGCACCCAGGACGACGGCTCGCAAATGCAGCTGATGGGAAACGCGGTGGTGGTTCGCGAGGCCGGCCCCCAGGCAGACGGACGGCAGTGGCCCCGTCAGGAGTTGCGCGGCGAACTGCTCATCATCAACACGCAAGAAAATTGGCTGCGCTCACCTCAGCCAGCGGTGCTGATCAGTGGACAGGACCGATTTTCGGCCGACAGCCTGAGCTACGACCATCAAAGCCGTGTGGTCGAGTTGAAGGGGCGGGTCAAGGCCACTTTGGCGCCGCGTTGAAACAAAAAAGCCTTGCAGCGCAAACTGCAAGGCCTTGTTTATCAAGGCACCCGCTGGGGTGCCTCAAGCCGGTGAGGGCTCAGTAGCCGCCGCGGCCACCGCCGCCGCCGCCACGGCCACCGCCGCCATAGGGGCTGCGAAAGCCACCGTCGCCACCGCCGCCGCCGCCACCACCACCACCGTAGCCGCCGCCGCCGGAGCGACCACCGCCGCCGCCGCCGCCGCCGTAACCGCCGCCACCACCACCACCGCCGCCGCCGAAGCTACGGGGAGGACGTGCTTCCATCGGGCGAGCCTCATTGACGACGACGCTGCGGCCGCCGAGCGACTGGCCGTTCATGCCGTTGATGGCGGCTTGTGCCTCAGCATCACTGCCCATTTCGACAAAGCCGAAGCCCTTGGAGCGACCGGTGTCACGCTCCATCATGACCTTGGCGCTGGTCACAGAGCCAAATTGCGAAAAGCTCTGCTGCAGATCTTCATCGCGCACGGAATACGGCAGGTTGCCGACGTAAAGTTTGTTGCCCATTCAGGGACTCCTCTAAAACACAGAAAAAAGCGATGGAGTCCCGAAAGCACAGCGCGCGAAACTGACCGATCACCCAATTAGCGGGCCATTTTCAGGCCACGCTTCTACCATTATGCGCGAGCCCCAGGCGAAAGGGTATATAAAAGTAACTGGTAATTACCCCTGATTGGGCATCTGTGGTGAGAAAACACCGCTGGCCGTGGCCTAGCGCTTGGGCCTCGCTGACGGTGCGGCCCAGAACCAAGCAAAGCCTCACGCCGGTTTCACCAGTTCACCTCACGGTCCGGCGTCGCACCAATGCGGTGCAGACTGAGGTCTGCCCCCTCAAACTCCTCTTCCTGCGATAGGCGCAGGCCCATGGTTGCTTTGAGCGTGGCATAAATCACCCAGCCGCCCAGCAAAGCCCAGGCCACGCCCAGCGCCGTGCCCAGCAATTGCGCGCTGAGATTGACGCCACCCAGACCGCCCAGCGCCTTGCTGCCAAACAGTCCTGCGGCCACCCCGCCCCAGGCGCCGCACAGCCCATGCAGGGGCCAGACGCCCAACACGTCGTCGATCTTCCAGCGGTTCTGTGTGAGCGTGAACATCACCACGAAAATGGCACCCGCAATCCCACCGACGACGAGGGCGCCCAGAGGGTGCATCAGGTCCGAGCCCGCACAAACGGCCACCAGGCCGGCCAGAGGACCGTTGTGGACAAAACCAGGGTCATTGCGGCCCAGGATCAGCGCCACCAGGGTGCCGCCGACCATGGCCATCAAAGAGTTAACAGCCACCAGACCTGAGATCTTGTCGATGGTCTGTGCGCTCATCACATTAAAACCAAACCAGCCCACCGTCAGAATCCAGGCGCCCAGGGCCAAAAACGGTATGTTTGAC
Source organism: Polaromonas sp. (assembly GCA_044352515.1). GTDB lineage: Bacteria > Pseudomonadota > Gammaproteobacteria > Burkholderiales > Burkholderiaceae_C > Polaromonas. The sequence goes on from JBILDR010000008.1 coordinate 34,655, forward strand.
GGCGGGTGGGCCGAAATAGCGCCGTCCTTGCGGTAGCGGTTGCTGCGTGCGCCCAGCAACAGCACGGCCGGCAGCGCAAGCCAGCCGCCAATCGCGTGGACCACCACGGAGCCGGCGAAATCATGGAACTCGTCGCCGGTCTGAGCCTTGATCCAGGCTTGTACGCCCCAGGCCTGGTTCCAGACGATCCCCTCAAAAAACGGGTAGACCAGGCCAACGATGACCGCCGTGGCGATCAATTGCGGGTAAAAACGCGCCCGCTCGGCGATGCCGCCCGAAATGATGGCCGGGATGGCAGCTGCGAAGGTCAGGAGAAAGAAAAACTTGACCAGCTCGTAGCCATTTTTGGCGGCCAGGGTTTCGGCGCTGACAAAAAAGCTGCTGCCATAGGCCACGCTGTAGCCCACTAAAAAGTAGGCCACGGTGGAGACCGAAAAGTCGACCAGGATCTTGACCAGAGCGTTGACCTGATTTTTCTTGCGTACCGTGCCCAACTCCAGGAAGGCAAACCCCGCATGCATGGCCAACACCATGATGCCCCCTAACAAGATGAACAATGCATCTGATCCCTGTTTCAGTGCTTCCATAAGAATTTTTGGCTTAAAGACATAAAAATGCTGCAACCTGGTGCATAAATCCATGGGTTACAGCGCCCGCACCAAAATAAAGCAAGAAATGCGCCTTGTTCGTGCTGAGCGTGGCTTGCGCCCATCATCGGTGCATGCCTAGGGGCCCCTCATGGCCAGACCGGCGCAGGCTGCGTAATAAAATGCCGGCACTCATGGAAGCTTTGCTGGTCTCCACGGGTCTGGTGACCTTGGCAGAGATGGGTGACAAGACCCAATTGCTCTCGCTGGTGTTGGCCGCGCGCTACAAGCGGCCCTGGACCATCGCCCTGGGCATTCTGATCGCCACGCTGGCCAATCACGGCTTGGCCGGTGCACTGGGCGTCTGGATCGCCAACGTGCTTGGACCCGAAATTCTGCGTTGGGGCTTGGGCCTGTCCTTTCTGGCCATGGCGGTGTGGATGCTCATCCCTGATAGGCTCGATGAGGGCGAAGGCGGTGACGCTCCGCGCTTTGGCGTCCTGCTGACCACGGTGGTGGTGTTTTTTCTGGCCGAGATGGGCGACAAGACCCAGGTGGCCACCGTCATGCTGGCGGCGCGTTATGACGCGCTGCTGCAGGTGGTGGTGGGCACTACTTTGGGCATGATGCTGGCCAATGTGCCGGTGGTCTGGCTGGGCGAGCGCTTGACCCGGCGCCTGCCGATCGCCCTGGTGCACCGCATCAGCGCGCTGATTTTTGCGGTACTGGGGCTGCTTGCCCTGGCACTGCCGAGCTTCAAATCGGGTGTTTGAGCGGGATATACTCCCAACTCAGCGCCGATTTGCTCAGCTTGCGGGCGCTCAAAAAATTCAGCTAAAGACGACACCCGCACAGCCCGGATCGCCTTAGCGATGCCGGGTTTTGTATTTTCCGAGGCCAGTTTTGACACTCATCGCGACGCCGCAGTCCATGCATTTTGAGCAGCCGCTGGCCCTGGCCAGCGGGGCTAGCGTGCGCGCCTACGACCTGAGCTATGAAACCTACGGCCAGCTCAACGCCCAGCGCAATAACGCGGTGCTGATCTGCCACGCGCTCAACGCTTCGCACCATGTGGCGGGTGTCTACCTGGATGCGCAGGGACAGCTACTGCCGCGCTCACAAGGGTGGTGGGACAACATGATCGGACCGGGCAAGCCGCTGGACACCGATCGGTTTTTTGTCATCGGCGTCAACAACCTGGGCTCCTGCTTCGGCTCGACCGGGCCTATGCACCGCCATCCTGAGACGGGGCAGATCTACGGCGCCGACTTTCCGGTGCTCACCGTTGAAGACTGGGTCCATGCCCAGGCCCGGCTGCTGGACCGCCTGGGCATTGAGCAGTTGGCTGCGGTCATGGGTGGCAGCCTCGGCGGCATGCAGGCCTTAAGCTGGACCTTGCAGTATCCCGAGCGAGTACGCCACGCTGTAGTGGTGGCCAGCGCGCCCAACTTGACCGCTGAGAACATTGCATTTAACGAGGTGGCGCGCCGCGCCATCGTGACCGACCCCGATTTTCACGGCGGGCATTTTTACCGTCACGGGGTTTTGCCCAAGCGGGGCCTGCGCATCGCTCGCATGATCGGACACATCACCTATCTCAGCGACGATGTGATGAACGAGAAGTTCGGCCGCGAGCTCAGGGCAGTGGCCGGGCAGCTCACTGCAGGTCGCCCCTACCAGTTCACCACCCAGGACATCGAGTTTGAAATCGAGAGCTATTTGCGCCACCAGGGCGACAAATTTGCCGAATACTTTGACGCCAATACCTATTTACTAATCACTCGGGCGCTGGATTATTTTGACCCGGCGCGCGCGCATGGCGGCGATCTGGCCCGGGCCTTTGCAGCTGCGCGCGCCCAATTTTTGCTGGTGAGCTTTAGCACCGATTGGCGTTTTTCGCCCAAGCGCAGCCGCGAGTTGGTCAAGGCCCTGCTCGACAATCAGCGTGACGTGAGCTATGCCGAAATCGATGCACCGCACGGCCATGACGCTTTTTTGCTCGACGACCCCCGCTATACGGCGGTGGTGCGCTCCTACTTTGACCGGGTGAGTTTGTGAACCAGGCCTCAGCTTCCGCCGACCTGCAAACCCTGGCCGCCTTGGTGCCAACCGGCTCACGGGTGCTCGACCTGGGTTGCGGCACCGGCGAGCTGCTGTCTTACCTGATGCGCGAGCGCGGCTGCAGCGGTTACGGGGTCGAGCTTGACGATGCCAATGTGCAAGCCTGTGTGGCCCGCGGCGTCAATGTGATTCAGCTCAATCTGGAAGAGGGGCTGGCTTTGTTTGCCGACAGCTCCTTTGATGTTGTATTGCAGATTGACACCCTGCAGCACCTGCGCAATGCCGAGGTGATGCTGCGTGAGACCGCCCGCGTGGGTCGCACCGCCATCGTCGCCTTCCCTAATTTTGCCCACTGGCCCAACCGGCTGGCGGTGCTGCGCGGGCGTATGCCGGTGACCAAGGTCTTGCCCTACCAGTGGTATGACACGCCCAATATCCGAGTCGGTACCTTGCGCGACTTTCGTGCCCTGGCGCAGAGGAACCAGCTGCGCATCCTCGATGAGTTTGGCCTGCAGGAGGGCCGGCCGGTGCGCTGGTGGCCCAATGCCCGGGCCAGCCGGGCGGTGTTCAAGTTGCAGCGCGGCTCCTGAGTCGCGGATTTCGAGCAGCAACACAGGCCCTGGATTTCGGCGCACACTGAGGCTTTGCTGCCCTGAACCTTTGGAGCCCACCATGAATGCCCCGCTGCCCGCCGCCGTTCTCAACAGTGCATTGGCCCTGGAGCAAATCAGCGCCCAATGGGATCAGGACATCGTGGCGCGGCTGAGCGACTACATCGCCGTCCCCGCGAAGTCACCGATGTTCGATCCGCAGTGGGCAGAGCACGGCCATATTGATACCGTGGTGCGGCAAGCCGCTGATTGGGTGCAGGCGCAAAAAGTGCCTGGCTTAAGGCTGGAGGTGCTGCGACTGCCCGGGCGCACACCGGTCATCTTTTTTGAGGTGGCCGCCACCCGCCCGGTGCCCGCAGGCTCTAACGCCGCACAGCCCACGGTGCTCATGTACGGCCACCTGGACAAACAGCCCGAATTTGCGGGCTGGCGCAGCGACCTCGGTCCCTGGACCGCCCATTACGAGGACGGCAAGCTCTATGGTCGCGGCGGCGCCGATGACGGCTACGCCATCTATGCCAGCGTCGCTGCCATACAGGCGCTCAAAAGCCAGGCCCTGCCGCATCCGCGCATCGTCGGGCTGATCGAAACCAGCGAGGAAAGCGGCTCCTACGACTTGCTGCCTTATGTGGACGCGCTCAGGCCGCGGCTGGGCGATGTGGCCCTGGTGGTCTGCCTGGATTCGGGCGCCGGCAATTACGATCAGCTGTGGTTGACCACCAGTTTGCGTGGCAACCTGACCGGCACGCTCAAGGTCGAGGTGCTGACCGAGGGCGTGCATTCGGGCGATGCCAGCGGCGTGGTGCCTTCGAGCTTTCGCATCATGCGCCACCTGCTCGAGCGGCTCGAAGACAGCGCGACCGGCCGCCTGCTGCCGCCGCAGTTTCACTGCAAGGTGCCGGCTGACAGGCTGGCGCAGGCACAGGTGACCGCGCAGATCCTCGGCGAGGAGCTTTACCAGCGCTTTCCCTGGGCCCACCACGATTGCGGCGGCGCCAGCCTGCCCACCCTGCCCATGACCGGAGACCCGGTGGAGGCCCTGCTCAACCGCACCTGGCGGCCCACCCTGAGTGTGACCGGCGCTGAGGGCCTGCCCGCCCTGCGCGATGCCGGCAATGTGCTGCGGCCCTACACCGCCTTCAAGCTCTCATTGCGCCTGCCGCCTTTGGTCGATGCGGCGCGTGCGGTGCAGGACCTCAAAGCCCTGCTGGAAGACAACGCGCCCTATCAGGCCAAGGTCACCTTCGAAGGAGGTGGCGGGGCCAATGGCTGGAATGCGCCGACGACGGCCGACTGGCTGGAGCAGGCCCTGCAAAGCGCCTCGCAAGCTTGTTTTGGCGCGCCTTGCGCCACCATCGGTCAGGGTGGGACTATTCCGCTGATGAGTCTGCTCAGTCAGGGCTTTCCGAAGGCGCAGATGATGGTCTGTGGCGTGCTCGGGCCCAAGAGCAATGCGCACGGGCCCAATGAATTCCTACACGTGCCTTACGCAAAGAAGCTCACCACTGCAGTGGCGCAGGTGATGTCCCAGCTACCCGCCTAATCCTGGCGGGCCAGGGTCAAATCCAAGTTCAGGCGCTGGCCGCTGGCGGTGGGCGCCGGTTGATGGCCAGCCAGGCCAGGCCCGCGCCGGTGATGCCCAGTGGCAGCAGGGAGCCCAGGTTCAGCCAGGTCCAGCCCTGCGAGGTGACCAACACGCCCGAGGCAAAGGAGGACACCGCCATCACAGCGAAGACGCAGAAGTTGAGCGCCCCCTGGGCTTTGTCGCGCTCTTCCGGTCGGTAGGTCGACAGCGACAGGGCGGTGCTGGCGGTGAACAGGAAATTCCAGCCCACGCCCAGGAGGAACAGCGCAATCTCAAAATTTCTCAGGTCCACGCCGGCTACCGCCACGATGACGCAAGCAATATTGAGAATAAGCCCGATGGTCATGACATTGAGCGTGCCCAGGCGCTTGATCAGATGCCCGGTGAAAAAGCCAGGCGCGAACATGCCGATCACATGCCATTGCAGCACCAGTGCAGCATCGGAAAACGGCAGCCCGCAGGTCTGCATGGCCAGTGGCGTGGCCGCCATCAGCAGGTTCATCACCCCATAGCTGAGTGCCCCTGCCCCGGCAGCGATGATGAAGGTGGGCTGGCGAGCGATCTCCGACAGCGGCCGACCGCCGCCAGCATGGGTTTTGGGCGGCGCTGGTGGAAACTCGATGAAGGACAGCACCAGCATGCCCAGCACAGCCACCAGAGCCAGCGAAAAATACGCGCCGGCGAAAGGCACCGTTGTCAGGGACTTGGTGGCTGCCGCCAGATTGGGCCCGGCAATCGCGCCGATCAGGCCGCCGGCCATGACCAGCGACACCGCCTTCTCGCGCGCCGCGGGCGCGGCCAGCTCGGCCGCCGCAAAGCGGTAGAGCTGCGCATTGGCGTTGTAGTAGCCGGCCACCACCGTGGCCGCTACCAGCAGCCAGAAGTTGCTGCTGTAGGCGGCCCAGGCGCACAGCAGGGACGAGGCGCCGCCAACGGCCAGCCCAATCTGGAAGGACATCTTGCGGCCCAGGCTCTTTTGGGTGCGCGCCACCAGACCGGTCGATAGCGCCCCCCCGACCACATAGCCCATGACCGGCAGCGTGGCCATCCAGCCCAGCGGCGCCAGGCTCAGGCCCACCAGACCGTTGATGGCGATGAAGGTCACATTGTTGGTAAAAAACAGGCCTTGGCAGGCCACCAGCAGCCACAGGTTTGCATTCATAAGGGCTCGTTTATACAGCCACTGCCTGTAGCGCCTTGACCCCCGTGCGACGCGCCTGCCGTCGCTAGGTGTACCCGCTCAGCCGCCGCGAGCGAGCACGGCCAAGCTCAAAGCGGCCAGGGCGGCGGTCTCCGCCCGCAGCACGCGTGCGCCCAGGCTGACGGGTACAAAGCCCGCGGCTCTCGCTTGCGCCTCCTCGCCGGCCGAAAGGCCGCCCTCAGGACCGCTGAGGAATACGACTTCGGCCTGCGCGCTGGCCTGTGCAAGCAAGGTGTCCAGCGGTAGCGCTTGTGCGTCGAGCGAGAGCAGGCAGCGCAGCGGCGCTTTCGGGGCACTGGCCAGCCAGTGCGGCAAATCGGCGATGGGGCCGATTTCGGGCAGGCGGTTGCCGCCACACTGTTCGCAGGCGGCCGTCGCCACCGCCTGCCAATGCAGCCGCTTCTTGCTGGCGCGCTCGCCGCTCAGGCGCAGCACGCTGTGCGCGGTCTGCAAGGGCCAAAGGCTGGCCGCGCCCAGCTCGGTGGCCTTTTCCACCAGCCAGTCCATGCGTTCATTGGCCGGCATGCCCAGGCCCAGATGCACCCGCCGCTGCGGTTCGCGCTCTGTGGCCTGCCATTGCAGCAGCTCAACCTGCACATCGCTGCGCCCCATCGCGGAGATGCGCGCCTGCCATTGCCCGCCTTCGCCGTTGAACAGCGTGATCTCCTGCCCGGGCTGCAGACGCAGCACCTGCACATGGCGGGCGGCGCTGGCCGGCAGCGCCAGGCTCTGCTTGGCGACCAGCGCGCCGGGGACAAAAAAGCGCGGCATGGTCAGAAGGTGTAGCCGGCCTGCACTGCGCCGCCTTCAATCTGTTCGAGCAGGCGCAGCAGGGGCGCGAGCAGGCGGTAGCGGGAAGCGCTCTGGCGCACATAGGCGATGAAGCGCGGCGTGTCGGCCAGGTATTGCGCCTTGCCGTCGCGCAGCGTCAGGCGGGCGAAGATGCCCAGGATTTTCAGGTGGCGCTGCAAACCCATCCACTCGACCGCCTCGTAGAACTCGCCAAAGTCCGTCCCCACCGGCAAGCCCGCCTTGCGCGCCTGCTGCCAGTAGCGCACGGTGATGTCGATCACGAATTCCTCGTCCCAGCTGATGAAGGCATCGCGCATCAGGCTGGCGATGTCATAGGTGATGGGGCCGTAGACCGCGTCCTGAAAGTCCAGCACCCCCAGGGGCTCGCCCGCAGCGCTGGCCATCAGGTTGCGTGGCATGAAGTCGCGGTGCACATAGACCCGTGCGCCACCGAGCGCCCGAAGGTTGTGCTGCCGTATCAATTCAAAGGCATCCTGCAGGGTCTGCTCTTGCGCCGGCTCCAGCGTGAGGGCCCGGTGGCGTCCTACATACCACTCGGGGAACAGGCTGAGCTCGCGCGCCAGCAGGGCGTCGTCATAGGGTGGCAGAAGGTCCGGCCGGGAGGCGCTTTGCCAGCGCACCAGGGTATCGATGGCGGCTAGGAACAGATCATGGGTGGGCTGCCCACGAAGGGGCAGGGCCTGCGCCGGCCCGGTCTGGATGGTCTGCATCATGGTCTGCGCGCCCAGATCGCTCAGCAGCATGAAACCCTGGCCCTGATCCCAGGCCAGGACCTGCGGCACCCGCAGCCCGGCCTGCTGCATCAACTCGGCCACCCGGGCGAAGGGCCGGCAGTCCTCCTTGTCGGGCGGCGCGTCCATGATGATCAGGCTTTGGCCATCCTCGCCGTTCACGCGCAGGTAGCGCCTGAAGCTGGCATCGGCTGAAGCGGGCCGCAAGCTAGCGGGCTGCACAGGGCGGGCGGCGCTGATGGCCTGGAGCCAATGCTCGAAGGCCCTCTGGCGGGCCGGGTCAGCCCAGGTCACCGCAGCCGTGCTGGTGGCTGCGGGCAGGGTTTGTGCATCGCTGGAGGCAGGATGGGTCATGGATAATTGTTCAACGAGGACGGACTCGACAGACGGGTTTATCTCATATTCACGATGCGCCCAGCTTTTTGCATGCGGTTTTTTCATCGGGCTGGCGCATGCTTGGCCCTGGGCTGGGTGCTGGGCGTCTCGGCGCAGACGCCCGGCCCCGCTTTGCGGCTGTCGCCGATGTTGATCGAAAAACCGACGCCTGACAGTGAGCAACAGGCACCGGCCTTTGTGTCGGGTGAGCGCATCAGCGGCCAGACCGATGTGCGCCTGAGCGTCGAGGGTCAAGCCCAACTGCGCCGCGGGCCGACGGCCGTGCGCGCTGAGCGCATTGATCTTGAGCAGGGTACGCAAAATCTGACGGCCACCGGGCCGGTGCGCCTGAGCCGCTCAGGCCACGTGTTCAGCGGCCAGGCGCTTGACCTGCGCATCGATACCTTTGAGGGTTTCTTCGCCAAGCCGCAGTTCCGTTTTCGCAGCGGCGGCCAGGGCCAGGCCGAGCGCTTCGAATTCCTGGGCGATCAGCGCATGAGTGCGGTGTCGGCCAGTTACACCACCTGTGAGCGCGATAACGATGAGAGCTGGAAGCCGGCCTGGGAGTTCACCGCCGAGCGCTTGGACTTCGATTTTGACGCCGAGGTCGGCCAAGCCCGGCATATGCGGCTGCGCTTTCAGGACACCACCATTCTGTCCTGGCCCGGCACGGTGAGCTTTCCGCTCAGTGACAAGCGCAAATCCGGCCTGCTGCCGCCGACCTACGCGCTTGACACCAGTGGCGGCCTGACGCTCAGTGCACCCTACTACTTCAATATTGCGCCCAATTACGACGCCACCCTCACACCCACCCTCATGAGCAAACGCGGCCTGGACCTGGGCAGCGAGCTGCGTTATCTGGAGCGCAGCGATCGGGGCAGCTTGCGGCTGAACCTGATGCCCAATGACCGCATCAATGAGAAGCAGCGTTGGTCTTACGCCCTGCAGCACAGCGGGCGCTGGAGCGAGGGTGTGCCCGGCAACCTGGCCTACAACCTGAACCTCAACCGGGTCAGCGACGATGACTACTGGCGCGACTTCCCGCGCCAGGGCAAGGCCCTGACCCAGCGTTTGCTGCCGACCGATCTCGGCCTGAGTTGGTCGCAGGGCCAATTTCAGGCCAGCTTGCGGGCTTTGCAGTGGCAGACCCTGCAGGACCCGCTCTCGCCCATCGTGCCCCCTTATGACCGCCTGCCGCAACTGGCTCTGCGTCACGGCAGCAGCCTGGCCTCGGCGGCAGGCCCGCTGGAGACGGTGCTCGAGACCGACTTCACCCGCTTTTCGGCATTGCGCAGCCTGACCAGCCAGACCAATGCCGACCGCCTGTATGCCCGCGCCCAACTGGCCAGCCCCTGGGTCTGGCCGGCTGGCTACATCACGCCCAAATTGCAGCTCCATGCGACCCACTACAGCTTTGCCGAGAACTGGCGTGGCGCAAACGCAGCCAGTCGTGCTGTACCCACCTTCAGTCTGGACTCAGGCCTGGTGTTTGAGCGGCAGGCGCAGTGGTTTGGCAGCAGCTTCGTGCAGACGCTGGAGCCGCGCGCTTTTTACGTGCACACGCCCTACCGCGATCAGAGCCGTCTGCCCAACTACGACAGCGCGGAGAACAGCTTTAGCTTCGCCACCTTGTTCACCGAGAACAATTTTGTGGGCAATGACAGGATCGCCGATGCCGATTTGGTCACCCTGGGCCTGAGCTCGCGGCTGCTGGTGCCCGAAACCGGGGCTGAGACCTTGCGGCTGGGCATGGCCCAGCGGGTTCGTTTTGCCGATCAGCGGGTGACGCTGGACGGCAGCGCGCCGCCGGTCAATGCCGAGCGCATCAGTGATCTGATGTTCGGCGCCACCGTTAACGCATCGCAGGTCTGGGCGCTCGATCTGGTGACCCAGTACAACCCCAAACGTCGCGAGTCCCAGCGCTCGGCCATTTCTGGTCGTTATCATCCCAGTGCTTATCGGGTGCTCAGCGCGGCCTACCGGGTGCAGCGGCCGGTGACCACGGGCGATAGCGGTAGTCAGCAGTTTGATATAGGCTGGCAGTGGCCCATCAATGACCTGTGGGGCGATCGCGGGCAGGACTTGGGCCCGGGCCGGGGACAGGGCGGGCAACGCTGGTACAGCGTGGGTCGACTCAACTACAGCGCCACCGACGGGCGTCTGGTCGATGGGGTGCTGGGCCTGGAATACGATGGCTGCTGCTGGATCGCTCGGGCGGTGCTGCAGCGCTCCTTCAGCGGCTTGACCCGGGCCAATACCCAGATCATGCTGCAGCTTGAACTGGTGGGCTTTTCGCGCATCGGCAACAATCCACTGGGAACGCTCAAGAACAATATCACCCGTTACCAATTTTTGCGAGACCAGGTGAGCCCACCGAGCCGATTTTCCAACTATGACTAATTTCTTTTTTCAGCGCCTGCTGCCTGCCTCCTGTCTGATGGGCGTGGTGCTGGTGGCCCTTCATGTGCAGGCTCAGCCTGCCGCAGGCGCAGCAGTTGCCACCCCGGCCGCTTCAACGCCGCTGGACTTTATTGTGGCCATCGTCAATTCCGAGCCGATCACCAATCAGGATGTACGCAACCGCATGTTGCGGCTGGCCGCTCGCAGTGAACGCAAGCCGGCTGCGGCTGACCTTGCCCGGCAGGCGCTGGACAGCTTGATAGCCGAACGGGTACAGGTGCAGGCGGCGGCCGATGTGGGCATTCGCATCGACGATGCTTCGGTGGAGCAGGCCCTGGCCGATGTGGCGCGACAAAACCAGGTCAGTGTGGCCGACCTCAGGCAGCGCATGGCCGCCGATGGCATCAACTTTGACCGCTACCGGCGCGAGTTGCGTGATGAGATCGCGGTGGTGCGGCTGCGCGACCGCGAGTTGGAGTCTCGGGTGCGGGTGAGCGAGCAGGAGATAGACCGATACTTGGTCGAGCGCCAGGCCGCGGCTGCGGCGGCCGAGCCCACGCAGATCCATCTGGCGCAGATTCTGGTGGCGGTGCCTGAGGCGAGCACGGCCGAGCAGGAGCGCGTGTTGCTGGCCAAGGCGGAGCAATTGCGTCGTCAGCTCGATGGGGGGGCCGATTTTGCAGCCCTCGCGCGCCAGGCTTCGGACGCCCCCGACAAGGTCAGCGGTGGGCAGCTGGGCCTGCGCAGCCCCGATCGCTATCCGCCGCTGTTTGTCGATGCGACCCGTGCGCTTAAGGTGGGTGCGGTAGCCGGCCCGGTACGCAGCGGTGCCGGCTTTCATCTGCTCAAGCTGCTCGAGCGGCAATTGCCGGGCGACGACCTGAACTCAGCGGTACAGACGCAGGTGCGGCACATCTTGCTGCGGCCCGGCCCGCGCCTGAGCGAGGCGGCGGCGCGGGCGCGGCTGGCCGATTTCGCCAAGCGGGTGCGCTCGCAGGTGACGGACTTTGCCCAATTGGCACGGGAATTTAGCGAGGATCCATCGGCCAAGGCCGGCGGCGACCTGGGTTGGGTCACCCCCGGCATGCTGGTACCGGAATTTGAGCAGGTGATGGACTCCCTGGCCCCTGGCGAGGTGTCGGAGCCCTTGGTCTCGCGCTTTGGTGTGCACCTGGTTCAGGTGCTCGAGCGCCGTGAGGTGCCTCTGACGGATAAGGAAAAGCGCGAGCTTGCTCGCCGTGAGCTGCGTGATCGCAAGACCGAAGAGGCGTTGCGTACCTGGCTGCAGGACCTGCGCGGCCGGGCCTACATCGAATACCGCGAGTCGCCGGTTTAGCCGGCCTCAGAGGCAGCCCCGCTTGAAACACATCGCGCGCAAGCGCTTTGGCCAGCACTTTCTGGCCGATGACGCGATCATCCATGAAATTGTGCGCGCTATCGACCCCAGGCCCGGGCAAACCATGGTGGAGATCGGTCCCGGCTTGGCTGCGCTCACCCAGCCTCTGGTCGAGCGCCTGGGCCGCTTGGTGGTGGTCGAGCTCGACCGCGATCTGGCCGCCCGTCTGCGTGCGCATCCGCAGCTCGAGGTGATCGAGTCGGACGTGCTGGCACTGGATTGGCGCGCGTTGGCGGTCCGGCTGGGCGGCCTCGCAGACAGCATCAAGCTTCGGGTGGTGGGCAATCTCCCCTACAACATATCCTCGCCCATCTTGTTTGCGCTCTTGGCTGTCGCCGATCTGGTGCAAGACCAGCACTTCATGCTGCAAAAAGAGGTGGTCGATCGCATGGTGGCGCCCCCTTCGGGCAGCGACTATGGGCGCCTGAGCGTCATGCTGCAGTGGCGCTATGAGATGGAGCAGGTCTTGTGGGTCGGGCCCGAGAGCTTCGATCCGCCGCCGCGTGTCGACAGCGCGGTGGTGCGCATGCGTCCGTTGGCCGATCCGCCCGCGCTCGATGCGGCGCTGCTCAGCGAGCTGGTTCAGGTGGCCTTCAGCCAGCGCCGCAAGCTGATGCGCCACACCCTGGGGCCTTGGCTGGAGCAGCGCGGCTGCCAGCGGCCTTTTGATCTGCAGCGCCGCGCGCAGGAGGTGCCGGTGGCCGAGTATGTGGCGCTGGCGCAAAGCCTGGCCTGATTCCTGAGCACCCACAAAAAAGCCCGCCAGAAGGCGGGCTTTTTCATGAGCAAGATCGCTGCGCGCTTTAGGCGGCGGCGAGCCAATAGCCGGCGTTAAATGGACTGCTCATGCGCAGCGCCAAAGGCGATACGTCCACCAGTTTGTCGGTGGGCATCACCTCGCCGCCTTCGTCTGCTTGCTGGGCCTCGCTGGCCCGTTCCCCCTGGCCAATTTCCGGGGAACGGGCTACAGAAAAGAATAGAAACATCGGAAGGGTATCTTTCGGTCGGCCCAGTAATCTGAGGCGTCGCGGAAGATGTCGAGCAGTTGCTCGCGCGCTTCCTTGTCAAATTTAGCGTTGGCAGGAATATGCTCGAGCACCACGATGAAGCCCGGCTGCTGACCTGATTTGTGAACCAGATCGGTCATGCAGTCGTAGAGCGCATCGAAGTTCTTGCCGAAGTGCGAGGGGAAGGTGTACTGCGCCGCGATCATGTCCAGCACGTCCTGCTTGCTCTGGGCGTTGGCCAGGTTGGCATACAGGAAGTGATGGCCAAGTTCAGTGGCGGCCTCCTGCAAGTCCTGCACGCGAAAAGCGCGTATGGACTGAACAATGTTGGGCCTCACAGTACGAAGTGGTGTGTCCATCTCCGTGGTTCTTTCCATGAAAAGCTCAGGTTGAAAAGGTAAAAACAAAACTGTTGGAGCCGCAGTGCCTTCACTGCACGATCCGTCTGAAACTCGCGTAATGGTCCTCGGTGTAGTAGCAGGCGTCCGGGGCTTTGGCTTGCTGGCCCCCACAGACGATCCGGCGTGCACCCCGGTGACCGACCCCTGGCGTCCTCACTGTGTATTCGCGGTAGTAGCCGCGCGGGTGGGAAGGCAATAGGCGCTCCCGATTCCCGAACACTGTGCCGTCCTTGTCATACTTGAAGGGCCCGCCCTGGTAGATCAAGTTCAACACTTGTTGACCTTGTTCGGGCAGCTGCGCCTTGGCAATCGTGGTTTCGGCCGGTTTGTCAGCTGTGTTCGGCGTCTTGGCAACGGCCGGAAGACCGAAAACGGTCGTCAGGGCCAGCAGGACCGAGGCCAGGGTATGGCGCCAGCCACTCCCCAATTTGCACAACATGAAAAACCTTTCCTGAACTTCAGGGGCCAAGCCGCGACTGCTGCGCGGGTTAACCCTTAACTTTCAGGCCATTAGTGTGACGGATGTGCATAAAAAAAGCAAGGGCTAACCCGCACCGGCCTACCGGAGAGGCAGGATTTATCGGCGGATAAGTTAGCCTTTGCTATCTCGCCGACCTAGCTGCCGGCGGTTTTTCTCAGGCGGCAGGCCTTACTAGCGGCTGGCGTTGGCGTCGGCGACAGTCAGGGCGGTCATGTTCACGATGCGCCTGACGGTGGTGCTGGCCGTCAGGATGTGCACCGGTTTGGCCGCCCCGAGCAGCACCGGCCCGATGGCGATGTTGCCGCCAGCGGCGGTCTTGAGCAGGTTGTAGGAAATATTGGCGGCGTCGATGTTAGGAAGCACCAACAAATTGGCCTCGCCGGCCAGGGTGCTGTGTGGCATCACGGCTTGCCGGCCTTGTGCATCCAAGGCGATATCTCCATGCATCTCGCCGTCAACCTCCAGCCAGGGCGTTTGCTCGCGCAGCAATTGCAGGGTGCGCCGCATCTTCAGAGCGCTGGGCTGGTCGGAGGAGCCGAAGTTTGAATGCGACAGCAGGGCGGCCTTGGGCTTGAGGCCAAAGCGCATCATTTCCTCGGCCGCCATGGTGGTGATCTCGGCCAGCTGCTCGGCCGTGGGGTCGTAGTTGACGTGGGTATCGACCAGAAACACCTGCCGGCCTGGCAGCATCAGCCCGTTCATGCAGGCGTAAGTGCTGACACCGGCGCGTTTGCCCACCACCTGGTCAACATGGTTGAGGTGGATCTGTGTGGTGCCCCAGGTGCCGACGATCAGCCCGTCTACGTCGCCTTTGTGCAGCAACATGCTGCCGATCAAGGTGAGCCTGCGGCGCATCTCGATTTTGGCCATCTGCGCCGTCACGCCGCGCCGCTCCATCATGCGGTGATAGGTCTGCCAGAAGTCGCGGTAGCGCTCGTCGAGCTCAACATTGACCACCTCGTAGTCCCGCCCTTGACGCAAACGCAGGCCGAACTTGGCGATGCGTTGCTCGATCACCGCAGGCCTGCCGATCAGGGTCGGGCGCGCCAGCCCCTCGTCGACCACGATCTGACAGGCGCGCAGCACCCGCTCTTCCTCACCCTCGGCGTAGGCCACGCTCTTGCGGGTGGCCATCTTGGCTGAAGCAAAAATCGGCTTCATGGTGGTACCTGAAGCGTAGACAAAGCTTTGCAGCCGCTCCAGATAGGCGTCCATGTCGGCGATGGGCCGCTGCGCCACGCCACTGTCGGCGGCCGCCTTGGCCACCGCAGGCGCGATCTTCATCATCAGCCGGGGATCGAAGGGCTTTGGGATCAGGTAATCGGGGCCGAAGGCCAGCTTTTCACCCACATAGGCGGCGGCCACCACCTCGCTTTGCTCGGCCTGCGCCAGCTCGGCAATCGCGTGAACGGCAGCGATTTCCATCTCCAGGGTGATGGTCGAGGCTCCCGCGTCGAGCGCACCCCGGAAAATATACGGAAAGCACAGGACGTTGTTGACTTGGTTGGGGTAATCAGTGCGGCCGGTGGCGATGATGGCGTCGTCGCGCACCGACTTCACATCTTCGGGGGCAATCTCGGGGTTGGGATTGGCCAGCGCAAAAATGATGGGGTTTTTGCCCATGCTGCGCACCATCTCGGGCTTGAGCACGCCGCCGGCTGACAGCCCCAGGAACACATCGGCGCCGACGATCACCTCACTGAGGTGGCGGGCTGCGGTTTTTTGGGCGAACTGGATCTTGTCTTCGTCCATCAGTTCGGTGCGGCCTTCATAGACCACGCCGGCCAGATCGGTCACGTACACGTTTTCCCGCCGTATGCCCAGATGCAGCAGCAGGTTCAGGCAGGCCAGCGCCGCAGCGCCGGCGCCCGAGGTCACGAGTTTGACCTCCTCCGGTTTTTTGCCAGCGATCTTGAGCGCATTGATCATGGCCGCGCCCACGGTGATGGCGGTGCCGTGCTGATCGTCATGGAAGACCGGGATCTTCAGGCGCTTGCGCAACTCGCGCTCCACATAAAAGCAATCGGGCGCCTTGATGTCTTCCAGATTGATCGCGCCGAAGGTCGGCTCCAGCGCTGCGATCACCTCCACCAGGCGCGCCGGATCTTGTTCATTGATTTCGATGTCGAACACGTCGACACCGGCAAACTTCTTGAACAGAACCGCCTTGCCCTCCATCACCGGCTTGGAGGCCAGGGGGCCGATGTTGCCCAGGCCGAGCACTGCCGTGCCGTTGGTGATCACTGCCACCAGATTGCCGCGGCTGGTGTATTTGTAGGCGTTGTTCGGGTCCTTGACGATCTCCTCGCAGGGCGCGGCCACCCCGGGCGAGTAGGCCAAGGCCAGATCGCGCTGATTGGTCAGCTGCTTGGTGGCGGTGATCGCCAGCTTGCCCGGCGTCGGCAGCTCGTGATAGATGAGCGCTGCGCGGCGCAGACCTTCCCGCCGGTTGTTTTGGTCGTCGGCTTGTTGGGTGGGCATGTCTACTCCTGCTTTGAGTCTTATGGGGGCGCGGGCTTGTCGCAGTTGCGACTGTTTATAGATTGTAGGTGGGGGTGCCTATCGCCCATGCCCCGCCAGTACGGCGTCTTGAACTCGGACGGTTTTTACTTTGGCGCAAAGATCACGGCGGTACTTGCGCAGCGCCATTACCGGCTGCCCCTGCACAGATTCAGCGGGCCACGCCCAGCAGGCTGTCAAGGAGTTCGGGCTGGGCCTGCAACTGTGCCGCCGTCCCCTGGTGGACCACGGTGCCGCGATCGAGCACCACTGTCTGCTGCGAGATGGCCAAAATAGCTTGGGGATGCTGCTCCACGATGATGGCGCTCAGTCCTTCTTCGCGGGTGATGCGGGCGATCGCGCGCAGCAACTCCTCGACGATGATGGGCGCCAGGCCCTCCAGAGGCTCGTCGAGCAGCAGCAGGCGCGGGTTGAGCACCAGCGCCCTCCCGACGGCCAGCATTTGCTGCTCGCCGCCCGACAGTTGCGTGCCCAGATTGCCTTTGCGTTCGGCCAGGCGCGGGAACATCTGATAGACCGACTGCGGGCTCCAGGGGCCAGGTCTGGCCACTGCGGTCAGGTTTTCATGCACCGTCAGCGACTTGAAGATGTTGCGCTCCTGCGGAACCCAGCCTATGCCGGCGGCAGCGCGCTCGAAAGAGGGCAGGCGCGAGAGATCGACCTGCTGTGCGCCCACACCCAGATAGATGCGCCCGCCATGCTGACGGGTGGCGCCAGCCAGGGTGTTGATCAGCGTGGTCTTGCCGGTGCCATTGCGCCCCAGCAAGGCCAGGGTCTGGCCCTGCTCCAGCGCCAGACTCACGCCCTGCAGCACCACCGCCTCGCCGTAGCCGGCGCGCAAATCTTCGATACGCAGCAGCTCAGCCATGACCATCCTCCAGCGTGGCTTCGGTGCCGTGGCCCAGATAAACCGCCTTGACCCGCTCGTCGTTGGCAATCGCCTCGGGCTCGCCTTCGGTCAGGACCGCGCCGTTGACCAGCACCGTCATGTACTTGGCGAAGCTGAAAACCAAGTCCATATCGTGCTCGATCAGCAGCACCGACACATCGGCCGGCAGCGCCGCCACGGTCTGCAAAAGCTCCTCGCGCTCGCCAGCCGGCACGCCCGCCACCGGCTCATCGAGCAACAGGACCCGCGGCTCGCAGGACAGGGCAATCGCGATCTCCAGCAGGCGTCGCTTGCCATAGGGCAAGACCCGGGTGGGCTGGTTCATCACCTCGCTCAGGTGAAAGCGCTCAAGCAACTGCTCGCAACGTGCCATGACCTGCGCATTGCGACCCAGCTTTTGCCACCAGCGCGCGCCCAGACCTTGCTGGCGCGAGACGGTCAGCGCCAGGGTCTGCAGCGGGCTCAGGCTGTCAAACAGCTGGTTGATCTGAAAAGTGCGCACCATGCCGCGCTGCACCCGCAGGTGTGGCGGCAGATCGGTGATGTCCTGCCCGTCGAGCACGATGCGGCCCTCTGTGGGCGGCAGCACCCCGGTCAGCAGATTGATCAAGGTGGTCTTGCCCGCTCCATTGGGCCCGATCAGCGCGTGACGTGCGCCCTTCTTGAGCTCCAGCGTCACATGGTCGGTAGCGGTGATACCGCCAAAGCGTTTGACCAGCTGCTGCGCGTGCAGCACGGTGGTTTGGGCCTCGCGCTCGCTCATCGCGCCTCCTGCGTCTTGCCGCGGGCAAACCAGCTGCGCGGCCTGACCAGACGCTCGCGGCCCACCATCACCAGCACCACCAGGAACAGACCCAGCCAGAAGGTCCAGTACTGCGGCGTGATGTTCGAGAGCACATCCTGCATGACCTTGAACACCGCTGCGCCGAAGATACCGCCGTAGAGCCAGCCGGTGCCGCCGATCACCAGCATCAGCATCACATCGGCCGAGCGGTGAATATCGAACAGGTCCAGCGATGCAAAGCCGGTGGTCTGCGTCAGCAGCGCGCCGGCCATGCCGGCGATACCGGCCGCCAGGGTGTAGACCGAGGCCAGGCGCGAAGCCACCGGGATGCCGATGGACATGGCGCGCAGCCGGTTGTCGCGGATGGCCATCAGTGTGGCGCCGTAGGGCGAATGCACCACCCGCCGCAGCACCAGGAAAACCAGCAGCAGCACGGTCAGCGAATACAAGGCGGCCGTGCGCCCGAACAGGTCGAACTCAAAGCGGCCCAGCAGCGGTCCCATGGTCACGCCTTGCAGGCCGTCGGCACCGCCGGTCAGCCAGTCCAGCTTGTTGGCCAGCTCGTACAGGATGAGGGCAAAGCCCAGCGTGACCATCAGGCGGGTCAGGTCGTTGCCGCGCAGCACCGTCAGCGACATGAGCGCGCCAGCCAGCGCCGACACCACTGCCGCCAGCAGCAGACCGGTCAACGGATCGGGGCTGATGTGCTTGGCCAGCAGGCCCGCTGCATAACCGCCCAGGCCGAAGAAAGCGGCATGGCCCAGAGAGACGATGCCGCTGTAGCCCAGGATCAGGTCCAGCGAAATCGCGAACAGCGCCACGATCGCGATCTCGTTGATGATCAGCGCGTGCGTGGGCAGGGCCAAGGGCGAGGCCAGCAAGGCCAGCCAGAGCGCCAGCTCCCAGGCCTTCATGCGGCTGGCGCCCAGCAATGCGTCTTGCGCCTTCATCTTATTTGCCCCCTTGCCGCACAAACAGGCCTTGCGGCCGCCAGACCAGGATCACGATCATCAGTGTGTAGACGATGAAGGCGCCCAGCTTGGGGATGTAGTATTTGCCCGCCACATCGGCGATGCCCAGCAGCAGCGCCGCCAGCAGCGGCCCGCTGATGGAGGAGGTGCCGCCGACGGCCACCACGATCAGAAAATACACCATGAACTTGAGCGGAAAGTTCGGGTCCAGGCCGAGCACCTCGGCGCCCAACGCGCCGCCCAGACCGGCCAGCCCCGAGCCGACCGCGAAGGTCGAGAGAAACACCTGGTTGACGTTGATGCCCAGGCCGGCGGCCACCCGCTGGTCGTCGACCGATGCACGCAGCCGGCTGCCAAAGCGGGTGCGCGAAAGGATGAACTGCAAAACCACCGTCAGCGCCAGACAGACTGCGATGATGAACAGCCGGTAGTGGCCCATGCCCAGTTGCCAGGCACCGCTGCCCAGCTCAGTGCGACCCTTGAGCCAATCGGGCAATTGCAGGATCTGCTGCGTCGAGCCAATGAAGTAGTCCACGCTGGCAATAGCCATGAACACCAGCCCGATAGAAAA